>DATCUC010000302.1:0-17452 GCA_036567625.1 Anaerolineaceae bacterium | reverse complement strand
CTTACGCGAATAGTTCTGCCTGCAATTTGCCTGCAATTGGCAAATAGAGCAGGGGCTGGGTGGTGGAAAAAACGTCGTTTAAGCCCAAAAAGTGCTGTTATAGGGCCATTTTGAGGGCTAAAAAGAGCTAAAAGACCAGGTGGGACAGACTCGGACGACCTTCGAATCAGTAGGTTCGGGGTTCGAATCCCCGCGGGGGCGCACGAATATGGCGGTTTTTAGAGAAACACCCGCCAAATGTACTAGGAAGAGACCTGGCAACGCGGCAGGTCTCTTTTTTTGGTGCAGTTTTGTGCAATTATCTGTGGCTTGGAATCTCGCTAATCTTTGCGTTTCAATCAGAATGCTCGCAGTATGAGTTCCAACATTGGAGCAAACAAACAAATGATATTTTAATCGACTAAGTTCAAAGCCATTGTTCAGAACAAAGGCCTTGAACTTAGGATGTCACGAAGCGACGACTGCGTTACTTATCCCACCGATGGGTAAAAATCCAGGCTAGATGTCTGCTGACTAACAAAATCAAGCGGCTTGCGCGGCTATCTCTTTCCGTCTTGCGGCTATGATTTCCAACACCCGCTCCCAGCTCTTGATAAAGCTACTGCGAAACAGCTCGACCGGTCCAAACTTTTCGTATTCGTCCACATGAATGCCTCCAACCTCATAACCTTGCTGGAAAGCAGGTAGTTTAGCGCATAATGCGTCCAACACTTGCGGCTCAACCGGATTGAACATTCGGCTGGCCACTGGTGGATTTTGCGCCAGCAGCGCATCGGCCGTACCGATCCAGTTAATGGTCAGGTTGACATCCCCGCCCACCAGTTCAGTGAAATGATGCAAGCCGCGCGCGCCGCCGCCAATGAAGGACATGCGGTAATTGGCCGCCTTGACAATAGCGTACAACTTGCGTGATACCGCCAGTCCGGCCTGCACCAAGTAGTCGGACGGGATGTCGATCTTATGCTGGGCAGCATAGGCTTTGAGATAGTCATCGTAGATGCCGGCAATGTGTGAGTAATACAGCTTTGGCCCCTTCTGTCCCCTAGGTACCAGCCGTTCGTACTGCTCACCTAAGTCCAGACCCTGCTGGACGGCGAATATCTCCGTTGCATTCATTGGAATCCCTTCAGGCAGTAAAGTCTCCATTGCCTTCAAGCCTGAAGCAGTCGTTGGAATCTTGCAGCACACATTTGGCGAAACTGTGCGGTTAGCATGGGCTTCGTGGATGATAACGTTTGGATCCTCCTCTCGAATCGGGTCGCCCTGAATGCTGACATATCCCTCTTCGTGCCCGCTGGCCTCAAAAATCGCCTTAAATTTCTCACAGATTGGTTTCGCCATGCGACGCTGAAATTCCGCTACTGCCTCAACATCATCGCTGACTTCACGGATCACCTCATCCAGCACGACACGCGCATACGCACCTTCCACTGGATGATCAATCATCTTTTGGGTATACGATGGATTTAAGGTGCATCCCGTCGCGCCAGCTTCGATTGCCAGGTCTGCTTCGTGCCGCGTAGGGTTGTTGACCCAGAATTTCGTGGGGGTTAACGCAGTAACTCGGTGAAAATATCCGTCTTTCATTTCCATTTCTCCTCATTGATCATTTGTTATTCCCGGGATTACCCGCTGATGGCGTTCGCGTTCAGGTGGTTTGTCCTGTAATTCTTCCACGTTTTAGATATCACCGGTGAGAAGAGCGAGATTATAGCCAAAACCAGCAAAACGGCAGACATGGGCCGGGTAAAGAAGATGCCCGGATCCCCGCGCGACATGGTCAGCGCCTGCCGTAATGACTTTTCCACCAGCGGGCCGATGATGAAACCAAATGCCAGCGGCGCCTGCGGGAAGCCAAGTTTTTTCATCATGTAGCCCACCACCCCAAAGACAATCATAACCCACACATCCGTGATGGAGTTATCGGTGGCCAGCACGCCGATGGCGGATAGCGCGATGATGCCTGGCATCAGGATGTTGTACGGGATGCGCAGCAAAGACACCCACAGACTGATCAGCGGCATGTTGAGAAGCAGCAGGATAACATTGCCGATATACATACTGGCAATGAAACCCCAAACAAATTCCGGCTGGTTCTCGAACAGCAGAGGGCCGGGGCGCAGCCCGTGCATCATCAGCGCGCCTAACATCACCGCGGTCGAGCCGCCGCCGGGAATGCCCAACGTTAGCATGGTGATCAGCCCGCCGCCGGTGGAAGCGTTATTGGCTGTTTCGGGTGCGGCCACGCCTTCGATCGCGCCGGCGCCGTAGGCTTCGGGGTTTTTGCTGATACGCTTTTCGAGCGAATAGGCGATGAAGGATGACATGGTCGCGCCGGCGCCAGGCAGCATGCCGACCAGGAAACCGGTGATCGTGCTGCGCCCGATGACTGGCATCGTTCGCTTCCATTCTTCTTTGCTAGGGAACATATCTTTGAATTTTACCCGCGCCTGGAAGAAGATGCGCTTGGCGGGTTCTTCAATGTTCTCCATTACTTCCGAGATCGCATACAGCCCCACGACCACGCCAATCAGGCTTACACCGTCCACAAGCTGCATGGAGCCAAACGTAAAACGGTTGGTATTGGTGAACGTATCCGCGCCAATCAAAGCGACAAACAGGCCAATGATGGTGGCGATCAGCCCTTTTTTGAGCGACTTCCCGGCCAGCCCCGTCAGAAGCGACAAGGCCAGGATGGTCAGGCCAAAGTATTCCGGCGGACCGAAGGTCACCGCAAATTCCGCAAGCGGTTCCGCCACCAGGTTCAACATGATGATGGCAAATGTCCCGGCGATAAAAGAGCCGATGGCGGCAATGCCCAACGCCTTGGCCGCCTGGCCCTTCTTCGCCATTTCATAGCCATCGATACAGGTGATCACCGAGGAAGATTCACCTGGAACATTTAAGAGAATTGAGGTAGTCGAGCCGCCGTACATAGCGCCGTAATAAACGCCGCACATGGTGATCAATGCGGTGGTCGGGTCCATCCCAAAGGTTACCGGAATGAGCAAAGCAATGCCTGTGATGGGACCCACCCCGGGCAGCACGCCGATCAGCGTGCCCAACAAACAGCCGATGAAGCAAAATAACAGATTTTGCCAGGTGAGGGCGACGCTAAAACCGAGCAGCAGTTTGTCTAAAAAATCCACGACAGCCTCCTATGAGAGGGCAAACGATTACCGGTACTGGCGGCTTGGCTAAAAACCGAGCGGACCCTTGGGCAGATGCACGCCAAGGCCTACATTGAAGATCAGGAACAGCAGAATGGTGACGCTGAGCGCTGTGATAAACGTGGTTTTCAGGTTGTCCCGGGCCACCACGCCCATCAGGAACAGGACCAGGAAAAAGGTGGTGAGCAGATAGCCTAACCAATTGATCAACAAGGCATAACCCACCAACCCAACGACCACCAGTGAGGAGGAGAGCAGCCCACGCTTGTTTTGGAACTTTGAGGGCTTGTCTTTCACTTTGGGATTGACGCCGTCCCAAAATAAGGCGATGGACAGAACCGCCAGGATCATGCCCAGTCCGAGCGGGAAAAGTCCAGGGCCAGGGCCGTATTGCGATTGGATTGGCATCGACAGCGATTCAGCGATCATATACGCAGCGAATGCCAGCAAAACAACCGCAGTGATAGCATCCGCCTTTTTGCGCCCGGTCTTGTATTCGCTCGCGGGGGTCGCTGCTTGACCTTCTTCGATAATGACATCCGACATGGTAGACGATCCTCCTATAAAGCGGGGTGCTACCAGACAATAGGCAGCACCCCTTTTCCAAAACTGGGGTCTTACTTGATCACGCCCATCGCCTTGAGTACTTCGGTGTGCATGACAGTGGATTCTTCGAGGAATTTAATAAAGGTGGCGCTGTCCATGTATTTTTCGGTCAGGCTGTTTTCGGTGACATACGCTTTCCATTCAGGGGTCTTCATGTAATCCTGGATGGCTTTTTCGATCGCAACCACCGCCTCAGCCGGTACACCGCTGGGCATGGCGAAACCGCGGGTCAACTGATAGATGGCGTCGATGCCCTGTTCCTTCACGGTGGGGACTTCCGGCAGGCTGGCCAGGCGGGTTTCGGAGAACGAGCCGATCAACTTGACCTTACCGCCTTTGTACAGTTCCATGAAATCGCCAGGGTTGCCGATGGCGACATCCACGTTGCCGCCCAGCAGAGCCGCATTGACTTCGTCGCCGCCGTCAAAGACGATGTAGTTGAAGTCGGCGCCAGTTTCTTTTTCGAGCAGGTAATAGCAAATCGAGTCGGGGGAACCTAGCTCAGTACCGCCCGCCAGGACGGCATCTGGGGCAGCCTTAGCCGCGTCGATGACATCTTGCAGAGTGGCATACTTGCCCTCGGCTTTGACGGCAATCACCATCTCATCCAGCGCCAGCGCGGCGACGGGCGTGAAATTTTTATAGGTCACGTTCCCGGCGTCCGTGCCCTGGCCCAGGATGGGGGTGGTAATAAACGTGCCCGAAGCATTCAGCAAGAAGTAAGGATCGCCAGCCTTGCCAGCAACATACGCGTAAGCGACCGCGCCGGAAGCGCCGGGCATATTCTCCGGGGCGACGACGACGGGCAGCAGTTTGTTATTGGTCACAGCATTGGCGAACGTGCGGGCGAAAAGATCGCTACCGCCGCCGGGGCTGGATTGGATAATGAGAGTAATATCCCGTTCAGGATATGCAGGGGCAGCTTTGGTTGGTTCCGCTGCCTGAGTTGCCGCCGGAGCAGGGGTGCAGGCGGAAATCACAAGGGTGAACAACAGAACGACAACAATCAAAGACCAAATCCGCGACAGCTTCATTTTCTTTTCCTCCAAATGGTGATCGTCTGATAGTTGAACTGGTTACCTGAAAGGGAAGATATGGTTGGGGCACCTCCATCCACTGGTTCGAGCGGTTCGCAGAAATCGGTTACCAACAACATCGAAAGGAGAAATCGCTAATCATGCGAGCGAAGCCGGCGTAGACGCTCCTGGTCGGAGTCGAACCGGCGTTTCGCTTTATAAAAATATTCGTCGAGCCGTTCACTCGGCCAAATCACTACCCCATCGTCATCGGCGATGACAAGGTCGCCCGAATGGATAATCGCATTGCCAATCCGGATCGGGCTGCCAATCACGCCCGGGTTCGCCTTGTTCGAAGCCATGGGAGTAAAACCGCGGCACCACACAGGCAGGTCCAGCGCGCGGATCTCGGCAGAATCCCGCACCAAACCGTCTGTGATCACGCCCGGGCAACCTTTCTGCTTCAGCTCCAGTGCAATCAATCCGCCGATGGTCGCGGCGGTCGAGCGACCGTGCCCTGAAACGACCAGAACCTGCCCGGACAATGAGGTTTCTGCAAGCACATGGCGGATCACCTGGTTGTCATCTTGTGACGCGAGCACCACCAGAGCCGGGCCAACCACGCGGGTGCCCGGAATGATTGGCCGCAGTTCGAGCGGAAGCACGTTCTGCCCTTCGGCTGCATCCGATGCCAGGGTGGCGGATAACCAATCAGGAATCTCTACCATTGCCAGGCGCTCCCTTTCTAACCGTGAACAATAGGGGGATTAGGATTTTCGAACGGCTTCCGCCACGCGGGCGCCAAAGGCTTGGCAGCCGAGCGTGCCGCCCAAATCCGCGGTGCGGGTGGCCGGGTTCATCAATACAGTGTCCACCGCGGCGTCCATTGCCTCGCCAGCGAGGCGGATGGTGGGATTATTTTGGTGGTCTCCAATCCATTGGAGCAGCATTGCCACCGAGAGAATCATCGAGGAGGGGTTTGCTTTATCCTGCCCGGCGATATCAGGCGCGGAGCCATGCTGTGCCTGAGCGCAGCAATGCTCATCAGACGCCATCATCGAGCCTGCCAGCCCTATGCTGCCCGACAATTCGCTCGCCAGGTCAGACAGGATGTCGCCGTAGAAGTTGGTGGCGACAATCACATCGAAGCGGGAAGCGTCGCGCACCAGGTGGGCAGTCATGGCGTCGACCAAAACATCGTTTAATTGCACTTCCGGGAATTCTTTGGCCACCTTGCGAACCTGGTCGAGGAACAGGCCATCGGTCAACTTAAAGCTGTTCACCTTGTGGATGGCAGTCACCTGCTTGCGGCGCTTCATCGCCAGCTCAAACGCGCGGCGGGCGATGCGCTCGGAGCCATGCGCTGTGATCTTGCGGATGGACAGCGCCATATCCGGAGAGGGCATCACTTCTCCCCAACCGACGGTCATGTTACGGTCGGGATAGAACCCTTCGGTGGCCTCGCGCATAATGACCAGATCCATGTTTGGGGCTCCGCGGCCCAAAAATGGGCGTGTACGGGCGGGGCGAACATTGGCGTACAGGTCTAGGCCGATGCGAAAACCGGCCGAAATGTTGCGCCCGCCTTTTTCCACGGGTGGATAGTCCATGTGCGATTGGGTGCCGAGAATAATGCCATCGTACGTCCTGGCTTTTTCCAGAACCTCATCCCGCAGAGTTATGCCATACTTAGCCAAGCTGGCAAAACCAGCATCTTCGTAGTCGCAAACGATCGGCAAACTAAAACGTTCACCGGCTGCCTGCATCACTTCGACAGCCGAAGATACAATCTCGGGCCCAATACCATCTCCAGGTAAAACGATGATGCGCATAATCGCCTCCGTAATCGTTATCCGCTGCTGTAGGTCGTCGGATGATCGATAGTGTCGACAGGAACAGCGCAGCCCCAAAAGAAATGATTGGCGATATTATTAATGTGTCGACAGAATTGGCTGCAAAGTCATTATGACACGAATAAAAAGGCTTGTCAATAGGCATTCTTGACCCAATTAAGGTCAATTTGGGCACTTGACAAGCCCTCTGAAGGATGCAATAATCAGGATGAATTTATAAGTGTCGACATTTTATAGACCAGTTGCCACGCTCGTCCTGCGCGAAATGTACACTTTTGCAGAAGAGGGACCAGATCATGGAAAGAATTGCCCCAATCCCCGAGAATGTCACTGGCGGTCATGCTGTTCTCGCCCGGATTCTAGATCGCTCCAATCAACAGGATTCGCTGGTGCGCTCGATTGCCGAACAGGTAGGCTACGCCATCATCGAAGGCCAGCTTCAACCGGGTGACGATCTCAACTCGGTCGACCTTTCCCACCAGTTCAACACCAGCCGCACGCCGGTGCGCGAAGCCCTGTTATGGCTGGAGAAGGAAGGGCTGGTGGAAATTCCGCCGCGCCGTCGGCCGCGCGTCACCCGACTAGGGTTGAAAGAGGTGCGCGATATTTACGAAGTCCGCGCAAATCTATACAGTCTCGTTGCCGAGCTAATTGTAGCGCGGGCAAGCGACGCGGATATTGTGCGCCTGGAGCCGTTCAAAGATCAGATGGCGGCTGCCTGCCAGGCCGGCGATCTGGAAGGCTATTTCTGGGCAAACGTGGCATTTCAGGATATCGAGACCGAAATCTGTGGCAATGACCAGGTGCGTCGGATTTTAGACTCGCTCATGCTGCGTATGCTCAAGCTGCGGTACAGCAGCCTATCGCACCCCGGGCGGCTTGAACAATCCTTGCAGGACCATGAACGACTATTGCGCGCGTATATTGAACGTGATGCCCCGCTGGCTGCGGCGCTAAAGCGCGGTATTGTGCGGCGCGGGCTGGCCGTGATTGAACGTTCGGGCTGGAGTGGGGATGAAAGCCCCGATGGTGTTTCGGGTGAAATCCTGGCGGAAGAAGATCTTCCCGAAGACGACCGATAAACTGTAGTATGAAACTCGCCGTTACCACCCTGGCTTCCGATATCACTCTACCCTTCCAGTTGTCCCTCTTGGAAGGGGATTTTTCAACGCGGTTGCGCAAAGCCGCCGCGCTGGCATACGATGGGGTGGAACTGGTTGTGCTGGAGCCGGCTCAACTGGATGCGGCTGCAGTACAGTGGCAAGTGAAGGATCGGGGGCTGGAAATCGCGGCCATTGCTAGCGGGGCGCAGGCATCGCTGTCAGGCTTAACCTTGCTCGCGGCGGATGAGCATATCCGCGAACAGGCTTACCAGCGGCTGATCGAATTGATCCATTTTGCAGCCGGTTGCGGTGCTCCGCTCGTGACGATAGGGAGCTTTCGCGGGCGGGTCTCTACCGGCTCGCGCGAACAGGCCCGCGAATATCTCGTTCAAATCCTGCGGAAAGCATGCATGATTGCATCGGCGGTGGGGGTCAGGCTGGTGATTGAGCCGCTCAATCGCTATGAGACTGATCTACTACTGAACGCCGCCGAGGGGCTGGCGCTGATCGAAGATGTGGGGCATTCCCATCTGGGCCTGCTGCTCGATACATTTCACATGAATATCGAAGAAGCGAGTTTTCACGCGAGTATCGAACAAGCGGCGCACGCCGGACGTTTGTGGCACGTCCATATCGCGGAAAGTAACCGCCTGTCGCCCGGCGAGGGGCACATGCCCTTCGACGAGATTTTTGCCGCAATTCACCGGTCGGGGTACGTTGGTTATTGTTCCGCCGAGCTGTTGAACCGGCCGACCGCGGATATCGCCGCGACCAAAACGATTGAATACTGCCGGCCATACATGACGGGCGGTAGGTAAACGGGTTTTCGCTGTTGACTTTATCTTCTTTGGAGAGTAACACAATATGACTACCAGTGTCGTCTGCATTCATACCATGCCACACCTGATCGAGACATTTAATCTTCTGGGGGCTGAAATTTTGCCAGGTGTGCAATTTCTTCATGTGCTCGATGAGGTCATGCTGAAACGCGTTCGCAAAAACGGGGGCGCGGATACGCGCGAGATAGAATGGCTGAAGTTCCAGGTCGAAAATGCCGTGGAGATCCAGGCCAGCGCGGTACTGGTCACGTGCACCATTCTTTCGGCCTGTGTGGATGAGATTCGCCCGGCGGTCCACATTCCGATGATTAAGATTGACGAGGTTCTGGTGGAACGGGCCGTGGAAATCGGGGAAAAGATCGGTGTGATTGTTACTAACCCGGATACGCTCGAGCCCTCGACCCAGTTGGTGCTGGAACACGCTGCCGCGGTTGGCAAACAAATGCGCGTTGAGCCGCGCGTGGTGGATGTGGCTTTTGACGCCGTCCGCAATGGCGATATGCAAACCCATGATCGCCTGGTTCGTCAGGCGATCAATGATCTTGCTCCAAACGTAGATGTGATCATCCTGGCCCAAGCATCGATGGCACGCGTGCTTGATGTTGAAGGTGGATTGGACTGCCCGGTACCGATCCTGTCAAGTCCTTACCTCGCGCTTGAGCAGTTGAAAAGTGTGCTTCAAGAAGCCTCCAGCAATACATCTCGCTAAGATATGGGCGATTGGCTACTGTAAGTAAGATCACTGGAAACTCTTTGTCAGGTTATTGGGATCCTGTGGTGTGCCTACCGTCGTAGGAGAAATCAGGTTGTTACCCTCCCAATGTTCATCGGCAGCCGTTCGCTGAACTTGCTGCATCTGTTAATGTACCTTCAATTTTTCCATTGTTCTTGCGCCGATGGAGATCGTGCGCATACCGGAACTGGCCTTGGGGGCACAGTAGATCAATCCCTGATGTGGAATATACTGCACCTGCCGTTGAATCCTAAGCCGCTGGCGAACCCAGTCGACATCTTCCCACCCCCGCTTCCAGCGGATGGAACATGCGACTAACCACCCGCAAGATATCGCCGTGCCGGCCTAGTTGGGGGTCAGGTGGACATCATGCCCATCAGTTTAGTGACATAGTGCAAGCAGCGCGCCTGCGCCAATAAAAGGCATCCGGTATTCGGCTGCCTTGATCAGATTCGCGGCTGTACCCGGTAAGCTGTACCATAGAATCGTTGATTACCGAAAAGCGCCGCCGACGGAAATCGATTTCGTAGATTGCGGTTGAGGCGTTTTGCACTCGCTCGCGAAACTGCCGTTCCGAGTCTGCCAACGCCTGCTCCATCTGCTTACGCTCAGTAATATCCTGAATAGAAGAAACGAGCCCCCGAAACGCACCATCTTCTCCCCTTAAGGCCGAAGAGCGCACCACTGTAGAAATCATGCGCCCATCTTTATGCCGGTAGGTGAGTTCGCCAACGTAATGGCCGGTTTCGATCAGAAATCTGATGATCTCATCCCGTTTTGAATCGTCCAGGCTGGATGGAAATATCTCGCGCCCCGGTCGCCCCAGTGCTTCAGCCTCCGTCCATCCAAATGTATCCTCAGCGGCCTTGTTCCAAAAGGTAATCCGCAAGTTTTCATCCGTACCGATCACCGGGCTATGAACATGTTTTAGCAAATCTGCCTGATATCGCAGGCGAGCGGTGATCGCCCGCAAGGCCAGTTCATTGCGTTTATGCTCGATCGCATAGCGAATCCCGCGTTCCAAAAGTTCGGGGGTAGCGTTGTTTTTGGCGAGGAACAGGGTTGCCCCGGCTAGCTGAGCTTCCAGGTCAACCGAGCGGTCATCCACGCCAGTATAGAGGATAAACGGCGCTTCCAATTGGCCGTTAAATTCACGAATCAGATCCACCCCGGTCTGCGCGCCCAGGTGATAATCGACCAGGATTGCATCATAGATTCCGTGAGGGATTTTTTCCCGCGCTTCGTCGTAGTTTGCCGCCCAGATTAATTGAACTGTTCTCCCCTGCATGCAGGCAAATATTTGACGCGTCAGGAGAAAATCATCCCGGTCGTCTTCAACATAGAGAATGTGCCAGACATCTTCTTGCGAAATACCATCCATCTGGCTACTCCTATCGTAACGATATTCAGTGCAAGATAACCACTTCTTAGAAATTATCCCACGCCGACTCACAAATGGCAATAACCCGATCTGCTCGCTCCAGGTTCAACGTTCCAATAAATGTTATAATGCGAGCGGTAAAATGTATATCTTTGAAGAATATCTGCAATAACTCTCATAATCTTGACGAACGAGACACCAATGCAAATCCCCTATCAGCATTTCTCATTGGTCACGGATAAGTCCATGGAAGACGTGGCATTGCGATTGTTGCGTTCGATACCACCTACGGATCGTTCAAAAGATCCTGTTATACTGAATGATGTGGCGCACCACTTCTGATGAAACGAGACGCTTAAGAGATTTTCTCTCGCACACGGTCGCCGCGAAGAACATCCAGAAACCTGAAAACGTCTAACGCTGCATCTGCGTGCGTTGAAACAGCCATACCGCCACACCAAAGTACACCAGGGTGAGCAGAACCAGCGCGGCGATCTCAAACGCAACGTCTTTTATCCCGGCCCCCAGGGTGAAGATCTTATTCAATGCAATCACCGCGTGCGTCGGCGGCAGAAAATCGGCGTAACTCACTGCGTGGCCAAACAGGTTGAACAGCGTGGGCCGCGGCAGCGGGAATGCTGCCCCGGTGAGGAACATCAAAAAGCCTAGCGGAAAATTGGCGATCACAAACGCCTGCGAAACCGTTTTCGACAGGCAGGCGACAATCAGGCCAATGGCGATCACCGACAGCGCCGCGATAATATCGATCAGGATTGCCGCGCCCAGCGGCCCCTGCGAACGGAATCCCAGCCCGGCTGCGGTAGCGAAAGTGATCAGGATCGACAGTACCGCTACCAGCGTCATCCAGATCGACAGCCCGCCCAGATATTCCAGCGAGCTGACCGGCGTAAGCCGTATCCGGCGCAGCGTCCCCGATTCGATATCCCGCGCCGGGGTCATTGCTGCCTGAAACACCATCAGCACCACCGCCATCACCAGCAGGCCGGGTATATAGTTTTCAAATTCGCTGCGTAAGCTAGACGCGCCCAGGGCGATTTCGTTGAGCGTCACCGGGCGCGGCGCCTGCGTCTCAGCGTTGATGTACGCATCCGCCGCGCTCATCACCATCACCGCCGCAATGGTATATGCCGGGTTCGTCAGGTCGCCTACCAGCGTTACTTGCGTGGTTGCTCGAGTATCCCCGCCCTGGTACGCCGCCAGTGTTTCGGAAAATTCCTTCGGGATCACCAGGAGCACAGCCGCGTACCGGTCGCGCACCTGGCGCTCAGCCGCGGCCTGGTCGTCCGCCAGGCTGACGCGCAGCAGCGGGTTGCCGCTCTTATACGACAGATCGCGTAGAGCCTGGACGATCTCCTCTCCGGCGGCCAGCCGCGTACCGTCGGCTCGCGCGGCAGGCCGGTCAGCGTTGATGACCAGCACCGCGTAAGAGGTCGAACCGGTGCCGCCGGTCATCAGGTAATAAATGAACACGAACAAAGGCGCAAACATCAGGCTGAGCCCCAGCACCCACAAATCGCGCTTTTGCTCGCGGTAACACTTGCGCACCATGTTGAGCAGTCTCATTCGCGCAGCCCCCTTCCGGTCAGCGCCAGGAAAACATCTTCCAGCGTCACCGGGCGCATATGCACGCTGCCCACCCGCGCGCCCACCGACTGCACCCGCTGTAAAATCTCCGGCAGCCGGTTCGACAGGTCCGGCCCGCGCAGCGTCAACCGGCTGTTCGCCAGCAGCGCGCCCGGAAAAAGCGGCTGCAGGCAGCCCAACACCGCGCTGAAAATGCGCTGCGCATCCTGCTCTTGCGGCGCATCGATCTCAATCTCCAGCAATGTGCCGTCGCCCTGCCCGCGTTTGAGCGCTTCGGGCGTGCCGGTCACCAGCAGCCGGCCGTGATCAATGATCGCAACCCGGTCGGCCAGGCGTTCGGCTTCATCCATGTTGTGCGTGGTTAGCACCACCGTCTTGCGCCGCGCAAGCTGGCGGATCATCTCGCGCACCAGCACCCGGCTTTGCGGGTCCAGCCCGGTTTCGGGTTCATCCAGAAACATAATCTGCGGATCGTGCACCAGGGCCAGCGCCAGGTTCAGGCGGCGCTTCATCCCGCCCGAAAGCCGCCCGGCCAGTTCCTGCGCCTTGCTGCTTAACCCCAGCGCGTCCAGCAGTTCCGCGCCTCGCGCGCTGGCCTGCCGCGCCGGCAGGCCGTAATTGACGCCCACAAATTCGAGCTGCTCCAGGCAGGTCAGCTTTTCCCACAGGATGTTCTCCTGCGGGCAAACGCCAATAAACCGCTGCGCCTGCTTACGGCCGGCGCGAATGGAACGGCCCTCAATCAATACATCCCCATCCGTCGGGTCGAGCAGCCCGACCATCATGTTGATCGAGGTGGTCTTGCCTGCTCCGTTCGGCCCGAGAAAGCCAAACACTTCACCGCGGGCAATATCCAGCGTCAGCCGGTCGACCGCCAGCAGCGCGCCGAAAGATTTGGTCAGGTTGCGTACCTGCAGTGGAAATTCGGGGATCATTCTAAGATCATTGTACTCCTGCTGTTCCGTATGTTCATCCTGAATCGCGCCCGGTTACCCAGGTTGTACCACCCTCGTGTGCATAAATTACTGGCAATCTTTTATCTATTTGATAAAATAAATTATGTTTGTATACATAACGAGGTGTGTATGCAAGAAATAAGTGGGGAATTATTCATGCCGCCGGACGTTGAAGCCGCGCGCGCCTTCTTTCGGGAGAAATCCCGCGCCCTAACTGATAAGCGCATGAGTGTGGCGCAGGCCGTGGAACGCTTTATCCACGACGGCGATTATCTGGCCGTGGGCGGGTTTGGCAGCGTGCGCATTCCCACCGCCGTGCTGCACGAAATCGTGCGCCGGCGCTACCACAACCTGGGTTTTTGCGGCCACTGCAGCACGCATGATTTTCAAATTTTGGCCGACGGCGGCGTACTGGACCGCTGCGACATCTCTTACATCGTTGGCCTCGAGCTGCGCGGGCTGTCACCGCACGGCCGGCGGCTGGTAGAACGCGGCGCGCTGCGCACCACCGAGTGGAGCAACGCCGGGCTGGGCTGGCGCTATAAGGCCGCTGCGATGGGCCTGCCTTTCCTGCCCGCGCGCACCATGTTGGGCTCAGACACCGAACGCTACAGCGCAGCACGCGAGATCACCTGCCCCTTTACCGGGCAGAAACTGCTGGCCGTGCCCGCGCTCTTCCCCGACGTCGCCGTGATCCACGTTCACCAGGCGGATATCTACGGCAACGCGCAGATCGAGGGCATTCACATCGTTGACCGCGATCTGGCGCGCGCGGCCAAGCGGCTGATCATCACCGCCGAGCGCATCATCCCCACCGAAGAGTTTCGCCGCCACCCCGAGCTGACTGCCATCCCCTACTGGCTGGTCGACGCGGTTTGCCTGGTGCCCGGTGGCAGCTATCCCGCGGAAATGCCCTTCGAATACACCTCCGACGAAACCCACATGGCCGATTGGGTGGCTGCCGAAGCCACCGAGGAAAGCCTGCAAGCCTTCCTCGATCGCTTCATTTATAACACCCCTGATTTTGACGCCTACCTGGCGCTGAATGGCGGCGCGAATCGCCTGGCCGAACTGCGCGCCGCCGAACCGC
The DNA here is from genome assembly GCA_036567625.1 of Anaerolineaceae bacterium. GTDB lineage: Bacteria > Chloroflexota > Anaerolineae > Anaerolineales > Anaerolineaceae > CALDSL01. The sequence continues at coordinate 3,100 of DATCUC010000302.1, read as the reverse complement.
TCAAACGCGCGAGAGGATAAACCCGATGCAGCCAACCGGGCGATACACGCTAATGGAATTAATGGTTTGCGCCGCCGCCCATTTGCTGGAAGATGGAAAAACCGCGGTCATTGGCACCGGCGCGCCCCTGGCGGCGGCCATGCTGGCGCAAAAAACCCACGCCCCAGACTTGATTGTCATGTTTGAGGCCGGGGCGATGGCCCCCATTCTTGAGAAGTTGCCTATCTCCGTGGCCGGGTCGAGCACCCAGACCCACGCGCTGATGCACTCGGGCATGGACGACATCATGGAAGGCTGCCAGCGCGGCATCGTCGATTACACCTTTCTTGGCGGCGCGCAAATCGATCAGTATGGCAACCTCAACTCCACGCTGATTGGCTCCGACTATGCGAAACCCAAAGTCCGGCTGCCGGGCAGCGGGGGCGCTAACGATCTGGCTTCGCTGTGCTGGAAAACCGTATCGATAATCCCCCATACCCGGCGCAAGTTCGTGCCCAAAGTGGATTTCATCACCTCACCCGGTTACCTGAGCGGCCCTGGCGCGCGTGAAGCCGCCGGCCTGCCCGCCGGCAGCGGCCCCTACCGCGTAATCAGCACCCTTGCCGTGATGGGTTTTGACCCGGGTAGCAAGCGCATGATGCTGCTCAGCATCCATCCCGGAGTCACCCGCCAGGACATCATCGATAACACCGGCTTTGACATGCTTTTCGCCGAGAACGTCACCGTCACCGCCGAACCCAGCGACGAAGAACTGCGGATCCTGCGCGAGCAGGTTGACCCGCAGGGGAAGATTATTTCGCGGGCGATGAAAGAATAGCCCCACAACCCAACCCGATAAACGCAAGCCGAAAGGAACCGCGCATGGATTTTCGACTGACCGAAGAGCAGGAATTGTTGATCCACAGCCTGGAAGAGCTTCTGGCGCGCCATGCGCCCGAAAGCCTGATGGCCGAGCTGGATGAAAAACACCAGTTCCCTTACGAACCGTGGCAGGCGCTGGCCGATCAGGGCATCCTCTCGCTGGGTATTCCCGAAGAGTACGGCGGAACCCCCGCCGACATTCTCACCATGACGTTGGTCTGCGAAACGCTGGGCAAGCGCGCTTTTCCGCTGGGTATCATTTATGCCCTGGGCATGATCACCATCCGCGATATTGTCCAGTTCGGCTCGCCGGAGATTAAGAAAACTGTGCTGGAAGGCTTTGTCGGCGGCGACGCGCCGGTGGCGCTGGGTATCACCGAACCGCAGGCCGGTTCAGATGCCGCCGCGCTCAAGGCCACCGCCACCTTTGACGGCGACGATGTGGTGTTCAATGGACAGAAGATGTACTGCACCCTGGCCGAAATTTCGCGCCACATTATGCTGATGACCCGCGACCCGGGCGGCGAAAACCCCTATGAGTGTATTTCGATGTGGCTGCTGCCCACCGATACCCCCGGCGTGCGTTTCAATAAAATCAGCAAAGTCGGCTGGTGGACGGTTCCATCCTATGAGGTCTACATCGAAAATGCGCGCATCCCCAAAACAGCGCTGATCGGCGAAATCAACAAAGGCTGGCCGCAGTTGATGGCTAACTTTGAGATTGAGCGCCTGGCGCTATGCGCCGCATCCGTCGGCGCCGCCGAAGCTGCCTACGAAGATGCCGTAGCGTACGCCAACCAGCGCGTGCAGTTCGGTAAACCCATCGGCAGCTACCAGGCCGTGCAGCATCTGCTGACGGATATGGCGATCAAAAACGAGAATATGCGCAACTACATCTACAAGATCGCCTGGATGATGGACAATGACCTGCCCGTGCGCCACGAGCACGCCATGTGCAAGCTGTACGTAGCGCGCGCCGCCGATGAGGTTATTGACTCGGCTATGCAGATCCTGGGCGGCCTGGGCTACACCATGGATCACCGCGTGCAGCGCCTGTGGCGCGATATTCGCCTCATGCGCATTGGCGGCGGCACCGATGAAATTATGTACAACATCGCCGGCCCGCAGTTGTTGAAGCTGGGCCGGAAATAAGCCAATCAAGGAGACCTCATGCGCATTGTGGTGTGCGTAAAAATCACCCCTGACCCCGGCGATCTTCAGGTGCGGCCAGACGGGTCGATCTCACTGGAACGCGCCGAATGGGCCATCAGCAATTTTGATTTGCAGGCCATCGAGGCCGGGAAAAAGCTGGCGGAGCAGCTCGGCGGCACGTTGACCGCGCTCAGCGCCGGGCCGGCGCAGATTGCCACTTCGAAGCTGAAGAAAGACCTGCTCTCGCACGGCCCGGATGACCTGACCCTGGTGATCGATGAAACGCTCCGCGCCGCCGATACGGCCGCTACCGCGCGCGTGCTGGCCGGCGCGGTGCAAAAGCTGGGCAGCGCCGACCTGGTGCTGTGCGGCGAAGGCTCTGCCGACCTGTATTTCCAGCAAGCCGGCATCCAGCTTGGCGAGCGCTTGGGCTGGCCCACGTTCAACGCCGTGTGCCGCATTGAGCCCGCCGGAGAAGGCCGCCTGCTGGTCGAACGCGACCTGGAAGACGAGGTCGAAGTGTTGGAAGTGCCGCTGCCCGCGGTGCTGATGGTCACCACCGACATCAACGAACCGCGCCTGCCGACGATGAAAGACATTCTCCAGGCCGGAAAGAAGCCAGTCAATGAGTGGAGCCTGCCAGATTTGAACCTTGCCCCGGCCGGCGACGGCGTGGAAGTGCTGCAGGTGACCGCGCCGCGCCAGGTGCAGCGCAAAGGCGTGCTGCTCGACGGCCCGGTGGAACAGGCTGCGGCCAACCTGGTGCAGTATCTTTCCAAAGAAGGCATTCTCTAGGAGCGAACATGGCTGATGTGCTCGTCTTTTCGGAAAAACCGGCGCTGCTGGCCGAACTGGTTGGCGGTGGAATAGACCTGGGCGGGCCGGTGAGCGCGGTTGTGTTTGGCCCGCGCGCCGCCGCTGACACCGCCGCGGATTACGGGGCGCAGTCTGTGCTGTGGATCGAGGCCCCGCAAAATTCGCTGGTCGAGGATGTTCTCCCAACCCTGGAGCAGTTGGTGCGCGAGCGCCAACCCCGCCTGATATTGATCGGCGGCACGCGGCGCGGGCGCGTGGTGGCCGGGCGGCT
>DATCUC010000301.1:0-2310 GCA_036567625.1 Anaerolineaceae bacterium | reverse complement strand
CCCGGGCGTGGATGTCAGGCTCTGCGCCTCTACCGGCGCGCGCGCAGGCGGCTGAACCGGCGGCAGCGTAGCGGTCGCGTCAGGTGGCTCAGTGGCGGCCTGGATAGCAGCGGGCTGCAGGTTGGGCGGATACGGATTCGTGAGATTCAGACTGCAGGCCGCCAGGCTCAGCGCAACGATGAGGATAAGAATGCCCCGGAACGCTGGGGCAGCAAGCTGGCGAAACGTCAAAATCATCTCCTGGCGTGAGCATGGAAATGCAAGATTCTTTCGCCTTTATTGTAGCGTTTCCCGGCGGGTGTGTCAAAACCGCCGCGGTTCACGCTTACCCAGGTCGGAACAGGCCCAGCCCATCTCCCGGCGTAAACCCGGGAAATACCTGGTCAATATTCCCGTTGCGCAGCCGGTTGGTCAGCAGTTCGCTGAACACCTGGCGGTAGTCCGTCGTCACCGCCAGGTCCGCGTGATCGTAGAGCTGCTCGTTCTCCAGCCCAGGCCACGCCCCAAGCACCTGCCCGCCGTTGACCCCGCCGCCCAGCGCCAACATCACCGAGCCGTGCCCGTGATCGGTGCCGTTAGCGTCGTTTTGCGCCAGCCGCCGGCCAAACTCGCTGATCACCACCACCGACAGCCGGCCGGTATACCCCGCGTCCAGGTCGGTGTAAAAATTGGCCAGATTCGCGCCCAGGCTTTCCAGCAGGTCGCCCATGTAGCCGCCCTCGCCGTCGTTCTGATATTCGTGCGTATCCCACCCGCCAAAATCCACCGTAGCCACGCGCAGCCCCGCGTCCATTTTGATCAGCTGGGCAATCATCTTCAACTGCCGTCCCAGCTCATCCTCGTGGTAGCTGGCCCCATTTTGTGGCCGGTATTCCTGCCCGGCCAGCGGAGCCAGCGCCGCGATTGTGTTCAGCGTGTTCATTCCGCTCTGGTGCAGCAGGCTTTCGCCGCGGTAAAGCACGCGTTGCGCAGCTTGCTGCTCGGCCAGCAAACCGTTATCCCACTGCGAAAAATCTGAAACCGAAGACATGCTCGCCGTCACGCCCGTGCCCGCCAGAGAACTGGGCTGGCTGGGCGCCGAAACTACCGGCAGCAGGCCGTTGATACCGGCCGGCGCGCTGCGCAGATGGCGGGTAATCCAGCCTGAGGTGGTTGATTTTGAGCCTGGCGTGCCTAGTTCGATGTATTCCATCGCATCGAAGTGGCTGCGTGTATCATAATCCAGTCCCACGGCGTGGACGATGCCCAGCTTGCCGTCCTGGTACAGCGGGTACAGATCCGCCAGGCGCGGGTGAAGGCCAAAACGCTCATCCAGCCGCAGCAGCCGCCCGTCGTCAATGCGGATGCCCGGCCGCGCGGCTTCATACAACCCGCGGTCGCCGCCGTCTACCGGCGGAACAACGTTGAGCGCATCCCATCCACCGCGCAGGAACACCACCACCAGCGTATCTGCCGGGTCGTCGGCCGCGGCATAGGCCAGGTTGGTCAGCCGCGCGCCGGCCAGGGCAGCGATGGAAAGCGAACAGCCTTGCAAGAATTGTCGCCGGGTAATTTTTGGCATAAGGGCCTCTTTTCTGTCAGCGCAGGCGCATTTCTGGCGCCATCAATATCAGTTCCACCGCGGCGGGCAGCCGCCAGTCCAGGTGATCGTCGGACAGGTCTTCATCCGCGGCGGCATTTTCGCGCAGCAGGTTGATGATCGCCTGGCGCGATTCATCCGGCAGCCGCCGGCCGTGGATGCGCTCGATCCAGTAATCAACAATATTCTCGGCGGTGCGCAGTTCGCCGGGGGTTTCACCCCGCAGGTCCACGCGCATCACCTGGTTTGGCTCCACATCTTCGTTCCCCCAGTTTTCGGCCACGCTGATGATGAAATTCCAGCCAAACAGGGTCGCCATGCTGTTCGCCCAGTAATCCGCGCGGTCCGGGTAACCGTCTGGCGAATGCCGGCCAAACAGCGGCTGACCCATCATCTCGTATGTCCACTGAATGTGCCCCGACAGCCGCAAAAAATCGGCATTCAGCGCGCGCAGCACCCCCGCGGCAAACTCAAACGGGCGCTTGATCTTGCCACCCCAGGTGGCGCGGAACTGCGGCGAGAACAAAATGGTACGGTACACCTGCGCAAGCTGGTCGGGGTCGTTGCGCGCGCTAAGGAAGGTCTGCGCGGCGGCCTGTACCACGCTTTCCGGCGGCTCATCACTGATCAACCGGCGGCACAGCTTGCGGCTGATGTAGGTTCGATGTCGGCAATCACTTTATCAATATTGACAAGGTCTGTAGCTGTATCAGACAATATTTCGGTGTCCA
>DATCUC010000300.1:0-2033 GCA_036567625.1 Anaerolineaceae bacterium | reverse complement strand
GGCCGCGCGCGCGGATGATGTGCGCGACGTGGGCCGGCGCGTGCTGCGGCTAATGCTTAACCTGAAAGAGAAGACCCTTTCCGGTGTTACCGCGCCGGTGATCATTATCGCCCGCGACCTGACCCCCTCGCAGACCGCCACGTTCGACCCGCAGCACGTACTCGGTTTCTGCATCACCACCGGCGGCCCCACCGCCCATATCGCCATCCTGGCCCGCGCGCTGGGCCTTCCTGCTGTGGTTGCTGCCGACGAAAACGTTCTCTCGATCCCCGAGGGCACGCTCTCCATCATCGATGGCGACGAAGGCTTTGTGCTGCCCAACCCGCCCGCCGAAACGCTGGCCCGCGCCAAACACACCCAGGAAAGTTGGCAGGAGCAGCGCCGCGTCAGCCTGGCGCAGGCCGGAGAACCCGCGGTCACCCAGGACGGACACCACGTGGACGTGACCGCCAACATTGGCTCGCTGGCCGATGCGATGGACGCCCTGAAACAAGGCGCGGACGGCGTGGGCCTGCTGCGTACCGAGTTCCTCTTCCTCGACCGAACCACCGCCCCCACCGAAGACGAGCAGTTTGCGGTTTACCGCGGTATCGCCGAAACCATGAAGACCCTGCCGGTCATCGTGCGCACGCTGGATATCGGCGGCGATAAGCCCCTCGCGTACATCAGCATGAAGCCGGAACTCAACCCCTTCCTTGGCGAGCGCGGCATCCGCCTGTGCTTCAACCGCGCCGATTTGTTCCGCGGTCAGTTGCGCGCCATCCTGCGCGCCTCGAAGCACGGAAAGCTGCGCATCATGTTCCCCATGGTGGCCGACGTCTCCGAAGTGCGCCGCGCGCGCGCCCTGATCGACGAGCTGTGCCGCGAATTGAACGTACCCGCGGTGCAGGTCGGCATCATGGTCGAGGTGCCTTCCGCCGCGCTGATGGCTGATGTGATCGCCCCTGAAGTCGATTTCTTCTCCATCGGCACCAACGACCTGACCCAATACACCCTGGCCGTCGACCGCGGCCACCCCACCATGGCCTTTATGAGTGACGGCCTGCACCCCGCGGTGTTGCGCCTGATCGCGCACACCATCGAATCCGCGCACAAGTTTGGCAAGCGCTGCGATCTGTGCGGCGAGCTGGGGTCGACCCCGGCCGCGGTGCCGATTTTGGTCGGCCTGGGCATGGATGAGCTGAGCGTGAGCACCCCTGCCATCCCGGCCGTCAAGGCCCAAATCCGCTCACTCAAGCTGGAAGAAGTGCGGCCGCTGGCGCAAAAAGCGCTGGCCTGCGCCACGCCGCAGGAAGTGCGCCAGTTGGTGAAAGAGACCCTGGGTTAGTATTTTCGGTGAATAATTGATGGTTCTGTTCTGGAAAGGAACATCCTATGAACGAAAAATATCGAGCCTACCGCGCTCATGATTACAACATTCCCAAAAAGACCCTGGCCTGGAACCTGTATGGCGCCGGGCTGGACAGCATGGGCGAAAACGGCAAACCTGAAGAATTTGAAGTACCCGAGCCCGACAACGACCAGATCCTGGTGCGCATCGATAGCGTGGGCGTGTGCTTCTCAGATATTAAGGTCGTCAAACAAGGGCCGGCGCACCCCAAGCTGTACAACCGCGACATGCGCAAAGAACCCACCCGCCTGGGCCACGAGGTATCGCTGACCGTAGTCAAGGTCGGCAAGAACCTGACGGAACAATTCCACCCCGGGCAGCGGCTGGCCATCCAGCCCGACGTATACCAGAAGGGCATGTCCACCGCCTACGGTTACACCGTACCCGGCGGGTTCATCCAGTACCACCTGATCGGCAAGGAGATGATGGAAACCGACGCCGGGGTGTGTCTGCTGCCGCTGGAAGAAGAGATGGGCTACGCCGAATCCTCGCTGCTGGAGCCGTGGGGCTGCGTCATCGCCGCTTACACCCAGCGCCGCCGCCTGACGCCCAAGACGGGCGGCAGCATGTGGATCGTTGGCCGGCCGGGCGACACGACCCAGTACACCTTCTCGGCCAGCCTGGCCCCCGCCCGCGTGGTGCT
>DATCUC010000299.1:0-28461 GCA_036567625.1 Anaerolineaceae bacterium | reverse complement strand
GAACTGGTTGGCCGGGGCCTGGGATCAGAATGCCTGCATGGTAACATCTTCGCCGGTGGCTGCCAAGCTGGAACTGGTGGCGCTGGGCTGGCTGCTGCAGGCGCTCAACCTGCCGCCGCAGTCTGGGGGTGGATTTGTCACCGGGGCGACGATGGCAAACTTCAGCGGGCTGGCCGCGGCGCGGCATGCCGTGCTCGAAAAAGAGGGCTGGAATGTGGAAGCGCAGGGTTTGTTCGGCGCCCCGCCGGTGACGGTGATTGTGGGCGAAGAAGTGCACGTCAGCCTGCTGAAAGCACTGAGCCTGCTGGGGTTTGGCCGCGAGCGCGTGGTGCGGGTTCCGGTGGATGGGCAGGGGCGGATGCGCGCGGATGCGCTGCCAGAGATTTCCGGGCCGACGATTGTGTGCATTCAGGCGGGTAACGTCAACACCGGGGCATTCGATCCGGCGGCGGAGATTTGCGCGGCGGCGCATTCCGCCGGGGCCTGGGTGCATGTGGATGGAGCGTTTGGGCTGTGGGCCGCGGCCGCGCCGAAACGCGCGCACCTCTCGGCTGGGGTGGAACAGGCCGATTCATGGGCCACGGACGCGCACAAGTGGCTCAACGTGCCGTATGACGGTGGGCTGGTGTTCAGCCGCGATGCCGCCGCGCTGCGCGCTGCCCTCACCCACAGCCGGGCGGCTTATCTATCAGACGGTGGGCCGCGCGAGCCAATGGAATACACGCCTGAAATGTCGCGCCGCGCGCGGGGGATTGAGATCTGGGCCGCGCTGCGGTCGCTGGGGCGGTCTGGGCTGGCGGAAATGATCGAGCGCTGCTGCCGGCACGCCGCCCGCTTTGCGGACGGACTGCGCGCCGCAGGCTATACTGTCCTCAATGATGTCGAACTGAACCAGGTGTTGGTTTCCTTTGGCAGCGCCGAGAAAACGCAGCGCGTGATCCAGGCAATGCAGAGCGAAGGGACAGGCTGGTGCGGCGGTACCGTGTGGCAAGGTCAAGCGGCTATGCGCATTTCCGTGTCTTCCTGGTTGACTTCCGCCGAGGATGTTGAAAAAAGTCTGCAAGCGATCTTGCGCGTGGCGGCTGAAATTAAGTGCTAACCGGGGCAATTTTCTATGGGAGGGTGGAAAATGGAACTCTGGCGACTGCAACTCCAGTACGATCCAGTGCCCGCTCTCCTCGGCGCGGGAGACGCCGCCCTGGCCTACTTTACGCGGCGCGACCTGCTCAACGAACCGGGCACCGCTGTGGAAACTTTATGGCATCTGGCCGAGCCTGAGCGAATTTTCCGCAAACAGCAAGCAAATGGATCCTGGCCACGCTCAGGCGCAAACCAGCACCCGGCGATTAACGATGAGCTGATCGAAACCTGGCGGAATTTTCGCTTCCTGGTCGAAAAGTACGGCGTCACCCGCGTTCATCCCGGGGCCGAACGCGCAGCAGAGTTCTTCTTTACCTGCCAGAGCGCCGCGGGAGATTTTCGCGGCATGCTGGCCAACCAGTACGCGACGTACTATACCGGCGCGATCCTGTCACTGCTCATCCAGGCCGGGTATGCGGTCGACCCGCGCACCGAGAAATGCCTGGAATGGCTGCTGTCCATGCGCCAGGATGACGGAGGATGGACTATTCCGATCTTGACGCGCAAGCTGAGCGGCAAGGAATTGTACCGGGTGACCAGCGAATACGCCGACCCGATCGAGCCGGACCGCTCGCAGCCTTTCTCGCATAACTGGACCGGGATGGCACTGCGCGCCTTCGCCCAACACCCCACCTATCGGGCCGGCAAAGCCGCGCAAACTGCGGCGCGGCTGCTGGTTTCGCGCTTGTTCCGGAAGGACGCTTATCCTTCCTATGAGGCTGCCAGCTATTGGGTCCGATTTGAGTATCCGTACTGGTGGAATCAGCTCATTTCCGCGCTGGATACGGTTTCGATGATCGGACTGACCCGCGCGGACGAAAAGGTGGCGCAGGGACTGTGCTGGCTGGCAGCCAACCAGCAGCCGGATGGGCTGTGGAAAGTGACTTATGCGCGCGAAAACGCGCGGCAAACCGCGAAATCGCGAGACCAGCAGTTATGGATCACCCTGGCGGCGTGCCGGGTGTTCAAACGTCTGTACAGCGAACCAGCGGCTTGAGATTATTACGTGGCCTGCGGCTGGCAAAAAAAGGCGATCAACTCTTTGTCAATTTCCTTCCAGAACCGCCCGACCTTTTTCCCATAACCAGCGGCGAGGGTTTCTTCAAGGGCCGTATTCGTCAGGGGTTTGGCCAGCAGCGTCTTGAGCAGTTCGGGGCGGGTTTCATCGATATAGCGCGTCAACCAGTAACCACGGACGTACTGCAGCAAAAACCATTGTTTGTTATGAGTGCGCATTTGCTCTACGCCGCGGCCCAGGTATTTGGAAGGCAATGCGCCAAGCTGGTTGACGGTATCTGGCAGAACCACGCGGGTATTGAGATAGTACTCCATCGCCAGGGTAGCCAGCCCTTCGTTTAACCAGGTGGGCGGGCGCAGGTGCATGGTGAAGGCGTGGGTCAGCTCATGGCAAGCGGTGGACGTTACTTTGTCATCCATCTCTAAGCCAGGCTGGAAGAGCAGCTGTCCCAGGCTGCGGTCGGCAGTCTCCATCAGACGAGGCGGTTTTACGCCAACCACACGGCGCTTGCCCAGGGTTGTGGTCCACCCCGCAGCCAACGGCCAGACCAGCCGGGCGCGGTAGGCAATTATGGGGAAGAATAAGCCCAGGTAGATTTTCATGGGCCAACTGGCGGGGTGAAAGAAGAATTTCACCCAGGAGGTCATCACGTACACGCGGCAGTCCTCGGGAACGGGCAGGCCCCAGCGCTGCTGGAGAAGATCGACGCTGCGCTGGATGGCGGTCTCCAGCAGGGTGGCGGTTTCGTGCTCCGCGGGTTCGTAGAAGAGGTGGATAGCGGCGACGGTTTTTTCGTTCATAGTAAGGTGAGCCGGGGAGAAGGATGGTTTTATTATACATAAAATGGGGGATGAACATGGAAAAGAGGCGCTCGCGCGCCTCTTTATGACAGTGCCCCCATCGGGACTCCCGTCAGGTCAAGTTATTCAAACAGAAAAGAGGCGCTCGCGCGCCTCTTTATGACAGTGCCCCCATCGGGACTCGAACCCGAGTTATGGCCTTGAAAGGGCCGTGTCCTAACCGCTAGACCATGGGGGCCTGACGAGGCATATTGTATCAGATATGCCCCGTGTGTCAAGATTTGTGCAATAATTGCTCGTCAGTCGCCGGCGGGGAGCAGCACTTCGGGCGCGTCGACGGTGGGGTCGTTGACCAGCTTGCCCACCGGGTAAGCGACCATCTCGGCGGCCGGGAAGGGCTGAAGCAGGCCCAGCAGGGCATCCTGGCCGGTGAGCTCCAGCCAGTCCCAGACGTGATCGCCGGCCAGCATCACCGGCATGCGTTCGTGGACTGGAGCCACCAGTTCATTGGCCTGGGTAGTGATCAACGTACAGGAGCGCAGCGGTTCGCCCTCAGGCGAGCGCCAGAACTCCCACAAGCCAGCAAAGGCAAAGGGTTTGCGCCCCACGCGCTGAAAGTAGAACGGCTCGGACGGGCTGCGTTTATTTTCAGCCTTCTTCCATTCAAAGAAGCCGTCGGCCAGGATCAGGCAGCGCCGCCGCTGGAACGCGTTGCGAAACGAGGGCTTCTCGACCAGCGTTTCGGCGCGCGCATTGATCAACTTATTGCCGATGGAAACATCTTTGGCCCACGAAGGCACCAGGCCCCAGCGCATCATTTCTACGGCGCGCGCGCCTGGGTCTGTGACCACTGCCACCGGCTGGCTGGGAGCGATGTTATAGCGCCCGCCCCAATCCGGCGGAAAATCGCCAAGTTTGAGCTCTTCACGGATCTCGTCTACCGGTAAGGTCAATGTAAATCTACCGCACATACCTCCTCCTTCACATCCCCTTCCTGCGCGGGATGTCATCTACTTGGGTCTCAACCATCCTTATTGTACAGGATTGCGGCGGTTGTGATTTATAATTATCCTATCCTATTCCGGAGAGGATTATATGCCTACGCCTGTTGTTGAGTGTATCCCCAATTATTCCGAAGCCCGCCGTCCTGAAGTGATCGAAGCCATTGTGCAGTCGATCACCGAGATAGACGGCGTGACGCTGCTCGACCGCCATTCGGACCTGGACCATAACCGCACGGTGCTAACCTTTGTGGGCAGCCCGGCGGCAGTGGAAGAAGCCGCGTTCCGCTCGATCGCGCGCGCCGCGGAATTGATCGATCTGGATCACCACATCGGCGAGCACCCACGCCTGGGCGCAACCGACGTGGTGCCGTTTGTACCGATTAGCGATATTACTATGCAGGAATGCGTGGAAATCGCCCGTCGCCTGGGCAAGCGGGTGGGCAGTGAGTTGAATATCCCCGTCTACCTGTATGAAGAAGCAGCCACGCGCCCCGAACGCCAGAACCTGGAGAACATTCGCCGGGGCGAGTACGAAGCCCTGAAGCTGGAGATTGGCACCAACCCGGCGCGCACGCCCGATTTCGGCCCGGAGAAAGTGGGACCGGCGGGAGGCGTGGTGATTGGCGCGCGCCAACCGTTGATCGCTTTCAATGTGTACCTGACTACCTCAGATATCAGCATCGCGCAGAAGATTGGGCGAGCGGTGCGCAACTCAAACGGCGGGATGCGCTACGTCAAAGCATTGGGGCTGCAGGTGGAAGGGCTGGCGCAGGTTTCAATGAACCTGACCAACTTCCGCCAGTCGCCGATTGCCCGGGTGGTTGAACTGGTGCGGCGCGAAGCGCAGCGCTACGGCGTCAGCATCCACCACACCGAACTGGTGGGGCTGGTGCCGCAGGAAGCGCTCAATGAGGCGGCGGTTTGGTATTTGCAACTGGATGATTTCGAAGCGCAGCAAATTCTGGAAACCCGGCTGTACCAGGGCAAGGCGCGCGCGCAGGCCGCCCCCCCGACCGGAACATCCTTTATCGAGGAGCTGGCCTCCGGCACCCCCACCCCGGGCGGCGGATCAGCATCTGCTTTTACTGCCGCGGAAGCTGCCGCGCTGGTTTCGATGGTGGCGCGGCTGACGGTTGGTAAGAAGAAGTACGCCGCCGTCGAAAGCCAGATGTGGGGCATTATTGACATATCTGAAGCGCTGCGGGCGGAACTGACCCAGGCCGTGGCGCTAGATTCCGCCGCCTTCGACGAGATCATGGCGGCCGTGCGGCTGCCGAAAGATACCGAAGAGCAGCAGGTCGCGCGCGGCGCGGCGATGGAAAGTGCCACGCGCAAAGCCATGGATGTGCCTTTCCTGGTGGCGACCAAAGCCGTGCAGGTAATGGAACTGGCCCTGCGGGTAATCTCCGCGGGCAACCTCAACGCAATCAGCGACGGCGGCACGGCAGCAGCGCTGGCGCGCGCGGCGCTCACCGGCGCGGGGTTAAACGTGCGCACCAACTCGCTCAGCCTGAGCGATGCGGGTTATGCCAGGCCAATGCTGGAAGACCTGGCCGCGCTCGAACAGCGCGCCAGCGACCTGGAAGCGCAAATCCGCCAGCAGTTGATCGAACGCGGGCGGCTGCCGTTGTAGGAATAATATTCGACGACAAATAAGGAGCGAACGCATGGGACTGAAACCTGATTTTTGGATCCGCAAGATGGCGCTGGAACACAATATGATTTCTCCCTTCGCCGACCAGGAAAAACGCCCCGGGGTCATCTCGTACGGCGTGTCTTCCTACGGTTACGACATTCGCGTGGCCGACGAATTTAAGATTTTTACCAATGTGTACTCCGCAATTGTGGACCCAAAAAGCTTTGACAGCCGCTCGATGGTCGATTTTCAGGGCGATGTGTGCATCATTCCGCCGAACTCCTTTGCGCTGGCGCGCACGGTGGAGTATTTCCACATTCCGCGCGGGGTGCTGACGGTGTGCGTGGGCAAAAGCACCTACGCGCGCTGCGGCATTATCGTCAACGTGACGCCGTTTGAGCCGGAGTGGGAAGGCTACGCGACGCTGGAAATCTCGAATACCACGCCGCTGCCGGCCAAGATTTACGCCAATGAAGGCATCGCTCAGGTGCTGTTCTTCGAGGGTGATGAACCCTGCGAACTATCATACGCTGATAAAAAAGGCAAATACCAGGGCCAGCAAACGATTGTGCTGCCGCGCCTCTAAAGTATTATGGATCGCAAGACCCAATCCATCCGGACAGGCATTCGCCGGCAGAAAGCAGAAGAATATCTGCTGATCACCATGCTGAGCTTCGCGGCATCGGTGGCGGTGACGCGGCTGTTCCTGTTCCTCACCGGATACCCGCAGATCGGGGGCGGCACGCTGCACATCGCCCACGTGCTGTGGGGCGGGCTGCTGCTGTTTGTTGCCAGCCTGCTGCCCCTGCTGCTGGCGAACCGCTGGGCGTTCACCCTGAGCGCGCTGATATCGGGGGTGGGTGTGGGTCTATTTATCGACGAGGTGGGCAAGTTCATCACCAGCAACAACGATTACTTCTTCCCCTGGGCCGCACCGATCATTTACGTTTTCTTCCTGCTCACCGTGGCGCTGTACCTGCGCGTCAACCGGCCGCGGCCCGATGATTACCGCACCGAGCTGTATTACACCCTGGAAGACCTGCAAGAACTGCTGGATCACGACCTATCGGAGCGCGAGAAGAAGGCTATCCTGGGGCGGTTGACCCGCGTGCGCAATCTCTCCCGGCATCCCGACCTGATCGCGCTGGCCACAAGCCTGGAAGAATTTATCCATACCCACGAGATCGAGGTTGTTCCAGAAGAGCCAACGCGCTGGCAGCATTTTCTGACGTGGCTGGAGGCCACCGAGGGGCGGCTGCTCAACCGCAAGCGCTACCGGGCGGTGCTATCCGGGGTGCTGGTGGCGCTAGCAGCCTGGGCGCTGTATTACCCATTCGTGGTGATCAGCGCGGCAGTGTATAACCGCCCGATGAACGGCCTGATCCTCGAACTGGTGGAAAACGAACTGGTCAATTCAGATCTGGGTATCACCTGGTATTCGACCATGCTGGCGCTGCAGGTTTCCGCCGGGCTGGTGATCTTGATCGGCGCAGTGTTGACGGCGCTGGGGCGCGACCGGCGCGGGTTTTCTTTTGTGTATTTTGGGCTGCTGTTCTCACTCACCGTGGTTAACGTTCTAGTGTTTTACTTCGATCAGTTCTCCACGATTGCAAATTCGATCTTGCAGTTCGGGGCGCTGCTGCTGCTGTTGCGTTACCGGCAGAAATTCATGCAGAATTACAATGCCCCGGTGTGAAAAGATATTACTGGTTATTATCACTTAAGCTTTATTTTTCATGCTACACTGATAACAGTTCCAAGCAGCCGACAACTGAACCTTTCCACAAATGTACTGGAAAGAATATCAGGCGTTTTGCCGGATCCCGCACAATTCCTCAAACGGAAAGGAGGTATTGTCTCACCCTCAGACGACTGATTTTGAGATATCAACCCATTCAACGCGTTTTTGGAAGCCGTTTCTGTTTGCAAGTCTAAACAATACGATTGGAGAACGAGATGAAAAGAAGCGCGATTTGGTTGTTAAGTCTTTTGATCATGCTCAGCATGGTCCTCGCTGCCTGCAAGCCCGCTGCCACTGAAGCCCCGGCCGCCCCTGTCGATACCTCGGACCCGCTGGCGGAACTGGTCGCGGCTGCCAAAGCCGAAGGCCAGTTAACGGTCATCGCCCTGCCCCATGACTGGTGCAACTACGGCGGCGCGATCGAAGGCTTTAAGGCCAAGTACGGCCTGACGGTAAACGAGCTAAACCCGGATGCCGGCTCTGGCGATGAAATCGAAGCCATCAAGGCCAACAAAGACAACAAAGGCCCGCAGGCTCCGGATGTCATCGACGTGGGTTACGGCTTTGGCCCGCAGTTGATCGAAGAAAAACTGGTGCAGCCCTATAAGGTTGCGACCTGGGACAGCATCCCCGCCGATTCGAAAGACCCCGACGGTTACTGGTACGGCGACTATTACGGCGTTATGGCTTTTGAAGTCAACGCCGACGTAGTGAAGAATGTACCCCAGGATTGGGCTGACCTGCTCAAACCCGAATACAAGGGCCAGGTAGCGCATTCTGGCGACCCGCGCGTTTCTGCTCAGGCGCAGATGGCCGTGTACGCGGCGGCGCTGGCCAACGGCGGCTCGCTCGACAATGTGGAGCCGGGTCTCGATTTCTTCAAGCAGGTAAATGACGCGGGTAACTTCATTCCCGTGGTTGCCAAGCAGGCCACCGTTGCTAAGGGCGAAACCCCGGTTATCCTGCGCTGGGACTACAATGCCCTGGCCGACAAGGATGCACTGGCCGGCAACCCCAACATCGAAGTGGTGATCCCCAAGACGGGCATCATCGCCGGTGTATACATTCAGGCGATTAGCGCTTACGCGCCGCACCCCAATGCCGCGAAACTGTGGATGGAATACCTGTACTCGGATGAAGGCCAGTTGAAGTGGTTGGAAGGCTACTGCCACCCAATCCGCTACAACGACCTGGCTGCCCGCAATGCCATCCCCGCCGAACTGTCCGCCAAGCTGCCCTCGGCCGACCTCTACGCCAAGGCCGTGTTCCCCAGCATTGACCAGATCAACAACGCCAAATCGGTTATCGCCGAAAAGTGGATGAACGTTGTTGGCGCCGATGTCAAGTAACACATTACCGAAAAAGAATGAAATCAAGCGGGGCGCACAGGGGGTGCGCCCCGCTCCAGGGAACTGGAAGAACTGGATTGGCGTAATCCCGTTCTTGCTGTTCACTTTTTTGTTCATTGTGCTGCCATCATTATCCCTTTTTGTCGGGGCCTTTCAAGACGCGCAGGGCAATTTCACATTCAAGAACCTGGCCGACCTGTTCTCGGCGGATATCATTGGCGCGTACTGGGTCAGCATCCGCATCAGCCTGGCAACCGCGGTCGGCGGCGGGCTGCTGGGCTTTCTGATGGCCTATGCCATCACCGTCGGTGGGCTGCCCAGGTGGGTTCGCACAGCGCTGACGACTTTTTCCGGCGTGGCGGCGAACTTCGCCGGCGTCCCCCTGGCGTTTGCATTTATCGCGACGCTGGGGCGCACCGGCCTGGTGACCGTAATCTTCAAGACACTCTTCGGCCTGGATCTGTACGATAAAGGCTTTTCGCTGTATTCTTTCCTCGGCCTTTCGCTCACCTATATGTACTTCCAGTTTCCGCTGATGGTGCTGACGATTACCCCTGCCCTGGACGGGTTGAAGAAAGAATGGCGCGAAGCCAGCGAGAACCTGGGGGCGACCAGTTTCCAGTACTGGCGCATGGTGGCTATGCCCATCCTGCTGCCCTCGCTGCTGGCGACGATCATCTTGCTGTTTGGTAACGCTTTTGGAGCGTATGCCACTGCCCTATCGCTGACCGGCGGCTTCCTCAACCTGGTTACGATCGTCATCGGCTCGCAGATCAAGGGTGATATTCTCCACAACGTAGGACTTGGCTACGCCCTGGCGCTCGGCATGGTGATCATCATGGCGATTTCGATGGTTATTTACTACTTCCTGCGCCGCCGCAGTGAAAGGTGGCTGCGAACATGAAAACCAATCGCCTCTGGTCCTGGTTCTGGGTGTTGATTGGCGTGTTGTATTTCCTCGTTCCGCTGATTGCCACCTTTGAATTCTCGCTGCGCGCTAAGAAGGGTGTGCTCAGCTTTCTGGCGTACCAGCGGGTATTTGAAGACCCGCAGTTCTACAAAACATTTCTCTTTTCGCTGGAAATGGGCGCGCTGACGATCCTGGTCAGCATCCTGCTGGTGGTGCCAACCGCGTACTGGATCCGCCTGCGGCTGCCGCAGATGCGCAGCGTGGTGGAATTTATCACCATGATGCCGTTCGTCATTCCGGCGATTGTGCTGGTCTTTGGGCTGATCCGGGTATTTTCGGGGCCGCCGTTCTTCCTGACCAACACATACATCGGCACGGATGCGCTGCTGATCGCCGGGTATACGGTGCTGGCGCTGCCATATATGTACCGCTCGGTGGACAACGGCCTGGCATCCATCGATGTGCGCTCGCTGACCGAGGCGGCGCAGTCGCTGGGCGCGGGCTGGGGCACCATCCTACTGCAGGTGATCATCCCTAACCTGCGCGCGGCAGTGCTTTCGGGAGCGTTCCTGACGCTGGCTACGGTGATTGGCGAGTTCACCATCGCCAGCTTCCTGGTCGGCGTCAACGCCTTTGGCCCGTATATGTCGCTGATCGGCCAGAATAAGACGTACGAATCTTCCTCCCTGGCAATCATTTCCTTCTTGCTCACCTGGGCCTTCATGGGCCTGATCCAGCTCCTCAACCGGGGTGGGCAACAAGCACTCTCTGGCGCGCGCTAGCCGCAGACTGAGACGGACACAATGGCCTTTTTAACCCTCACGAATGTCAATAAGATTTTTGGCTCCACCGTCGCCGTAGAGGATTTCAACCTGGACGTCGAGAAAGGCGAGTTTATCTCCTTCCTCGGCCCATCGGGCTGCGGCAAGACCACCACCCTGCGCATGATTGCCGGGTTCGAACAGGCGACCGGCGGCGAGATCAAAATCAACAACGCCGATATCACGCGCGTGCCGCCCAATAAGCGCAACATTGGCATGGTGTTCCAATCCTACGCGCTGTTCCCCAACATGACCGTGGCCGACAACATCGGCTTCGGCATGAAGGTCTCTGGCAAGCCAACGGGTGAGATCAAAACCCGCGTGGCGGAAATGCTCAAGCTGATCAACATGGCGGATTTCGGACCGCGCTACCCGCACCAGCTTTCCGGCGGCCAGCAGCAGCGCGTGGCCCTGGCGCGCGCCATCGCCATTCGCCCGCAGGTACTGCTACTGGACGAGCCGCTCTCCACGCTGGATGCCAAGATCCGCGTGCAGCTGCGCACCGAAATTCGCCAGATCCAGCAGCAGTTGGGGATCACCACCATCTACGTCACCCACGACCAGGAAGAAGCCATGTCGCTCTCCGACCGGGTGGTGGTGATGTACAACGGGCATATCGAGCAAATCGGCGCGCCGTTCGAGATCTATAACTTCCCCAAGACGCAGTTTGTGGCCTCGTTTGTTGGCACGCTCAACCAGGTGACAGCACGCGTGGTGGATGCCAGCACCGGCACGATGGAAGTCGACGGGCAGATATTCCGCTCCGCCGGCCCGGTGCTGCAAGCATCCAATGGCAGCGAAGTGCTGATCGGCCTGCGCCCGGAGATCATCACGCTGGAGCAGGATACTCCCACGCAAAATGTATTCCGGGCCAAGGTGCAGCTAATCGCTTTTCTCGGCTCGGTGGTGCGCATTCAGGTGAAGGTCGGCGACAACCTGATCTTCTTCGACACGCTCAACAACCCACACATGGCGATGCCGAAAGTGGGGGATGTGATTGATATCTTCTTCAGTCCCGAGTCGCTGCTGGTACTGGGGAAGAAATAGGCGGTTGTACGGCGGGGGTGGATCGTGAATAGTAAAAATGTGATTTACTTTCGTGCATTTATTGCCCTGGCGGCACTGCTGGGGTTCGTGTACCTCTACGGCCGGGCGATGATCGAAACCATCATCCAGGGCAGCACCCCCGCATACAATGAAGCCTACACCTACGTGGCAACGATCCTGGCCGGGCTGGTGGGCGGCGTAGCCGCACTTGGATTGGGACAAAGCAGCGCGCGCGGCGTGACGCGGCGCATGCTGCTGCCCAGCTTTGGCCGCACGCTGGCGCCGTTCCAACCTGAGAATGTGCAGAACATTCTGGGCATTGTGTATACGGTGATCTACATCGTCTTTGGGCTGGCCGCGCTGATCATCTGGATCAGCGCGGGGGACAGCGCCGTGCACGAGATGATCCGCAACCTGGCGTTGATCTTCTTCGGGCTGGCGGTGGCGACGGCTCAGGCGTTTTTCGGCATCCAGCCCGACCCGAACGCAGTGAGGGCAGTCAAACCGGCGCGCAAGCACCACAAATAAGAAAACACAATCCAAGAAGCGCCCTTACGGTTTAAATCGCTGTAAGGGCGCTTAATTATTGCCGGTAATTCGCTGGTAGGGTAATCTATCTTCGGCTTGAGGGTAAACTATACGCAGTGCGCTTTATGTATCCAGGCTCCAGAGATATAATTTGCCATCCAGGTCATTGAAGAGACAGAAGGTGAAATTATAGCTGGGACGCTCATAAAATGGCGTTGCGACGGCGTATGAATCCCTTCCAGTCCTTTTGTTGTATTCTGCCTGGTGGTCAATAAAAAGGTAATAACCCGTGGACGTGGTGATGGGGATACTTTCATCGATACCGCCCGATATAGACGGCTGGAGAACGCGTTCGTGTTCAGCAAATTCCGCAGGTACTGGTAAAGGTTTCCAGTCGGGCGAGTTTGACAGAGTGTTGGTGAACTCCGCGATTTTCTCCATGGGAATTTGGAGTACCAGAAATACGTACCCATCCGAAGCCCCACCGGGAATGGGCAACCCTGGACCGGTATCATTGTTGCTAACGATGGTCGTGCCTTTGGGAAGGGCCACCCGCGAAATTGACCGGGCCAGCTTGATGGGATCCTGCGGAACCAGGAGAGAAACCAGGCAAGAAACCACGCATGCTGCGATAAGCACCAACATGACGGGAATCCAGAATTTTTGGATGAGTTTTTTCATTCGTAATCCTGAAGATCTTCGTTGAGAGCGATATTATTGAAGACGATATTCTATCGCAAATGAAGTGTTACCTTCATCTGCACGGTTCGAATACATATTCTCAGCACTTGCATCATGAAATGCAGGCATCCAGTTGGGACCGGCTGACTTAGTTGACGTTGTCTAATCTTCTACGTCGATATAGATGCGCTTATTGATCTTGCCTTTGCTCTTATAATCCACCACGCGCACGTGGCCGACTTCGCGCGTGGAATGGACATGCGTCCCGCCGTCGGCCTGCAGATCGAGACCAACCAGCTCCACCGTGCGCACTTCCGGGATGCCCGGCGGAAGCAGGTTGATCTTGGTGCGGATCAGGTCGGGGATCTGGAATGCCTCGTCGCGGGGCATGATTTTGACCTTCACCGGGTGGTCGGCGCTTATTTCGCGGTTGACCGCTTCTTCTATCACCGATACCAGCTCTTTGCTCATGGTTTCAAATTCAAAATCCATGCGCCCCTTGAGCGGGTCCATATCGCCGCCGGTGACCTGGGCGCCGTAATCGCGGAAGACGACACCGCACAGCACGTGCAGCGCGGTGTGCGTGCGCATCAGCGCGTAGCGGCGCGGCCAGTCAATTTTTCCCAGCATTTCGGAGCCGGGCGCGGGCAGTTCCTCGGTTCCGCCCAGCAGATGCACGATTCCATCGGGGCTTTTAGAAACCTTCTCCACCGGGTAAACCACGCTGCCGGCTTGCAGCGTGCCCAGGTCATGCGGCTGGCCGCCGCCGCCAGGGTAAAAGGCAGTGCGATCCAGCAACACAGCACGGCGCTCGCGGTCAACGCCGGTCACCTGGGCAGTGAATTCTTGCAAATAGCTATCCGTCTGGTATAAAAGCTCGGTCATGGGCTTCTCCTTGATCAAATTTATTCGATAAATGCATCCAACCGGGCCAGGGCCTCGGGCAAGTTGGCGCGGCCAAAACCAATGCGAAAATGCGCCGCGTATTCCGGGGCGTACAGGTCGCCGGGCAGCAGCAAAACGCCCGCGGATTCTACCAACGCGCGGCAGAACTCAGCGGCGCTGCGATCAGCGCGCAAGCGGGGGAAGGCGATTGGCCCGGCAGCCGGGCGCAGCCAGTCAAACATATCTGCGCGGCGCGCGAAAAATTCATCCAGCAGCGCCAGGTTGCGGGTGATGATCTGGCGGTTGCGCTCGACAAGCTGCTCGCGGTGGCGCACGGCGATGATCGCCAACTGCTCGCTGGGCGCGCTGTTGCAGATGGTGGTGTAATCCTTCCAGGCGGCCATGCGCTCGAGCAGCTCGCGGTTGCGGGTGGCCACCCAGCCAATGCGCAGCCCGGCCAGCCCGTACGACTTGGAGAGTACGTTCAGGCTGACTCCGCGCTCGTTCAGGTTGCAAAAAGCAGGCAGGCGGTCTTCGGGGCGATATTCCAGCCCGCTGTAGACCTCGTCAGAAAAAACGACAAAGCCGTGTTGGCGAGAAAGCCGGTCGAGTTCCAGCCAGCTTTCGCGATCCAGGCAGCCGCCGGTGGGGTTGTGCGGGCAGTTTACCAACACCGCGCGCGTATCGGGGCGCAGCAGACCGCGCAGCTCGTCCATGTCCAGCTTCCAGCCGCGGTCAGGATCGCCGCGCCACAGGCTGACCTGGCAGCCGATGGCATGAGCAACTTCATAGAGCGACTGGTAGCACGGCCAGTGGATGATCACATGGTTGAGGGGGTCAAGCAGCGCGTTGAGAAAGAGAAAAATGGCCTCCTCCGCGCCGCTGTGCACCAGCACATCCTCAGCCGAAAGGGAGGGATACAACCCGGCAATGGCCTCGCGCAGCAGCGGATGCCCGCGCGACTCGGTGTAGCCCAACCAGGTGCTGGTCAGAATCTCCAATGCGCCAGGCTCGAGAGCCAGCAGGTCACTGATGGCGATGGATTCACAATCAGAACTGCACAGCAAATACGGCGTGTTGAACTCATACTGCGCAAAATAGCGTTCCAGCCGAAATGGGGCGATTTTCATAGGCCATCTGATTTACTTGTGGTTGATTTCATTCTGAAAAATTGTATCAAATCGGCGGGTAGATGTACAATAAAATAACTTTGCGATTGGGAGGAAATCGAGTGGACATCAACGTGAACTGTCCTGCTTGCGGCGCGGTGCTTCGCTTGAGCGAGACCACCCGCCGCGTGACGTGTGATTTTTGCGGCAATAACTTCGACGTAGACACGTCGAAGACTGAGCCGGATCTGCAGCGCATCACTCCGGCAGAAATGATTGCCGATCCGATCCCGGTGCAGTCCGCGGAAACCGAGTCGGTGATTCCACCGCCGGTCGAGCGTCTAGCTCCCCGCGAGCCGGAACCCGTGATTCCGCGCGCCGAGCCGCTGCCGCCTTACCAGCCGACCGAACCGGACGTGAGTCCAACGCCAAAGCGCAACTGGACCTGGATCATCATCGCCATCGTGGTAGCCGTCATGGTGTGCGGCGCATGTTCGCTGGTGGCGCTGATCCGACTGGCGCAGCAATATATGTAGCCAGCCTTAGCGGACTTTGACGTTTACCTCAAACGTATCCTGGGGCGGCGTACCGGTTTCCCAGGAGCGGTGATAGACCAGCTTGACGGCAGTCTGACCCGCGCCCACGGCTGTAAAGTGAAAGACCATCGCGCCCGGCGAGCCAAGCTTCGTGGAATCTTGCTCTACGAACTGCGGTTCGCCCGCCACCTGGAGCACCGATTCATCGGGCGCGGGTTGAAGTTCCCAGGCATAACCGGTGGTAGGGTTGCCCGGCAGGGTCAGCACCAGGATATCGTTTTTCGCCAGGTTGATCGTTTTGCCCGCATCGGCCTGGGTGATAGTGATTTCGGCGGGGGTGCTGGCTGTTCCCGCGGCGCGTCCGCAGGCAGCCAGGGCCAGCGCCAGCCCAGCAATGAAAAAGTGTTTGACGAATGTGTGCTTCATAGGGTATTTCCTCTGTTTTCATTATATGCCGGTTTGAAGGGCGCAGTAAAATAAAGGATAATGACTGACAGGGGACCCAACCGCAGCAAAATCTCGTTCGGTGATGCCAGTTTCAGCAACAACGGGCCACCCGGCCACAAACTATCTGCAAATGGGAGAAGGCATTCATGACTCGCAAGTATGATATCGCAATCATCGGTGGCGGAATTGTCGGCATGGCAACGGCCATGGCCCTATCGCAGCAAGCAGGTGTTTCGCTGGTTGTGCTGGAAGCCGAAGATCACCTGGCCGCGCACCAGACCGGTCATAACAGCGGCGTAATTCACTCTGGCATTTATTACAAGCCCGGATCATTGAAAGCGCGCAACTGCACTACCGGCCGCGAGGCGCTGTACCGGTTTTGCATGGAACACGGCATCGCGCATGACAACTGCGGCAAGGTGATTGTGGCCACAGACCCGAAGGAGATCCCGGCGCTGGATACGCTGGAAAAGCGCGGGCATGAAAACGGCCTGACCGGGCTGCGGCGGTTAAATGCAGATGAGATTAAAGAATACGAACCGCATGCCTCGGGTATTGCCGGGTTGTTCGTGCGGCAGACCGGTATTGTGGATTACAAAGAGGTTACGCGGAAATACGGCGAGATCATGCAGGCGGCTGGCGGCGAAGTGCTGACCTCAGCCCGGGTGACCAAAGTCAACCAGAGTGCGGACGAGTTTGTGCTGGAAACGCCGCGCGGCGAGATCCACGCGCGAAACCTGATCAACTGCGCGGGTTTGCAGTCAGACAGGGTGGCAAAGATGTGTAGCGTCTCCCCTGGACTGCAGATCATCCCCTTCCGTGGCGAGTACTACGAAATCCGGCCGGAAAAACAATACCTGGTGCGCAATCTGATCTACCCCGTGCCCGACGCGCGCTTCCCCTTCCTGGGGGTGCATTTTACGCGGATGATCGAAGGCGGCGTGGAAGCCGGGCCGAATGCCGTGCTGGGTTTTCGCCGCGAAGCCTACAATATGTGGGATATCAACGTGCGCGATGTGCTGCAGTACGGCCTGTACTCGGGTTTCTGGCGCATGGCGATGAAGCACTGGAAGATGGGTTTTGGCGAGATGTACCGCTCGCTGAGCAAGGCTGCGTTTGTGAAAGCGCTGCAAAAGCTTCTGCCCGAGCTGCAGTACGATGATGTCACCCGCAGCGGCGCAGGCGTGCGCGCCCAGGCCCTGGAGCCGGATGGCTTTCTGGCGGACGATTTCCGCATTAAAGAAACGCCGCGCATGATACACGTGCTCAACGCGCCCTCCCCGGCGGCCACGGCATCCATTGCCATCGGCGCGTCGATCTGCGAAATGGCGCGCAAGAATTTTTCGCTGGGGTAATCCGCGGATCAGTCAAGAGCGGGAAAGAGCGGCACGCCCGGCCGCTCTTTTTCTATACCGGCAGGCTGGCGCACAATAAGTGCGCCGAGTCCGCGGCGTGCAGTTGATAAGCCCCCAGCGCGGCCGGAATGAGCAGCGACTGCCATTTTTCCAGGTCGATCTGCCAGTCTGCCCCGCTGATTGTGACCGGCGCGTCCAGCGCGGTGAGAGCGTGGAACGTGCGCCCGCGCGTGTCGGCTTCCAGCGGCTGCGCGCCAGGCGTGACTCGCTCCAGCCGGAAATACTCGCTTTGCGCCAGCAGCGCGCGTTTGCCGGGGGCCAGGTCTGGCAGGTGAACAAGCTCAGGGCGCAGCAGCGGATCGGTCACCCGCAGGGATTTGTCAATATGCAGCGGGCGGGCAGCGCTGGCCGGGCGGTCCCAATCATAGACGCGGTAGGTGATATCGGAGGTTTGCTGGACTTCATAGATCATCATCCCCGGCCCGAGCGCGTGGATCGTTCCAGCGCGGATGAGCACTGTATCCCCGGCGCGCATGTGCAGCCGCCGCAAGGTTTGCATGACGTCGCCGGAAAGGACGGCCTGAGAAAAGTCGGCCTGCGAAATGCCCGGGTTCAAGCCGCAAACGATATTCGCGCCAGGCTCAGCCCGCAGCACATGCCAGGCTTCGGTTTTCCCATTATTCTGGGGGCCTTCCAGCGCGCGCGCCAGGTCATCGTTGGGGTGAACCTGCACGGAAAGCCAGTCGGCACAGTCGAGCAGCTTGATCAACAGCGGAAAACGGGCTGTTTCACCCGCGTGACGCTCGCCAATCAGCGCTTGCGGAAATGCGCCGGCAAGTTCGGCGAGGGTTTTTC
Source organism: Anaerolineaceae bacterium (assembly GCA_036567625.1). Lineage (GTDB taxonomy): Bacteria > Chloroflexota > Anaerolineae > Anaerolineales > Anaerolineaceae > CALDSL01. The sequence continues at coordinate 10,599 of DATCUC010000299.1, read as the reverse complement.
CGGCAAACGGGCTGTGGCTGACCCGGTTGTGCTCGTAAATCATCCACATTTCAGCAGTGGGGCCGGGTATATTGGGCCGCAGAGCACGCCCGCCCCAAACATAATCGCGATACTGCGGTTCCAACCGCAGCGGTTGGGTAAATGGGTGGGTATCGGTTGGCATGCGTACCATTATAGCTGCTTTCCGCAGCGAGATTATGTAAACGCGCCGCGCCAGGGGATTGGGAAACGGGTGTAGAATTGAAAGACGATCTGCAGTATCCTGTTCATTCCAGATTCCGGGAGAGGGAAATGAAACCCGAGCGGTCATTAGCCGAAGGCATTTTATTTACCGACCAGTACCAGATTTCGATGGCCCAGTTGTATTTCCGCATGGGCATGCATGAAAAATTCGCCCAGTTCGATCACTTTTTCCGCAGCTACCCGGATTACGGCTCGCATAAAGCCGGTTACTGCATCAACGCCGGGCTGGAATGGCTGCTGGACTGGATGAAAGAGGCACATTTTACTGATGAAGATATCGCGCACCTGCGCACGCAGCGCGACCGCATGGGTAACCAGATTTTGAAAGATGATTTTCTGGAATGGCTGCGCAAATATGGCAACTATGGGGGAATTAACCTGCAAGCCGTTCCAGAAGGCCGCGTGGTGCACCCCTACGTGCCGCTGACGGTGGTGCAAGGGCCGATGGCGATGGCCCAAATTCTGGAAACCGCGCTGCTGAACAAGCTCAACTTTCAGACGCTGATCGCCACCAAAGCTGCGCGGATCAAGGAAAGCGGGCGCGGACAACTGCTGCTGGAGTTTGGCATGCGCCGGGCGCAGGACAACGGGGCAAATGCCGGAGCGCGCGCGGCGATCATCGGCGGGGCCGATTTCTCATCCAATGTGGGCGTGTCGCACATGCTGGGCTATCCGCCGAAGGGCACGCACGCCCACAGCATGGTGCAGGCGTTTATGGCGCTGGGCGAGGGCGAACTGGGCGCATTCCGCGCCTATGCCGATGTCTACCCGGACGACTGCCTGCTGCTGGTCGATACAATTGACACGCTGGAAAGCGGCGTGCCAAACGCAATTAAAGTGTTTGAAGAACTGCGCCGCAAAGGCCACGAACCGGTAGGTATCCGTCTTGATTCGGGTGACCTGGCGTATCTGACAATCCAATCGGCCCTGATGCTGAATAAGGCCGGTTTCCCAGATACAACGATCGTTTGGTCGAACCAGCTTGACGAGCTGGTGATCTGGCAGATTCTGACCCAGATCCAGCAGGAAGCCCCGCGCTACGGCATGGACGCCGACAGCATTATGCGCCGGGTGATCTACGGGGTGGGCACCAAGCTGATCACATCCGCGGGCGACCCCGCGTTGGACGGCGTGTATAAACTGGTGGCGATTGACGTGAATGGCGAATGGAAGCCGGCGATTAAGGTTTCCGAAACGCCGGCGAAGACGCTCAACCCGGGGCACAAGTCTGCGTGGCGGCTCTACGATCAACGCGGCAAAGCCACGGCGGATTTGCTGAGCCTGGAAGAGGAAGACCCATGCCATGAAGGCACGATCACGCTGCATCACCCCACGGAAATGGGCGTGTATCGCAAGCTGGACTGCGGGCAAATATCGTCGATGGAACCGCTGCTGGTGGATATTCTTAAGGACGGGGAACTGGTGTACAACCTGCCGGGCATCGAAGATATTCGCCAACAGCGTATACTGGACGTGGAGCGGCTCGACCCGGGCGTCAAGCGTATGGTGAACCCGCATATCTACCACGTTTCCCTGACCGACGGTTTGTGGAAGCTCAAGCAAGACCTGATCTCCCACGCGCATTGACGCTCCGCTCGCTACCTCAACCGACCGGAGAAACGTATGAACGCACATCCCAGCCTGCGGCGCTCGCTCAACGCGATTGCCCACCCGGCGGCCCTGGCAGCAATAGCGCTGCTGGCGCTAAACGATTATGTCTTCAAAGCACTGGCTCCTTCGTGGCTGACCGGCAAGCTGAGCGACCTGGCGGCGGCGTTCTTGCTGACGCTGGTGCTGGCCGCGGCTTTTTCGCTGCTGCCGGGGCCATTTTTTCGCGTGGGAAAAGCTCCGATCCTGGCCGGCGCGGCGCTGACGGCTGCCGGGCTGATCTTGCTGAAAGGCTGGCTGCCGGGGCATCAGGTACTGCTCAGCGCGGCGGCCGCGGCAGGTTTTCCGCTGCGCGCGGTGTTTGACCCCAGCGATCTGCTGGCGCTGGCTGCCATACCTTTTGCATATGCTTGCTGGCGGAATGCGGCGAACCCACGCGCGGCTGCGCCGCGCTGGACCTGGAGCGCAGTTTCGCTGGCTGCCCTGCTCCTCGTGGCCGATGCGGCCGCGCCGGACCGCGGCGTGGCATGCGTGGCGATCATCCAGGGGGATTTGCGCGCCGAAGTGACGTATAACAGCAGCTATCACAGCGCGGATGGAGGCTATACCTGGGAGCAGTACGGCGACCTGGGAAATTATGCCTGCGATTCAGACAGCGCAACCATGCTGGACAAAGCCGGGCCGGTGCAGTACCGCTGGGTACGCGGTGAAAAGATCGAGCGCAGCGCGGACGGCGGCGCTACCTGGGCCACGGATTACACGCTGCGAGCGCCCAGTGGGGTGGAGCAAGCCTACATTAATAAAGTCAATCCACAAAATTCGGTGATCGGTAAAGGCCCATTTGGCGCAGCCGAAGACCCCAAAACGGGTAACGTCATCTTTGCCATGGGGCATGAGGGCGTGCTGGTTCGTGACCCGGCCGGGAACTACACCTGGGTGGGCGTTGGCCGCTATAACAATACCGTCTTGGGGCCGATCCCATCGGGTGGACAATTTGCCCTGCTGCAAGGCGAGTTTTTCCTGGCGGCCGCGGCGGTCATGCTGACCTTCTCGACCCTGGCGCTGAGAGATCACCGGCGATGGTGGCGGATCACCAAAGTGGTTATCGGTTGGGCGATCTGGCTGTTTTCGCTGTTCGTTTTACCACCGGCGATGAGCAGCGGCCCATACACGGAAATGTTCATCTTCTTCGCGGTACTCGGCGCGCTGGCATGGGGCCTGATCAGCGTAATCGACGACGCGATCGGCTATGCGCGCGCCAAACGCCGCCCATCGGGCCGGACGATTTTGCTCTCACTGCTGGCGGGTGTGATTTATTTGCTGCCGCTGCTGCTGTGGGCCTTCGCGGTTTTGCCTGGTTACGATACCGCAGTGCTGATTTCCTTCGTCCTCATCGTCATCCTGATGGGGATCGGGCTGTTCCAGCCGCTGCGGCAGCAGGCCGGCGGCATTATGCCTTAGCCGAGGAACCGTTACCGGGCTGCTCAAGCTCCGAAATATACTGCCAGAAGGCAATTTGCGCCGATGAGGCCCTCTGCCGCTGCGATTGCAGCAGGGTGACGTCCTGGTGAATTTGTAGATTCTCGACCTTCACCTGAGCCATCCTGCCTTCTTTCATATTGCGGAAGATCATGTTGGAAACGAACCCAACCCCAACACCTTCCATTATTGCGAAAGCAATTGCTTCGGAATTGCCCAGAGTCAGGATACGATTCAGGCTGTCAATATTCACGCCGATGGTAGCCAGCGCGGCGCGGACGCAGGCATAATTGCCGGAGGTTTCTTCACGCATAATGAAGCGTTCTTCCAGCAATTCATCGACGCTGATTTGCCCTTTCATAGCCCAGGGATGGCTGGCGCTTACCGTCAGGTGGATTTCGTCGGTGAGCAGTTTGCAGAAGTCAATCTCTGGCGAATACTCGATTACGCTGGTGACGGCCAGGTTGACCCGGCCGCTTAGCAGCTGGCGCATGGCTTCGCCGCGCCCCATCACTTTGACTGTGGCAGAAACCTGCGGATGCAGCTTCAAAAAATTGGCGATGCGCGGGGCGAGAATGTACTTGCCGGGCGTGGTTGTACAGGCCAGGATGAGATGGCCGCAAATATCTCCATCCAGAGATTGGATGATCTCTTCGGTACGGATGGAAAGCTGCACCATCTCTGCAGCCAGCGGCAGTAGGGTGGCGCCGGCATCGGTCAACGTAAGATGATTTCGGAAGCGCACAAATAACGGCTTTTGAAATCGTTCTTCCAGGCAGCGGACATGCTGGGTGACGCTGGGCTGGCTCATATGCAGTTTCTTGGCCGCCTGCGAGAAATTCAGCAATTCGGCAGCCACCATAAAAACTTGTAGTTGATGAACATCAAGCATGGTAACACCTGTGGAATACCCCTCGAGCTTGGGAAAGTTCATTAATTCTTTGGGATCTATACCGATTCTATAAGTTCTACTTATCGCATGCAATAGGCGAAAGCTATTATTCCCGAGTATGAATGTCACTTCTTTTTCGCAATCCCGAACGCTATGATTCTAATTGTGAAAAATCCAACTAGCCAACGGAAGGAATCGATATGAAGCGAAAGGTATTTTCGCTGGTGTGGATTGGCATGCTGCTGCTTAGCGCGTGCACTTCGAATACGCCAGAAGCAACTCCACAACCGGCGGCCAATACTGCTCCCCCTACTGTAGAAGCGGCTGCGCCCACAACTGCGCCTACTCCTGTGCCGGCAGAATCGACGGCAGCGTCCGTAGAGGACCGGTGCGTGACCTGCCATACCGACAAGCAACGGCTCACCGACACTGCCGCGATCGAAGAAATTGCGGAAGAGGAATCGGAAGGGGTTGGCTGAGGTGGCTCTGTGGCTCCGTTGGAGCCCTGGGAAAAGAATATTATCAGCGAAGAATTCTTCGGCAGCGTTCACGGGCAGGCTGGTTGCTCTGATTGTCATGGCGGTCAGCAGTCTGAGGATAAAGAGACTGCTCACACCGGCCTGATTGCCGATCCTTCCACAGATTCACAAAAATTATGCGGCGCCTGCCACGCCGAACAAACCGCAGAATTCCCAAACAGCCTGCACGCCTCGCTGGCCGGGTACTGGACTGTACTGGATGCCCGCAGCACTCCAGAAAACCACCCAAAAATTGAAGAGGGTTTTAACAATCACTGCGCTTCGTGCCACACCACCTGCGGTGACTGCCATATAGCGCAGCCCGACAGCGTGGGCGGCGGTTTGCTCAACGGGCATATGATGGAAAAAACGCCGCCGATGACGCGCACCTGCACCGCGTGTCACGGCAGCCGGGTTGGCAACGAATACCTGGGAAAGAATGAAGAGTACCCCGGGGATGTGCATTTTCGACAGGGGCGCATGAACTGCGTGGCCTGCCACCAGGGTGTAGACCTGCACAATTCGCAGGGCGTGGATCACCGCTATGCCGGCGAACAACAACCGCGCTGCGAAAACTGCCACGCGCAGGTCGGCACTGCTGACGACAGCGTGGCGCAGCATGCCATTCACGCCGGTCAACTTTCTTGCCAGGTTTGCCATTCGATCAGCTATTCTTCCTGTGATAGCTGCCACGTGGCGATCAGTGATACAACCGGCCAGCCCTACCGAAAAACAGCCGCCACGTATTTCACCTTCCTGATCGGATTGAACCCCCGGCAAAGCGAAGAACGCCCGTACAAGTACGTTCCTGTGCGCCATATTCCAACTGACCCGGACACCTTTGCCTACTACGGCGATAATCTGTTGTCAAACTTCGATGCCCTGCCCACCTGGGCCTACACAACGCCACATAATATTCAGCGCAATACTCCGCAGACAGAAAGCTGTAATTCCTGTCATGGAAATGCGGACCTGTTCCTGACGGCTGACAAAGTCAAGCCGGAAGAATTGAACGCCAACCAACCGGTGATCGTTCCTGAAGTTCCGGCCGCAAAGTAGTTGACTGTTTTCCACTCATTTGATGCTCGTTGAGGAGAAAAGGTAATGAAGAAACTGTTAACGTCCATCACCCTGCTGGTGCTGTTCAGCATATTGCTGGGCGCCTGCGCCCCGACTCCCGCAGCTCCGGCTGTGGTTGAGCCGACCGTTGCGGTTGCTATGCCAACCGCGGTTCCGGCCACCGAAGTTCCGCCGACAGAAATTCCGGTAGTCGCGCCGGACTTCCTGGCTCTTTTCCAGAAACTGGTTGCCGAAAACGGCCAGGAACAGGGTTACGGAGCGCTATCGGCGCAGAAGCTCAATGAAGCTCTGGTGGAAAACCCGCCCTTCCTGGTCGATATCCGCGAAGCTTCGGAAATTGAGAAAGATGGGTACATTGAAGGCGCGGTCAACATCCCGGTGCGCGATTTGCTCAAAAACCTGGACAAGCTGCCCGGATATGATGACCCGATTGTGATCTACTGTGGTTCCGGCCATCGCGGCGGGTTCGCCTTTGCTGCTCTGAAAATGCTGGGTTACACCGATGTGAAGAATCTGGCGGGCGGTTTCGGCGGGTATAAGAAAGCGGAGTACAAAGTTGAGACCGGCGCTCCGGCCGCGGCTGAATCGATTTCCAAGCCCATCATTGCTGACCAAGGCCTGTTCACCGCGCTGGATGAATACCTGTCGACGCTGCCTGAAGGGTTCGCGGGCATGGGCGCTTCAGCAGTTAATGAAGCCATTGCCGGTGGCAGCGCGCCAGTAATTGTGGATATCCGCCGTGAAGAAGAAGTTGCAAAGAACGGCTATATCGAGGGATCGGTGAACCTGCCGATGGAAACCATCCTCGATAACCTCGATCAACTGCCAACGGATAAGAAACTGCTCATCTACTGCGTCTCCGGGCACCGGGCCAGCATTATCACCATGGCCCTGCGCATGCTGGGTTACGATGCGGTCAATATGGCGGGCGGTTTCAATGCCTGGAAAGCCGGCCAGTTCCCCATCGCGGGTTGGGTAGATTGGAACGCGGTTTGGGGTGATTTCATCACCAATATGCCTAAGGGCTTTTACTCGAAGGGCGCCGCGGATGTGAACACCCTGCTGGCGGATGGCGGCGTCTTCTTGCTGGATGTTCGTGAAGCTGCCGAACTTGAAAAAGATGGGTTTATCCAAGGCGCGGTCAACATCCCCGTGCGCGACCTGCTCAAGAACCTGGATAAACTTCCCGCGCAGGATCAAACTATCGTCATCTACTGCAAATCCGGTCACCGTGGCGGCCTGGCTATGGCGGCTCTGCGCCTGCTGGGCTACACTGAGGTATACAACCTGGGCGGCGGTGTCGGCGCCTGGACGAAAGCTTCTTTGCCCCTGGAAGCGCCCGGAACGAAACCCGCCGAAGCAGTTGCGGGATCTGAACCGGATGTCGACCTGACCCGCCTGAAGGACCTGGACGCTTTCCTCTCCGGGCTGCCGGATAATTTCTATACCGTGAGCGCGGCCGATCTCAACGCGGAACTTGCGGAAAGCGCCCCGTTTATTTTGGATGTGCGCACTACGGAAGAAGTGACGACGGATGGCTACATTAAAGATGCAGTGGTCATACCGGTCAACGAACTGTTTACCCAGTTCGACAAACTTCCGACTGATAAAGCCGCGAAGATCGTGGTGTTGTGCAAATCCGGTCACCGCGGGTCGTTCGCGATGATGGCCCTGCGTATGCTGGGTTACACTGACGTGCGCAACCTGGGCGGTGGAATGAACGCCTGGCTCGCGGCAGAACTTCCGGTAGAAAAATAGACCTCACCTGTAAATGCTGTTCTGGCTACCCCCGGCGCGTTAGCCGGGGGTAGTTTTTATGATCAGAATCTCCTATATTCGCTTGAAATTGTTTACAATAAACAGGTACAATTAGCGTAAGAACTGTATTCTTACTGCGCCTGTCCATCGGATTCAACGGGCAGGCGTAGGGTTGACGTAACTCGACCATCATATGTACTCGAAGAAGGATGGGGAGAATCGCAGCGGGTGAATTCGGGGGCGAATGTACGAGATCCGCCGGTTTCCAACGCCAGAGTGATTTTATCTACTATTATCGGAAAGAGACATGACCGAAGCAAGATACGAAACCAACATTTTCCGCATTCTCCTGGTGGATGACGATGAGGATGATTTCATCCTCACCCGCGAGATGCTCAATAAAGCCAGGAAAACACAGTTCTTATTGGAATGGGCCAAGAGTTTTCAGGTCGGTACGGAAGCGATTGAGGCAAATCAATTCGACGCAATCCTGGTGGATTATGATTTAGGCTTGCGCTCGGGGATTGATTTTATTACCGAAGCCACCCAGCAAGGCCACAAAGAACCGATGATTTTACTCACCGGGCGCGGCGGCGTGGAAACCGATCTCGAAGCTATGCAGGCCGGCGCGGCTGAATACCTGAACAAAGGCGATATCAACAGCTCCCTGCTCGAGCGCTCGATCCGCTACTCGATTGAGCGTAAACGCGCCAAACTGGCGCTGCAAGAAAGCGAAGAACGCTTCCGGCTGGCCAGCCAGGCGGTGAACGGCGTGGTCTACGATTGGAACATGCGCACCGGCGAAGTGTACCGCTCGGAAGGGCTGCGCGCCATGCTCGGCTTTGACCCGGCGGAAAACCCGGCGTCCGATTGGTGGCAGAGCCGGATCCACCCGGATGACCGTCACAAGCTTGCCGCGACCTATGACGAAATGCGGCAGACCAATAAGAGCCACTACGAGAGTGAATACCGCGTGCAAAAGCGCGACGGCCAGTGGATTTATGTGCAAGACCGCATACTGGTTGTTCGCGACGAAAACAACGATATCGCCCGCGTGATCGGCACGACCATCGACATCAGCCAGCATAAAAAGGATGAAGAACAACTGCGGTATCAGGCGATGCTGCTTGAAAATGTCAAGGATGCGATCATCGCCATTGACAGCCAGGATCGCATCACCGCCTGGAACCTGGCTGCTGAACACCTTTACGGCTGGACGGCCGCAGAAGTGCTTGGCAAAGATATTCAGCACGTACTCTTTTCCCCGGCGGCCACCGGTGAAATGCAGGCGGTATTTTCGAAAAGCGAAAACGAGCAGCCCACCCTGCTGGATACGATCCATTACGGCAAAGACGGCCGGAAGATTTATATCGAAGGCACGATGATTGCCCTCCGGGATGATGAGGGCATTATCACCGGCTACGTCACCTCAAACCGGGATATCACCGACCGCAAGATGGCGGAACAGGCGCTGCAGGAAAGCGAAGCCACCCTGCGCAGCTTCTTCAATACCAGCAGCATCTCGCTGGCCGTCGTGGAAGTCGATTTTCAAGAACCGAAGATCACCTATTTGATGCAAAACCTGCATTCGGCCGCGATGCACGGGTTAACCCCGGCTACCGCCGCGCACAAAACGGCGCACGAGCTGGGGTATCGCGAAGAGGCTATTGCCTTCTGGCTGGAAAAATATCGCGCCTGCGCCGAGGGCGGTGAACCGATTGTGATCGAAATCAGCGAACCGTACACCCCACACGCGGGTTGGTATCACTCGACCATCAGCCCGATCCCCGGGCTGGACCCGGACCGGCGGCGTTTCTCGGTGACGACGGTGGATATTACGGACCGCAAACAAGCCGAGGAAGACCTGCGCGAAAGCGAGCAGCGCTTCCGCCTGGCGCTGTCGAACTCCAACCTGTCGGTGTTTACCATGGATACTGACTTGCGCTATACCTGGTCGTACGGCGCGCGGTGGGGCTATTCCGCCGCGGAACTGCTGGGGAAACGGGATGATGAACTGGAAGGCGCGGATGACGTCTCGGAACTGCTGGGGTTCAAAGAAGAAGTGATCCGCACCGGCGTTGGCGCGCAAGCGGTATTGAAGGCCAAAATTAAGGGCGAATGGCTGTACTATAATCTGACCCTGGAACCGCTCATCGATGAAGACGGGCATGTAATGGGTTTCACTGCTGCCGCAGTGGATATTACCAACTTGCAGCGGCTGGAAGTGCAAAACATCGAAAATACCACGCAAATTGAAGTGCAGCGGCGGTTGATCCAGCAGCGCGAAATGGAGCGCATGGAGATTGCCCGAGATCTGCACGACGGCCCGATCCAGGAACTGGTGGTGGCAGGGATGAAACTGTCAGAGGCGATGCTGATTAATGACGGCGAAGCGAAGAGACAACTGCTGGAAGAACTGCAAAGCATTTTGCAAACGCAAACGCGCGAAATGCGCCAGTTCTGCCAGGAACTGCGGCCGCCGGCGTTAGCGCCTTTTGGCCTGGAAAAAGCTATCCGCTCGCATATTCAGACCTTCAGCACGCGCCGCCCGGATATGAAGATCAAGCTGAACCTGGTGCGCGACGGTCAGCTACTGCCGGAGATTACCCGCATGGCGCTATTCCGCGTGTATCAGGAGCAGATGAACAACATCTTCAAGCATTCCAATTGCGAGAATGTGATTATCAGCTTGCAGGTGGAGCCGGAACAGGTGGTCATGGAAATTCAAGATGACGGCGTGGGTTTCAGCCTGCCAGACAACTGGATCAAGCTGGTGCGCAACGGTCACCTGGGGCTGGTGGGCATGCGCGAACGGGTTGAGGCAATCGGCGGGAAGATGGAAATCCAATCGCGCCCGGATGAAGGCACGACGATCCGCGTTACCGCGCCAGTGGTACAGGAAAATCAGCCGGTCTGATCGCTGGTCTGATCAGTTTCTGCCTGAGAAGCGGAGGAACGGCGAAGCAGGCGGTTTCCGGCGACGAAGATCAGCGCGGCGGTGAAGGTGCACGCGGAGAATAA
>DATCUC010000298.1:0-2151 GCA_036567625.1 Anaerolineaceae bacterium | reverse complement strand
ACCCTGGCCTGGGTACCTATGTTCCGCCCGGCGCATCCCTACCGGCTGACAGGCAGCACCCGCCGCGCGGTTCACCTGGTGCTCGAGCGCGCGCCAGCCGATTAATCGCCGGGCTGAACCTCAGCCGTCGTATCCCCCGAAAGCTGGCGCAGTTTCAGGTTGATCTCGCGCCACTGAATTTTGGAAATGCCCAGCTTCTGGCGGATCTTGTCATGTTCCACGCCATCCAGCCAGTCGTTCAGCGCGCAGGTCCAGCGGCACATGTCAAATGACAGGTGCTTTGACAGGCCAGCCTCTTGCCCCAGGTCTTCGAGCAGGTATTCCAGGCGGCGCGGTGACCAGGGGAAAATACTGTCAGCGGGCTTGTATTGCGCCAGGTACTCGCGGTAAGCTTCAACCCAGTCGGCGGGCAGTTCAATCTTGCGTTCTTTGTAGCGGTTGCGCGGAGTGGGGTAGCGCACAAACAGGATCGGGCCGCTGGGCGAATCGAGATCGATATGATTGGGGCTGAGCGCCAGGCATTCGCCTTTTTTCAAGCCGGTAGAGAGCAGCAGCACCAGCAGAGTATACGGGCGGGCATCCGGCTTTTTTGCGCTGCGGTAGGCCATCGCCACCTCGCGCAGCTTTTCTTCCTCTTCGGTCGTCAGCACCGTCGGTAGTGGGCTCATCACTGACTGCTGGAGCACCTTTTCGGCCGGGTCGATAACCAGCGTTCCGTTCTTGTGCAGCCAGCGGAAAAAGGCCTTGAGCGAGGTAATGCGCCGCGCCAGGCTCTTGGGACTGCATGGAATGCCGCGGCCGCTTTGCATCCAGGTCAAAAAATGGTTCAGGTCGTTGGTAGTCACCGCGCCGACGCTGCGGTCAGCGGGCAAGTAGGTTGCCAGAAGCTGCATGTCACCCATAAAAGCTTTGACGGTATAGGGCGAACGGCCCTGGTCGTACAGATACATTTCCCAGGCGCGCAGAGCCGGTAAAACCGGCGTAGACGCGGTGATGTGCGCGGCGGTAGAAGTCGATTCGGCAGGCATATGCCCCTCCCGGAACGGTTTGCGTATAGTCTAATTCAGTTTAATCCATTTTTGACTGCCTGTCAAATGGCAATCGGCCATTTTTCAAGCATTTTTGCCCGTTTTCCCGTTCTGAGCCGTCAAAACACCTGCGCCAGGCTCAGGGTGTGGTATTTTGCACCGCTTCTTCGATGATCGCCCGGATCGAGGGCAGGTCGGGGTACAGCACCGCTGCTCCCTCGCCATCGATCATCGGGTATACGTTTTGGATTCCAAGCTGGTAGCGCCGGATCCGGCCTTCCTGCGTCAGTGAGGGGATCACTCCCGCCAGCGAGAGCACGGTTTGCAGGTCCAGGTTGGTTTCGGCGCTGCCGCTGAACTGCTGGTAGATCTCCGGCGCGCGGCGCACGCCTTCCAGGCTGAGCAAACGTCTGAAGATGCCCTGGATCACTTCTTGCGCGCGGCGCTGGCGGTCAAAATCGCTGGTGCTTTTCCGTGAGCGTACGTACCACAGCGCGTATTGGCCGTCCATGCGCACCGTGCCCGGGCGAACCGTGCAGTTGCCCTCGCGGTCCATGTGCGGCAGGTCGCACTTGTCGGTCATTTCTTCGGCCACGACCACGTCAATCCCGCCCAGGCTGTCGATGATATTCAGAAAACCGGCGAAGTTGGTCATCACGTAATACTGCGGGCGCACGCCAAAGTTCATCTCGAACATATCCGCCATTACATCAAAGCCCCGGTACTGCACCACGTTGATCCGCGAAAAGCCCCAGCCCGGCATATAAATGTAAAGATCGCGCGGGAAGGAAACCACGCTCGCCGTGCCTTCACGCGGGTTGATCGTCAGCAGCATGATCACGTCCGTGCGAAAGCTGTTATCCTCGCGGATATCCGAGCCCAGGATCAAAATGCGGATTTGGTGATCGGGCACTGGCAGGGTTGGCGCCGGGGTGGGAGTGAATGGCTCGGCGGTGGGCACTGGCTGCGGCGTGGCTGTGTTTTCTGGCGGCAGCGTGGCGCTGGGGCTGGCCTGCGGGCTGGCGGTGACGCTGGCCGTGGGCGGTGCGGTGGGGCTTGCCGTCTGCAGCACGCTACACGCGGGCAGCAAAAGGGTCACGATAACTGCTGCCAGCAGTATCCT
>DATCUC010000297.1:0-10625 GCA_036567625.1 Anaerolineaceae bacterium | reverse complement strand
TAACATCTACGCCGACAGCAACGCGCACGGCCACCGCTACCACCACGCGTACGCCGACTGCCACGCGCACCTCTACGGCCACGCGCACCGCATCGCCTACCCACCCGTACTGGACGCCGCGCCCGGTGATCGGCACGCCGGTGTATATTCCTTTGCTACCAAAAAACGCCGGGCCTCCGTGAGACTGGTATAATTCAACCCATGCCATCCATTGTTGCCCTGGATATTGAAACGACCGGGCTTGACCCGGCAAAAGATGCCATTATCGAAATCGGCGCAGTACGCTTCAACGGCCACCGGGTGGAAGCGGAATGGTCCACGCTGATCAACCCCCACCGCCCAATCTCACCATTTATCACCCAGCTCACCGGCATTTCCAATGAAATGGTGCGTAATGCACCCACTTTATCGTCCGTGCTGCAAGACCTGGTGGATTTTGTCGGCGAATGCCCCGTGCTGGGCCACAACGTGCGCTTTGATCTCTCTTTCCTTCAGCGCAGCAATATCCTGCGCTACAACGATGTGCTCGACACCTACGAGCTGGCTGCGGTGCTGCTGCCCACGGCCAGCCGCTATAATCTGGGCGCGCTGGGGCAGGCCATGGGCATTTTGCTGCCCGCTACGCACCGCGCCCTCGATGATGCCCGCGTCACCCACCGCCTGTTCTTGCAGTTATATGATCGCGCCCTGGCGCTGCCGGTTGACCTGATCGCGGAATTTTTGCGCTTAAGCGAGGGGTTCGAGTGGGGCGCAAGCTGGATCTTCAGCCAGATCCTGCGCGCGCGCTCGCGCCAGCCGATTGCGCCCAGGCGCGTGCCGGCCTTTGCCCGCGGACCGATCCTGGAACGCCTGCCGGAAGAACCGGTCAGCGCCGAACTGCCGCAAACCGGCCCGACGATGCTGGACCCGGACGAAGTCAGCGCCATCCTGGAACACGGCGGGCTGTTCTCGCATTACTTCCAGAGTTACGAGTACCGCCCGCAGCAGGTCGAAATGCTGCGCAGCGTGGTCAAAGCTTTCAACCAGGGCAGTCATCTGCTGGTCGAGGCCGGAACGGGCACGGGCAAATCTTTTGCCTACCTGGTGCCCGCCGCCCTGTGGGCAGCCCACAACAACACCCGGGTGATCATCTCGACCAATACGATCAACCTGCAAGACCAGTTAATCAAAAAAGACATCCCCGACCTGTGCGCCGCGCTCAACCTGGATTTGCGCGCGGTGGTGGTTAAGGGCCGCTCGAATTACCTCTGCCCGCGCCGCCTGGAGAACCTGCGCAATCGCGGCCCGGAAACGCCCGAAGAGATGCGTGTGCTGGCCAAGGTCCTGGTCTGGCTGCAAGAAAGCAGCAGCGGCGATCGCAGCGAGATCAACCTCAACGGGCCGGTCGAGCGCGACATCTGGATGCACATTAGCGCCGAAGATGAAGCCTGCAAAGCCGAAACCTGCATGAGCCGCGCGCACGGCACCTGCCCCTTCTACCGCATCCGGCAAGATGCGCAAAATGCGCACCTGATCATCGTCAACCACGCCCTGCTCCTTTCAGATGTGGCCACCGGCAGCCGCGTTCTGCCCGAATACAATTACCTGATCGTTGATGAGGGCCACCACCTGGAAGCTGCCACCACCAGCGCGCTGGGTTTTCGCGTCACCCAGGGTGACCTGGTGCGGCTGCTGCGCGAGCTGGGCGGCTCCAGCAGCGGCATCCTCGGGCACCTAATGACCGACTTGAAGCCTCTGCTGAAACCGTCGGATTTTGCCGCGGCGCAAAGCCAGATCTCGCGCGCCACCGACCTGTCATTCCGGTTGGAACAATTGCTCCGCCAGTTCTTTGAAAGCATCAACGACTTTTTGGTGGAACAGCGTGAAGGCCGTCCCATGGGAACCTACGCCCAGCAGGAGCGCATCACCTCGGCCACGCGCACGCAGCCGGCCTGGAACGGCGTGGAAATCGCCTGGGACGCCGTGCGCGAAACGCTGGTGCTGCTGCTCAACCTGCTGGCCGAATTCTACAAGACCGTGGGCGAATTCAGCGACATGGATGAATCCGTGGAAGACAGCCAGGGCAACCTGGCCAACGTGTACCGCCGCCTGTTTGAAGCCGATGGTCACCTGGCGCGGCTGGTCAGCAACCCCGACGCGAGCATGATTTACTGGATCGAACAACAACCCAACGGCAACAACCTGGTGCTGCAGGTGGCTCCGCTGCACACCGGCCCGTTGATGGAAAAGCACCTGTGGCATGAAAAAGCTAGCGTGGTGCTGACCTCGGCCACGTTGACCACCAATGATGAATTTGACTACCTGCGCAGCCGGCTCAACGCCGACGAAGCCGACGAACTCATGGTTGGCTCGCCATTTGACTACGAATCCTCGGCGCTGCTGTACATGGTGAAGGATATCCCCGAGCCTTCCGACGCCAACAATTACCAACGCGCCATCGAACAGACCATCGTCCGGCTGGCGAAGGCCACGCACGGGCGAATGCTGGCGCTGTTCACCAACTATGCCCAACTCAAGCGCACCTCGCAAAATATTTCCGGCCCGCTGACCGAGGCCGGGATTATGGTGTACGAGCAGGGTGAAGGCGCTTCAGCCAACACGCTGCTGGAAACCTTCCGCGACTCTGAGAAAGCGGTGCTGCTGGGAACGCGCGCCTTTTGGGAAGGCGTGGATATTCCCGGCGAGGCGCTGTCGGTGCTGGTGATCGCCAAGTTGCCCTTTGACGTGCCCACTGACCCGATTGTCGCGGCGCGCTCCGAAACATTCGATGATCCCTTCAACGAATACAACCTGCCAGAAGCTATCTTACGCTTCCGGCAGGGGTTTGGGCGTTTGATCCGCACCCAGTCTGACCGCGGAGTGGTAGCGATCCTCGACCGGCGGATTATAACCAAGCGCTACGGCAAGCTGTTCACTGACTCGCTGCCCACCTGCAACGTCAAAATTGGGACGATGGCGGAATTGCCGCAGGCTGCCTCGCGCTGGCTCAACCTCTAAACGTTCGGGTCACCTTCATCGTCATCCAACGGCTCTTCGCCCGAGCCATTGCCCGAAGCACTCTGCGAGGCCGAGGCAATATGATATTCGAGCGGGCGCTCACTGTCTTCGAACCCGCTGATCAGCATGATCAGTTTGGAGGGCTTTTTGCTCATGTTATGCCAGCGATGCAGCATGTTGGCGGCAAAGATCAAGCTGTCGCCTTTCTCCAACTGGTAAATCTGCCCGTCCACTTCGTATTCAACTTTGCCTTCCAGGCAAAAAATAAATTCGTACCCGGTGTGGATCATGCCGTGCGGGCCGCTGGCGCCGCCGTCGTCGAGGGTCAATAAAAAGGCTTCCAACCGCCCATTAAAATATTCGCTGCCCAGACCTTCCCAAAAACCATTGGTAAAGTCGATGCGGTTGCGGTCATTGGCTTTGCAGTACACCACGCTCTGGCGGTCAGGCTCCTTGCGGAAAAACGCCATAATTGGCACTTCCAGGGCATTGGCCAGTTTGCTCAGGGTACTCACGGATGGAGAAGTCAGGCCGCGTTCGATCATGCTGAGCGCATTCGCGGAAAGCCCACTGCGCCGGGCTAACGAGCGCATGGATACGCCTCGCTCCTCGCGCAATACGCGCAGGCGATAGCCTACATCAACAGCAGCCGATTCTCTCGAGGTCACTTCCATCTCGTCCTCCAACAATAGAATATCCAACCACTATATGTTTATTATATTCACTTTTTTGATCTATTTTTGCTAATTGTACAAGTTTTTTCATGCCGATTCTGCAACGCACGCGGTCAGTCAGGTCAGGGCAATAATTGCAATGGGTTTTTGGTTGACGAATTTTGTAAAAAAACGTAATATGAAGTGGATTGCTCCCCCAAATTGCACATAAAGGAGGCGATGCTTGCCCTTTCCCCCTCCCGCGCTGCTGCCCTGCAATGCTTTCCCAGATTGATCAAACATCACCGCAACCATCAACCATAAACCAGTAGGCTCATTCGCTACTATCCTGCCGTTCTTGGAGTGTTTCCCTGTTTCACCCCTTAAGGAGGATCACATGAAGGTCTACCGTTTGATGCTGTTCTTGATGCTGGTCGCAACGCTGTTCAGTGGGCTGAGCGGCTGCACCCCCGCCCCAGCTGCGCCAGCCACCGAAGCCCCGGCCGCCCCAGCAGAACCCACCACCCTGGTGATAGTGATGAATATGGACGACGCGGTGACGTTTGACCCGGCCATCGCCGGTGAAACCACCAACCTGTTCGTCCATAACAGCACCTACGACCAGTTGGTAGAGATCAAAGCCGATAACCTGGGCAAGATTGAGCCCAAAGTCGCCGAATCCTGGACGTTCAACGATGATCTGACGGAATTCACGTTCAAAATCCGCTCGGGCATCAAGTTCGCCTCTGGCAACGACCTGACTGCAGATGACGTGGCCTTCACCTTTAACCGCGTCTTCAATATGAAAGCTGCCGCTTCCACCAACATCGAAATGTTGGAAAGCGTCGAAGTGGTTGATCCGCTAACCGTCAAGTTCAAGCTCACCTCGCCGACGCCGCAGTGGCTGGCCGTGTGCGCCAATCCCAGCCTGGGCATTGAAGACAGCAAGCTGGTGAAGGAACACGGCGGCACAGACGCCGCGGATGCCGACAAGACCGACACCGCCAAAGACTGGCTGGATCGCAATTCGGCGGGCAGCGGCCCCTACGTGATGACCAACTGGACGCCCAAGGCGGAGATTATCTTCGAAGCCAACACTAACTACTTCCGCGGCAAGCCGTACTTCGACCGGGTGATCATCAAGCACAACTCCGATCCCACCACGCAATTGCAGATGCTCCAGCGCGGCGATGCAGACATGATCCGCTCGCTGGACTCGGACCTGGTCGATCAGGCTAAGGCCGATACCAACCTGCAGGTAGTCATCGGCACCTCGCTCGACCAGAACTATCTGGCCATGACGTCCAACCCCGAAATCTCCGAGCCGCTGTCGAAGCCGCTGGTGCGCCAGGCGATTGCCTACTCTATCGATTACGATGGGATCATTAAGGCCATCCTCAATGGTTATGGCACGCGCGCCCCGAGCATTATCCCGGTGGGCTTGCCCGGCGTGGATGCTACGCAGGTGATCGTGCGCGACGTGAATAAGGCCAAGGAACTCCTCAAGCAAGCCGGCTACGAAAACGGCTTCGAGGTCAACCTGCATTACGGCTCCAACCCCACGCGCGAAACCGTGGCGGC
Organism: Anaerolineaceae bacterium; assembly: GCA_036567625.1. Taxonomy (GTDB): domain Bacteria; phylum Chloroflexota; class Anaerolineae; order Anaerolineales; family Anaerolineaceae; genus CALDSL01. Next base: position 5,394 of record DATCUC010000297.1, on the reverse strand, counting down.
CAAACTCAAAGCCGACCTGGCCGAAGCGGGCATCACCGTCAACCTGACGCCGATGGAGCAGAGCGTGTATCTGAGCGAAATGCGCGCGCAGAAACTGCCCTTTGCCTTCGGCGGCTGGACGCCCGACTACCTGGACGTGACGATGTGGACGCACTTCTTCTCCTTCCCCGATACGTCGATTGCCATGCGCATGTGGTACGACAGCCCCAAGACGCAGGAAATCGCCACCGCGATCGAGAAGGAAATGGATGAAGGCAAGCGCGTCGAACTGACCAAGCAGTGGCAAACCCAGGTGATGGAAGATATGCCCTTCCTGATGCTCTACCAACTGCAGACGATCACCGTTCTGCAAAAGGACATTAAGGGCTACGCTTTCCACCCGGTGTACTTCTTCAACCTGGCGGATCTGCACAAGTAAACAATTCCCGTCAATGGGGGTAGGCCAGCCCCTGGCCTACCCCCTCGTCCATTTTCGCGCCATTCGTTTACCGGTTGCGCTGCAGCCCCACCTCAGGAGTCAAGATGAGTCTTGCTGGACACCTGGTTCGTCGCATTCTCCTCATCATCCCCATGATGATCGGTATTACGCTGCTGCTGTTCATCGTGACGCACGCCATCCCGGTTAACCCGCTGGTGGTGATTCTCAACGAGAAATCACTGGAAAACCCGGTTGCGGTAGCTGCCGCCACGGAAAAATGGGCACTGGATAAACCGCTGCCGGTGCAGTACGTGATTTATCTGAAGAACCTGGCCCAGGGCGACATGGGGGTCTCCTTTAAGACCAAGAACCCGGTCACCGATGATTTGCGCGATTTCCTGCCCGCCACCATCGAACTGGCAATCGGGTCGATGATCTTCGCCATCCTGGTTGGCCTGCCGCTGGGGATTCTGGCGGCGATCAAAAACGGAAAATTTATCGACAAGGTCAGCCTGGTGATCTCGCTGATCGGCGCATCCATGCCGCCGTTCTGGTCAGGGCTAATGGTGTTGTTCTTGTTTTACTACAAGCTCGACTGGTTGCCCGGCCCCGGGCGCATTGATTCGCGGCTGCCTGGGCCGCAGCATATCACCGGCCTGTTCCTGTTCGATTCGGCCGTCACCGGTGATTGGGTGTCATTCTGGAGCGCATTGCAGCACCTGATTCTGCCGTCGATCATCCTCGGCTGGTTTACCCTGGCGCTCATTACCCGCATCACGCGTTCCTCGCTGCTCGAAGTGCTGCAAATGGACTACATTCGCACCGCCCGCGGCAAGGGCCTGCGCGAGCGCAGCGTCATCCTGGTTCATGCGCTGCGCAACGCCATGATCCCGGTGGTCACCGTGCTGGGGCTGGCCTTCGCCGGGTTAATTTCCGGCGCGATTATGACCGAAACGATCTTCGCCTGGCCCGGCATCGGGCGCTATGAGGTTGAAGCAGCGATTAACCTTGATCATCCGGCAATCATGGGCACCACCCTGCTTTTTGCAGTAATTTATATGGTGTTCAATATCTTCGTGGATATTTCCTACGCTCTTTTTGATCCACGCATCCGGGAGCAGTGACATGCAAAGCGAAATCGACCTCAACCTTCCCGCGGTGCGTCACAGCGAATCTCCCTGGCGGCGCAGCCTGCGCACGCTGACCGGCAACCGCATGGCGATGACCGGCCTGGTGATCATCTTCATCTGGACCCTGGTAGCCATCGCCGCGCCGCTGGTGGCGCCCTATGATCCCTTCGAGCAAAACATCACCGACCGGCTGCAAGGGCCCTCGACCAAATACTGGTTCGGCACCGATGAACTGGGCCGCGATGTTTTCTCGCGCGTCGTCTACGGCGCGCGCATTTCGCTGCCCATCGGCCTGGTGGTGATCATCTTCGCCACCACGTTTGGCTCGCTGCTTGGGGCATCCGCCGGGTACGTGGGCGGCATTTATGACCTGCTGGTGATGCGCCTGGCAGATATCACCCTGGCCTTTCCGTCGATTGTACTGGCGCTGGCCATTGCTTCGGTGCTCGGTCCCAGCCTGCGCAACGCGCTGATCGCCATGATTCTGGTGTGGTGGCCGCAGTATTCCCGCCTGGCGCGCGGCCAGGTGCTGAGTTTGAAGAATAATGAATACATCGCCGCGGCGCAAGTCGTCGGCGTGCCCAATTCACGCATCCTGTTCCGCCATATTTTACCCAACGCGTTTGGCCCAATCCTGGTCAAAGCTGCGCTGGACGCGGGCAGCGCGATTTTGACAATCGCCGCGCTGAGCTTCATTGGCCTGGGCGCGGTTCCACCGACGCCGGAATGGGGCGCAATGGTATCCATGGGGCGCTTTAAGTTCTACGACTGGTGGATGACCACCTTCCCCGGCCTGGCGATTTTGACCGTGGTGCTGGGGTTCAACTTTTTCGGCGACGGGGTGCGCGACGCATTCGACCCGCGAACCAATACACAGGCATAAAGAACCGCCCCCATTTTATTCAGCAAAATGGGGGCGGTTTTTTTAATCCAAAGCGCGGGGTTAGAACAACCCCACCACGCGGCCAGTATTGAAGTCAATATCCACGTCAAAGAAGGACGGGCGGGTGGGCAGGCCGGGCATGGTCGCCATCTTGCCCAGGATCGGGTAGAGGAACCCGGCGCCAACCGAAGCGCGGATGTCGCGGATGGGAATACGGAAACCGGTCGGCACATTCTTCAACAGGGGGTCATGGCTCAGGCTGAGGTGCGTCTTGGCCATGCAGATCGGCAGCCGGTCGAAGCCCAGGCGGGTGTACTCGGCAATGCGTTCTTCGGCTTCGGGCAGGTAGTCGACGCCGTCCGCGCCGTACACCTCGCGGGCAATGGTTTCGATCTTCTCTTTGATCGACCATTCCAACGGGTAGAGGAAGTGAAAGTCGCTGGGTAATTTGGAGGCCGCCACTACCGCTTCAGCCAATTCGACCGCGCCTTCGCCGCCCAGTTCCCAGTTGCGGCAAACCACGGCATCCGCCGCTCCACCTTCTTCAATCGCCGCTTTGCGGATCAGTTCCAGCTCCGCCGGGGTATCGGTGAAGAAAGTATTGACCGCCACAACCACCGGAATGCCGAATTTGCGCGCGGTCTTGATATGGTGCAGCAGGTTGGGCAGGCCCGCGCGCAGCAGGTCGAGGTTCTCGTCGGTGTAGACCGGATCGAGCGGCTTGCCGGCCACGACCTTGGGGCCGCCGCCGTGCATCTTGAGCGCGCGCACGGTCGCCACCAGCACCACCACGTTGGGAAGCAGGCCCGAATAGCGGCACTTGATGTCGAAGAATTTTTCCATGCCCATATCCGCGCCAAAGCCGGACTCGGTGACGACGAAATCCGCGAGCTTGAGGGCGATACGATCGGCAATGATCGAGCTGTTTCCGTGGGCAATATTCGCAAACGGCCCGGCATGGACGAACACCGGCGTGCCTTCCAGGGTCTGCATCAGGTTGGGCTTGATTGCGTCGCGCATCAACACCGTCAGCGCGCCGGCCACGCCCAGATCTTCCGCGTCCACCGCCTCGCCGCTGTGGCTGACGCCGATCACAATCTTGCCCAGGCGCTCGCGCATATCCTGCAGGTTAGTTGTTAGCGCCAGGATGGCCATGATCTCGCTGGCCACGGTAATATCAAACCCGGTGCCACGCGCGAAGTCTTTTTCTTCATCGCCCTGGCCCACGGTGATGCCGCGCAAGAAGCGGTCGGAGGTGTCAATCACGCGCCGCCAGGTGATCGAATCGGGATCGATATCCAGGCGCACCAGCCGCGAGCGTTCTTCCTCGGTCAGGTCGTCCGGGTTGGTTTTGGTGATACCCAACTTTTGCAGGCGGCAGCGCATCCCGCGCGGGAAATGGCGCTTACCGGTTTTATCTTTGGGCAGCAGGCGGTTAAACAACTGCTCGTCGGTGGCGCACTTTTCATGCAGAATGCGCGCGTCAATCGCCGCGGCCATCAGGTTATTGGCAGCGGTGATGGCGTGAATATCACCGGTGAGGTGCAGGTTGAAGTCTTCCATGGGGATCACCTGGCTGTAGCCGCCGCCCGCCGCGCCGCCTTTGATGCCAAAGGTCGGGCCCTGGCTGGGCTGGCGAATGCAGGTGACGACCTTGTAACCCAGGTGAGCGCCCAGCGCCTGGCTCAAACCAACCGTGGTGGTGGTTTTTCCCTCGCCCAGCGGGGTCGGTGTGATGGCGGTCACATCGACGTATATGCCATCCGGAACGGCGCGCAGCCGGTCGAGAACTTCGAGCTTGACTTTCGCCTTGTACGGGCCGTAAAGCTCAAGTTCATCCGGCAGAATGCCCATTTCGTCCGCCACGGTGGTGATCGGCTTCATATCCGAGTCTTGCGCAATATCAATATCGGATGGAACGGGGGTTTTTCGCTTCAATGGGATCGGCGTGAATTCACGCGCAGCCTTACCACTTTTCTCAGCGCTCATAGGTCTTCGGCTCCTTTCAACCAGGCAGGGATTACTGGACTAATTATCAGGCACGAAGCGCGGAAACGCAAGGGTGAATTGTATGACAACTGCCGGGAAAAGAGAAATACCGCCTTAAAAAGCAACCTGCTCCAGAGCCGCCCAAAGCTCCGCGCAGGTTGATTTATGGAGAATGCATCTTCTTTATACCGGATGAGATTAAGGATTGTATGAATACAAGATGAAGAATAGATAAGAAAAGCCCGCCATTAACCGACGATTTTGGCGATTTCCTCAGCCGCGATTGCGCCCTGGCGCAGGATGCGCGCCTGCTCGCCGGTGCAGTCGACCACGGTAGAAGGCACGCCGCCCGGCGCATTCCCGCCGTCAATAACCAGTTCGATGCGCCCATTCAACTGCGCGAGCACGTCTTGTGCGCTGACCGGGTTTTCTTGCCCAGACAGGTTGGCGGAGGTCACAGCCAGCGGTCCGGCGCTGCGCAGCAGATCCAGCGCAAAGGGATGAGCCGGCATGCGCACGCCCACCGTCGGCGTGGCGGAGAGGTTCTCCGGCAGTCCGGGATGGCGCGGCACCACCAGAGTCAGCGCGCCAGGCCAGTAGCGCTGCGCCAGTTTTTGCGCCGAAGGAGTGAGCATCAGGGTCACTTCAGTCAACTGCTCCAGCGTGCCTACCAGGATGGGGATGGCTTTGGCAGTATCGCGGCCTTTGGCCTCAAAAATGCGGTCGATGCCCGCCGCGTCGAAAGCCAGCGCGCCAACACCGTAGACCGTATCGGTCGGAAAGGCCACCAACCCACCGCCGCGCAGTACCGCGAGAGCCTGCGCCAGCGCTGTTGGGTCATTGACGGAAAGGATTTGCGTAGCGATCATTTTCACCTCATCCCATGATTTTACAACGCAATGCGCAGCAAGCGCGGCAGACCAGCCAGATCGCGCAGCAAATCTACCGCCGCGCCGGGCAGCAATTCCCGGGCC
>DATCUC010000296.1:0-2007 GCA_036567625.1 Anaerolineaceae bacterium | reverse complement strand
CCCCACCCACGGTTGGCCCGGTTCTGCCGACCCCACCCCCCACCGTCATTCCGCTGCTGCCGGTAACCACCACCCCGGATGCAGGCGGCGGCGGGCCCAACCAGCCCACGCCCCCGGCTACAGTCACCCCGGTGGCCTCGGATGTGCGCAACCGCCTGGGCGTGCCGGCCTTCACCGACCCGATGGACAACGGCAACAACTGGCCCACCGGGGTAGACCCGGCCGGGTTTACCAGCGTCACCTTTGCGGACGGGCAGATGCAGCTTACCGGCCTCAAGACCACCAGCGGCTGGCGCATGTCTACCTACGGCGCTGACCTGAGCAATTTTTATATCGAAGCGCGCATCACGCCGGGCGAGTGCAAGGGCAATGACCGCTACGGCATTTACTTCCGCGTGCCCAACCGCACGGCTCCCGACCAGGGCTACTGGTACGGCTTCACCTGCGACGGGCGTTTTGCGCTCCAGCGTTGGGACGGCAAAGCCGAGCCGGACGGCGTGGTGACCAACATCATCTTTTGGAAGAAGAGCGATTTCATCCAGGCCGGGCCGAATAAGACCAACACCCTGGGCGTGATGGCCATCGGCAGCCGCATCTACCTGTACGCCAACGGCCAGGTTGTCGGCCAGGCGGATAACAATACCTGGCTGCAGGGCGCATTCGGCGTTTTTGTCGGCGGCCGCGAAACGCCGAATTTCACAATTAAGGTTGACGAAATCAACGTCTGGACCAATACCGTCGCGCCCTAGTTTTCCGCTGAAGAATGAAGACCAGCCAGCCGAAAAATAGGCTGGCTGGATTCTTTAACCCCAATCTGCGCGAATCAAACAAATAGCGCGAATTCCTTAGAATATTCGCGCCATTTGTATTTTTCGCCCAAATTCGTGATTTTTTCTTTTGCTGCACCCGTCTATTACGATTGTTGCGTCACGATCTTACTCACCAGTTTTCCAAAAAGAAGTGAAATTCGTTTTCATTCGCGCCATGCGTGATAACGCTTTTCTCACCCGGCTATTCGATCGCCTGCACCACTTCGATACCATTGAGCGCCATGTGATACAGAAACAGCGCGTGGAGCAGATTGCCCGGGTGCGGGAAAATCCCCAACTCCCGCGCCACGTCGACCGGCGTGTCGTACGTTTGCACCGCCTCGGCGGAGACGATCACCCGGCGCTGGAGCTGGCGCGCATTGGCATCGGTGCGCAGATCCATCGCCATCTGATAAATACACAGATCGGTGCAGTCGCCCAGGATAACAAAGGTGTCCAGTTCCGGGTTGGCATCGATCCAGGCGCGCAGACCAGTGTCCGCCGCGCTGTTGATCGAATTCTTGGGAAATGTCTGCATGATGTGATAGAACGGCAGCGCCTTAATTTCCAGCACGGCTTCGGATTCATCCGTGCCGCGCACGCAGTGCGGCGGAAATGCTCCAAACTCCACCGCGTCAGGCTCATGCGTATCCTGGGTCAGCGCAAAGGCGCGCACGCCCTGGTCATAGGCGGCCTGCATGGTGCGCACCACGGCCGGGATAATGCTTTCGACGCGCGGGCTGGCCAGCGGCCCGGCATTACAAAAACCCTGGATCATATCCACTGAAAGCAGGCCGGCCGCTGCCGGGCTGGAAAATACATCCGCCGCGGACAGGCGGGGCAGGTTTTCCAGCCATTCTTGCAGGTACGCCAGAAACGGCAGCGACTCAGCCGTGAGGGCCGGTAGGGTAGTCAATTCAACTTTATTCGTGTCCATTTTACACCAATGTATTCCCCAAAAAAGGTGCGGATCGCTCCGCGTAGTTTGTGTATATCTTACACCATTGTAATGATTTTTCAGGGTTTGTCAAGCCCATTATTGGACGATGCCCCATTACGCCGCCACCCTGCGCGCGTGTTATAATCCTCATAGAACACTCTTTCGCTTCGAGGTCTATTTGGCAAAGACACCCGCCCGCTCCACCCGATCTACCCGCGCCGCGCGTCCAGCGCCGAAAACCACCCGCGCCCCCGCGCG
>DATCUC010000295.1:0-9269 GCA_036567625.1 Anaerolineaceae bacterium | reverse complement strand
TTTTTCTTCCAGTAGCGCATCCCGGCTACCATCCCGGCGGTCAGCACCACCAGCCCCACCGACAGCCCGCTAAAGTCCGAGATGAACGTGCTCACCGTTTCCCACTGCCCGCCAAAGAAATAACCCAGCCCGGCATACCCCGCCACCCAGATGAGTTCGCCGGAAGCATCCGCGGTGAGAAAGCGCATATAGCGGTAGCGGCTGCCGGAGATCAGGTTCACCGGCAGCGCCAGCGGCGTCAACCAGAAGCGGCTGAGGAAAACCGCCAGCCAGCCACGGCGGGCAAACGCATTTAGCGCCGCCTGCCAGGTGGCAATTTTGCCAAAGCGGCGCTCGACCCAATTTTCGGCCAGGCGGCCCACCCAGTAAGCGCCGCTGTCACCCAGCAGCGCCGCGCCCCAGCCCACCAGCAGCACCAGGCGCCAGTCGAGCAGACCCTGGCTGACAAACGCGCCCGCGGCGATGACCAGCAGCGAAACCGGCAGCGGCACGCCAAACGCGCTGAGCAGAATGGTTGTTCCATACAGCGGCATCCCATAAGCCAGCAGCGCGGATAATAACCAGTCTTGTAACCCGCTCATGGGCGCAGTTTGGGCGGCGGCGGAATGCCGGGCAGCAATGTTGGCGTTGGCAACCCCTCGGGGAACTGCGCCTGCCATTCGAGAATGATGGTCGAAATATCTTCAATCAGCTGTTCGGGATGATCAGGGTTGCGTTCGGCGGCAATTTCCGCCAGGCTGCGGCGGTCATTCTCCTTCGGATCGAGCTGCAGCCTGTCAAACAACAACGGACCGGGCACGGCGTATGCCCGAGCAATATAAGGGATCGTCATCCAGTCGCGGATCAGGCTGACGTCGGTCATCACCGGTTCGCGCGGGCCGCCACGCGGCATGCGATGAAAGGAATTGAACAAACGCAGACCGAACACCAGCGTCAGCCCCAGGCCCAGCACGATGATTAGTGCCAGCCACCAGGGGAAGCGCCGCCTGCCTTCTTCTTCAGTTGTTTGCGAGGATTGCATACAATGGTTATAACACGCTTCACCCAGGCGTCAATTGTTTTCCTGGGCTGTTCTATTGTTGATTATTTCGATATAACATTTTTAAGTTCTTTACTTTTTCGCTGCCCCTTAGTAAAATATTCTCAATATTGTAGGAAACGCCGTAAAAACTGGCATCGCATTTGGCCCGCATCGCGGCAAGGACTACTGGAATCTACAAAACCTGCCCCGGAAATTTGGTCTGCATGGATCGAAAATTCTCTGCGCAGGAGATGTACGCAATGATGACCGGACCAGCATCAGAACAACCGCCCGGCGAAGCGAGCGAGTGGCAAGAACGATTGGCTGCTCTGGAACAAACGGAGCGGCTTTATCACGCGCTGCTTTCCGCGCGTTCGCAAATGCAATCCGTCATCGACAGCATGCTCGAGGCGGTCATCGTCATCGATCCGCTGGGCCGCGTGTTGAGCCTCAACGCGGCAATGATGCGCATGTATGCCATCCCTGGCAAACCCGAACGGATTGCCAACATGCGCGATGTTTTCCCTCATTTTGACCTGACATACGCCGACGGCGTGCCTTGCCCGCACGAAGAATGGCCGCTGATCCGCGCGACGAGCGGTGAAAGCATTACCGGGTTAGAGCTGATCGCCATCAACCGCAGCAACGGGCGGTATTGGAACGGATTGTACAATGCCGCTCCGGTGCGCGACGAAACCGGCGCGATCACCCTGGTGGTCAATGCGGTGGTGGATATTAGCGAACAGCGCCAGGCTGCCAGTCAGATGCAGCAGACCATGCTGCAGCTCGAACTACAACGCTTGATCTTGCAAGAACGCGAGCACGAGCGCAGCGAAATTGCCCGCGATCTGCACGACAGCCTGCTACAAAATCTGCTGGCACTGGAGTATGATCTGGACGAGGCTCTGCGGATCGATAATAAGAAACAACGCCTCGCCATGTTGGAACGATTGCGCCGCGACCTGCAAGAGGCAGCGCGAAACTTGCGCCAGTTCTGTGCCGATATTCACCCGCCCTCGCTCGCTCCCTTTGGCCTGGAAAAGGCCATCCGCGCGCATATTGAAAAGCTGGAAACCGAAAACCCGGGAATCCTTTTCCAAACCATGCTGATGCCGGACGGGCTGGAAATGCCCGAAGAACGGCGCATGACCGTCTTTCGCATTTACCAGGAGCTGATGAACAACGTCATCCGCCACTCCGGCGCCAGCCGGGTCAGCATCAGCCTGACCGTGGATGAGGCCCAGGCCGAACTGGAAATTCAGGATAACGGCCGTGGTTTCCAGCCGCCTGCCAACTGGCTGGAACTGGCGCGCGCGCAGCATTTTGGATTGGCCGGCGTGCATGAACGCGCCAGCGCCGCCGGCGGCCGGGTGATGCTGCGTTCTCAACCCGGCAGCGGAACGCTGGTTCGGGTGGTGATGCCCAATTCCCTACCGGAAAACCCAAAACAAACGAAAGTACGTTCAAACGATGACTGACCAGAATAATATAATCCGTATTCTTTTGGCCGACGATCACCCGGTGGTACGCAGCGGAATACGCAAGCTGCTCGACCGCATTGAAGATATTAACGTCGTCGGCGAAGCCTGCGACGGCCAGGAAACCCTGGAAATGGTAGAAAAGTATCTCCCAGACGTGGTGCTGCTCGACATGGAAATGCCCCTGATGCACGGCGTGGAAGTCGCCAGGCAGTTGCGCAAACGCTTTCCGCATGTGGGCGTGCTGGCGCTCAGCGGACACGAAGATCGCTCGTACATCATGGATTTGCTCCAGGTTGGCGTAAACGGTTATCTGATCAAAGACGAAGGCATTGACACCATCGTCGCCGCAGTGCGCGGCGTGGCCAGCGGTGAAACCGGCTGGCTCAGCCGGCGCGTTTCTGCCCAGCTTTCTAATTGGATTCGCAAAAGTGACGAGGAATTGCAACATTTGACCCAGCGCGAATTGGAAGTGCTGCGCCTGGTGGTGGCGGGCAAAACCAACCAGCGAATCTCGTACGAGCTGCATATCAGCGAGAAAACGATCGAGAAATACCTCGAATCAATCCTGCGCAAGCTGGGCGTCAGGTCGCGTGTTGAGGCCGCGGTGTACGCGGTGCGTAACAACCTGCTCGACCAGTTGATTAAATGACACTGCCCGCAGGATTGTGCAGGCAGTGCAATAAAGGGGTTATCCAATTCTTGCAGGCGTCACTTCACCGATTGCCTGCAATTCACGCTTGTGGCGTTTGAGCACCGGCAGGGAACATATCACCCGCTGAGTAGGGTGAGCGCCGGATGGTTCACTGACAACCCCTCTGTTAATCATCAGCTTGTTGATGTTTGAGCGTATCTACATCATAGCCATGCGGGGTGAGGGATGATATCAGGAACGTCACGCGGCATCTACCGGGAAAACCCTACACAGAGCAGCCCTTCCCCGGTATTACCCCGCTCCAAACAGCGGAATCCGCGCGCCATTCACCATCCGGGCGTCGTCTGAGCATAAGTACAGGACCGCCGCGGTGATCTCTTCCGGCGCGGTCCATGCGCCATTCTTATCGCTGGGAGCCTGATCGCGTTCGTGCCCGGTGTCGATGGTGCGCACCTGCAGCACGTTGGCGGTCACGCCGCTGCCGGCCAGTTCTTTCGCCAGGGTTAGCAGCAGGGTATCCTGGGCGGCCTTGGCCGCCGCATAGATCCCACCCCGCGCGTTCGGCCGTACTGCGAACGGCGAAGAAACGGTAATGATCCGCCCCCAGCCGTTGGCCGCCAGCAGCGGCGCAAAGGCTCGCGCCAAATAAAACGTGGTCCAAACGTGCTGCTGGAGCATATCTTCCAGGTCTGCCGGGTCAGCCGCGGCCAGCGGCTGACCACCCGTCCATCCGCCCACCAGGTGCAGCAAAATATCCACCCGGCCAAAGGCTTGTTTCACGGCCGCGGCAGCCGCCTCAACTGCCTCGGGGCGCGTCAGGTCGGCGGCATGGGTCAAATACTGATCCGTGGGCAGGTTCAGACTGGCCGCCAGAGAATCCAGTTTCAACGGGTTGGTGCTGAGCAGCGCCAGCCTGGCGCCGCCTGCTGCCAGGGCGCGCGCTGCCACCTGCCCCAGCCCACCGGTCGCACCGGTAATCACAGCTACTCGATCGGTAAGTGTCATGCTATCCCTCCAGGTCAATCGCTATGCTTAGTATAGCGCGATCTAGCGGAATGCTCGCTCATCCCGGGTTTTGCGCCAGGAACTGCTCGATCGCGGCGATAAACCGCAGCGTTTCCACCTCAATCTGGCGGGTAAGCGCATCCAGGTCAGAAAAATCCGGATCGCTCACCAAAATGTGTTCCACAATCGCATCCATGCTTTGCGGGTCGGCAACCAGGCGATAGGCTTTCCAGCCGCGGTCTTTCAACATCTGCCAACAGCGCGCCTGGATCTGCCGGTTATAGCCGGACAGCCACACCTCAAAACGAAATACTTCGTGCAGGAAGACAATTGCGATCTTCAACCCGCGATCTTTTAGCCCCGGCGGGTTGATCGAAAAATAGGTCATGTCCATGTACCCGAGATACAGGCCGCCCGGCGCGGGATACTCCGGGCAGGCATTTTTAAAATGAGCGCGCAGCGCGAGCATGTAATCCATTAACCCCCGGTAGGCTTTCTGAATCGCGCCCTGCTTCAACTGCTGCTGGTATGCTTTCATCGCATCCGAAAAAGATTCCATGGCTACCTCGGCCACTCCCCTGAACTCATGCCCGCGGTTGGCTGCCGTCCAGCCGCCATACGCTCGGCGGCAAGTATGCCAAAAATCGGCAACACGGTTGGATGGCCGGTTGAATATGCTTTCGCTGCGCGGGATTGGTTATATTGTAGGCCGGGCGCGACGCAGCGTCAAACCGGCGCGGCGGGCAATTGGCGCTTCCGATGGTACAATTTGGGCGGATACTCAAAGGATATACTATGCGACCATTGCGTTTCTGCTTTTTCTTCCTCGCCGCGCTGATCCTGACCGGGTGCAGCGTGATCCCTGGTTTTCAGGGGCAGGGCACGCCGCAGGCCGAAGCCCGCTTCACGCCAACCCCCATGCTGGGCGGGTATACGCAGGTGGCGGACCTGGTCTGCCCGATTGCGCAGTTCAAGACCATCACATCCACCGATCAGCAAGGCAGCCTGGCGGCCTGGTCGCCGCAGGGCGATAAGATTGCTTATATTGCGCCGCAGAGCGAACACGCCATGTTCTTCGGCGACCTGGTGGTCGCATCCGGAGCGGGATTTCAAGAGCAGCAGACGGTAGCCGCCGAAGCCTGGGGCGGGCTCATGTGGTCGCCCAGCGGCGAGCAGATTGCGTACGTTTCGCTGCGTCCAAACGATAATGTGTACACCGTCTACGTCGCCGGGCTGGACGGCAGGCAGCCGGTAGACCTCTTTCCCGGCAGCGAAGCTGCGCTGGATAACTATTCCAGCCCCAAGATGGTCCATGCCTGGCCCAGCGAGGGCCGCCTGCGCGTGTATGCCTCCTGCGGCATGGGCTGTTACGAGGAGATTGAAGTCAGCGTGCCGGGCGGAACCAAGACCCCGATATCCTCAACCATCCAGACGCCTGAACCAACCGCCATTGCCAGAGCATGGATGTCGCCCCGCACCGTGCGCGATTACGACCCCGAAAGCATGCCCGAGTTGAACGACCCAACCTGGTCGAACGACGGCAGCTACGTAGCCTACTTCGATGAGGACGGGTATATGTGGGTGCTTTCTACGGCCAACAAAACTGCTTCGCCAGTCGAGATGGTCAATTCTTCGGTGCTGCCAGTTTTCTTTATCGAAACCTGGAAACGCGAGATGCACTGGGCATCCAACAATCTGCTGGCCGTGCGCATCGAAAACGAGTTGGAGCTGTTCAGCGTACCATGCAACCTGGAGCAATCCATCCTGCCCACGCCCACCGAAGAAGAGTGATTTTTGTCGGGGATAGCCTGCCTTTCCGTCAATTGACACGCTTGCCGGGCTTATGTTATGGTAATAGTATCTCTGGAACGGGCAGTTCTGCCCATCCAATTCTGTTCCCGTGGAGAGGATATGCCCGAACAACTGGTTTCTGTCGCCAACCGCGTGCTCAACCTCAGCGAATCCGCCACCGTCGCGGTGATGGACAAGGCGCGCAAGCTCAAGGCATCTGGCTGCTCGGTGGTAGACCTGAGCGGCGGCGACCCCGATTTTCCGACCGCGCCGCACGTGACTGCCGCTGCGATCGAAGCCCTTAACCAGGGTTTCACCCACTACACGCCCAGCCGCGGCATTCCTGAGCTGCTGAAAGCCATTTCGGTGAAGCTAGAGCGTGACAACGGCGCTCGCTACGACCCGCAGAAAGAAATCCTGGTGCTGCCTGGGGCCAAGCACGCGCTGTTTATCGTAGCGCAGGCGCTGCTCAACCCTGGCGATGAAGCCATCCTGTTCGACCCAGGCTGGGTTTCTTATGCCCCATGCGTCGAACTGGCCGGGGCCACACCGGTCAATGTGCCGATGCATGCCGGCGTCACTCCAGCCGAGTTAAAAGCCAGCCTGGACGCCGCCATCACGCCCCGAACCCGGCTGGTGATCCTCAACACACCCAATAATCCCACCGGGCAAATGTGGACCCGCGAGCAGCTGCAGGCGCTGGCGGATGCCGTGCTGGCGCACAATCTGCTGGTGCTGAGTGACGAAATCTACGAAACGCTGGCCTACGACGGCACCGAGCATATATCCATCGCCAGCCTGCCGGGTATGCTGCCGCGCACCCTGATCCTCAACGGCCTTTCCAAGAGCCACGCGATGACCGGCTGGCGCCTGGGCTACGTCGCCGGCCCGGCAGCTTGCATCAAGCAAATGCTCAAAATCCACCAGCACTCTACCACTTGCGCCACCTCGTTTGTGCAAAAGGCTGCCGTGGCCGCCCTGGAAGGCCCGCAGGATTACACCCGGTGGATGGTACAGCGCTATAAGACCCGGCGCGATAACCTGGTAGCCGCGCTCAATGCGATTCCGGGCATCACCTGCGCGCTGCCGCAGGGCGCATTCTATGCCTTCCCCAATATCGCCGCCACCGGGCTGGATTCGACCACCTTTGCCGACCGGCTGCTGGACGCCGCCTGCGTAGCCGTCACCCCCGGCGTGGCCTTTGGCCCGGCCGGTGAAGGCTTTGTGCGCCTGTCCTTTGCCAATTCCGATGAGATGCTGGCCGAAGGCGCCAAACGCATCGCCGAATTTGTCGCCGGTTTATAAACCGGTTTTGCCCTACACCACCCCGCGCGGCCTGCACACCGCGCGGTTTTTTATTCCAGGACAGCGCTCATCCCGCTATTCGCCGTACCGGCCAGGTTCAGCCTGAAAAATCTTTACAGATGCTTAACAATTTTGGGAACTTTCTGGGGTTCTGCGCGTCTTAGATGTGTAATAGCCGATTTATCATCGCGGGGGAATGCCCCGCAAGGAGACAGCAATGAGAACCTCGACCCTTTCCAAACTTTATCGTCTGTTCGCTGCCCTGGCGGCTTTGGTAATCCTGGTCGCTGCCATGCCAGCCAACGTCGCTCATGCGGATGGGGGTGTGCCCAGCTTTATCATCGTCAGCGTCAAAGCCGATGAATCGGTGCGCATCCGCACCAGCAGCTTCCCGGCGAACACCATCTTCACCGTGCGCATGGACGTTGTCGGCAAAGCGGGCGTGAACGGCATCATCGTCACCCAAACCAACACCGGCGCGGGCGGCGCATTTGAAGAGACCTACAAAATCCCCGCGGAATTGAAGGGCAAAGCCCAGATCGCCATCCGCCTGGAGAGCAGCAATGGGTACTATGCCTTCAACTGGTTCAACAATACCACCACCGGCTCGGTTCCCACCGCGGTTCCCACCATTGTCCCCGGCGTGCCGGTGACGGGAACGGGCATTAACATCAAGATCGCGGGCGTTACGGCCAACAAATCTGTCACCGTGGATGCCAACAACTTCCCCGCTAACGTCAACTTCCGCATCCGCGTCGGCCCCTTCTACAATTTCTGGAAGGGCGGCGAGGTAGTGGGCACGATCAACTCGGGCAATGGCGGCAGCTTCCGCTTCAACGTCAACCTGCCAGAAGCAGTCAAGAATGTGGAACTGGTTTCCATCCGGCTCGACAGCACCAGCGGCGGATACTATGCCTACAACGCCTTCAAGAATGTCGATGCGGCGGTAGTCAACCCCACCAATCCGGGAACCGTCACCCCCATCCCCAGCGTTGGCAACTGCACCGTCACCACCAATGTGCCCTCCAGCCTGACCAAGAGCGCCGAATTTGACGCCAAATGGACGATCAAAAATACCGGCAGCAGCACCTGGGATATGAACAGCGCGGACTACAAGTTCGTGAGTGGCACGGAAATGCAAAAACGCGGCAGCCGCTTTGACCTGCCCAACACGGTCAAGCCCGGCCAGAGCATCACCCTGATTGTTGACATGGTCGCGCCTAAGTACTCGGGTTACTACTCAGCCAACTGGGCCATCGTCAGCGGCAGCACCACCCTGTGCAGCCTGCCCGTGCAGATCTACGTCAAGTAAGTCAATTTCGCGTATCGGACCTCCCCGATCAAGCCCCCGCCCACATCCCTGGGCGGGGGCCCTTATTTTTGCAGACCGGAGGACAAAGAACGCCGAGGCGCGAAAAGCGTTTTTCGGTAACGCGGCTTATGCGAGCGGAGTGAACAACGCCACAGTGATCCCGTCGGGATCTTCCAGGCGCAGCACGCGCTGGCCCCAGGGGAAGCTGGTGGGCTCCAGCAGGATTTTTAAGCCCCGCTCCTGGGCGCGACGGTAGAAGGCATCCACATCCTCTACCTGGATGAGCATACTCACGCCCTGCGGGCGCGGCACCTTCGCGCCAGGAGCTGGTGAAAAAATCTCCACCAGCGCCGGCCCGGCGTGGAACACGCTGCCCGCGTCCCCTGGGCCGTAGTCCCAATCGTGGTCAAGCGGCAGGCCCAGATCATCACGATAAAACTTCACCGACGCGGCGTAATCGCGTGCGGTAAACATAAAACGGAACTGGCCGTTTGGAAGCACCATTTCTATCTTCTCCTGCGTTATGCCGGGTTTTCCGCGGGTTGGATCAGGTCCCACTTATTACCGTACAGATCTTGAAATACTACCACCAGCCCGTAGGCTTCGTTGCGCGGCTGCTCCAAAAAATGCACGCCGTGGGCTTGCATATGGCGATAGTCATCCCAGAAATCGCGGGTGTGCAAAAAGAGAAACACCCGCCCG
>DATCUC010000294.1:0-20441 GCA_036567625.1 Anaerolineaceae bacterium | reverse complement strand
GCTGCCTGGCAGGCTGCCGCGCCCCTGGCGCGCCTGGGGCAGCCAGAAGAGGTGGCAGACGCCTGCCTGTTCCTGGCCTCGCCAATGGCGCGCTGGATCACCGGAATCGATTTGCTGGTGGATGGGGGTATTTCCGCGCGCAGCCTTTTCTGAAGCATACTTAAGCTAACGAAAAACCCCAAACCAGCGCCCAAGATGCGCTGGTTTTTCTTAACGATTCTGCAAGTTGACGTTTGTCACCTTGCAACGATGATCAACAATCCATATAATCGGATGAACAAACCCCAAATAACCTAACCCTTACAGGTGGAGTAACATGGCATCACAGTTGCAGTCCTTCTACGGGATGCTGGCTTTCCTGGCCCTCACCCTCACTGGTGGCTATATTGCCGCAATCCTCTTCTTCAACTTCAAACCCCGCAAATCGACCGAAGCCCAGCTTGCCCGGCGCGCCCTGCGCAGCCTGGGAATGAGCGATAAAGCGGATTGGAAAACCGTTATCATTTCGGCTACCCGCGACGTGGAAATACCGCTGGAGCAGCTTTGGGAGACCTGGTCAAACCTGGAAGAATGGCCCACCTGGTCCGCGCTGCACGCATCGGCCAAATGGGCCGGCGATCCGGAATGGCAGGTAGGCGCTTGCTTCGAACAGGGCGTCAAGCTCGGTTTTCCGTTCGGCACGGTACGTTCCACCGAAACCGTGGCGCAGTACTATCCCGAGCGTGAGGTGGGGTGGTGCAAGAAGACCGGTCCGGTAGTTTCTTGCCATATCTGGTCATTCAATCTGCTGCCCAACCGCCGCGTGCGCGTCACCAGCACCGAGGTGCTGCACGGCACGCTGATCGGCCTGCTCAAGCCGGTGATCTTCCTGCAGTGGCAGCGCAAATTCGAGAAAAGCGTTACCAGCCTGGTGAAGCACGCCGAAAACCGCGTGCTCCAGGGATAGGCGTAAGCGAATCGTAAGAGCCATCCACGGGTTTCCGTGGATGGTTCTTTTTGTTCAGCGAGTAAGCAGCTAATTCTTTGTTTCCCAGGTATGGATTTCGTAATATACCGGCACCCCAAACAGCGATAACGGCTGCTCGGCAAAGTGCTCTGCCGGACCGGCGATGCGGGTGCTGTACGCGTGGCGCGTGCCGCCGTACCATAACCAGATGCGCGGCAGTTCCTCGTTTACCACTTCAGCAACCCGGTGATACGAAAGCGCCCGAGCCTTGAGATCGAGATCATTTGCCCCGGCTTGCATGTAGAAATCAAGCTCCTCGTTGCAGTAACCGAATGCATTTGGATGACCACAGGTGAGCAAGTCCGCACTTACGATTGGATCTTGCGAACGCGTAGCGCCGCCAAACACAATCTGGAATGTATTTGTGTTAATGGCATTCGCAAATTCTTCCCGACCCACCCAGCGGTGATTGATCTTCAATCCCGCAGCGGTGAGGTCCGCAAGGATTGCTTCAACTGCCAGCGCATCCACGCTATTCACCAGTGAACCGTCGCTGAGGAAATCGAGTGAGCTAGTAAAGTCCCAATCCGCGTCTTCCAGAAGCTGCCTGGCTTTTTCTGGGTCATATTCATACGGGTTGAGCGTGTCTGGAATGGCCCATTCTTGCGAGAAGACTGTGTTCGCGGTCTGCAGATTATCTTTGTATATCTCGGTGATAATCCCCTGGCGATTGATGGCGTACATCAATGCCTGGCGCACGCGCACATCCTGCAGCAGGGGGTCGTTCAAATTTAAAAGGAGTTCGATGTTGGAACGCCGGGTGTTGACTGTGGTCACCCCCGGCATGCCCTTCACCTGTTCAAACCGATCCAATGGAACTCCACCGGCGCTGTCGATCGGGTAGGCATCCACCTCGCCGTGCTGCAAATCCTCCAGCGCATCGGTCGGGTTCTGGTAAACGATCAGCTCAATTCGCTCCAGCTTAGGTTTTCCCAAAAAGTAATCCGGGTTCGCAACGCCGGTGATGGACACACCTTTCTCATGTTCGGTGATGATAAACGGCCCGGTGCCTACCGGTTTTTGCCAGAACTCGTTGGTGCTGCTCAATGCCTCTTCCTGATTCAGAATATGGGCTGGCAGGACAACCATGCGCGGAATATCGAGCTCGGTAAGCGTGCGCCATTGTCCAGTGATATCAATCATCACAGTGTGATCGTCGACGCGCGCAACGCCGGACAGGGTGCTGGCGGTTCCATCCCTTTTTTCGGTGGAGCCGATGATGTCGGTAAACATCGTCGAAACGCCTAAGAAGCGGCCCGGAAAGTCTGTGTACAGTTCGAGGGAAAGGAGGACATCGTCGGCGGTGAAGGGCGTGCCGTCGTGCCATTTGACATCCTGGCGAAGGTGGTAGATAACAGTCTTACCCTCGTTTTTCACTTCCCAACTCTCAGCCAGTAAAGGCTGCAAACCTTCGCCGTTCCACTTTGGCGCGGCCAGCGTTTGCATGAATAACTCGGTAAACAGCCCTCCACAGCTTTGAAGGACCAAAAGTGTATCGCAAGGAAAGGTGATCCCAACCCGGTACACGCCGGCCGGGCCGGCCGGGAAGGATGCTTCAGGGATTGTGGTTGGGGCCTCGGTTGGCGCTTCTGTTAGTTTACTGGCTGGTTGAGCCGCTGTGGCTGCGGGCGGCCGGGTTGGGCCAGTTTGTTGGGGATCGGCCGCCTGTTCCTGCACAGCAGGTGCAGGCGCAGGCGCGCAGGCGCTTAATAATAGTACGCTGATCAGTACGGCGAAGATCCATTTTGATACGGGTCGCATGACATTCTCCATCTGGTATTAGAACCGGTCGGTTGATCAGAAGATCCATTGAGGATGTCAAGCAGTTGATGCTGGCGTCAGCCGGCAAGCCCTGGACGCCAGTGGAAAGGGGAAGGGATGCCGGTATCTGACAATGACAGCCAGCGTGCGGAATTGACGGTCAACAGAACGCAGGTCGGCATGAACGAATCCTTGTGAGAAAGTTCCATCATCTGCCTGTCCAATAATGGTCGATCGTCGCAGGCGCATGTTGGTCTAGGTGGTCAAAACGCAACAGCTTGCGATTGGCTCTGGATGGCAGCCCGTTGAAGAGCTGTTACCCAATAAAACAAGACTGGGATTGGTTTTCGGATATTGATTGTTGGTTACCCCCTCCCGGTAGATGCTGCTTTTTACATATTATACAAATATGATGATAAATATCAAGAATTATTTCGAGCCGGGTGATTTTCCGGAAAATGCTTGACACGCGCTGGCGAATTCGTTAGAATGTATTCGTTATGCAATTCTAACGAAAGGAGCGCACTATGGTGAGGGTTATTCCCGAAACAAGCATCAAACTGTATGATCGCGCCGCCGCAGGTGTTGGTGGAAGCGTTGATCCTTATCGAAGTGCGCCTATTTCCGGATAACGTACAGTAACGGAATGGTTGGTATCAGCCACGGGAGCACTTCAAATCCCGTGGCTGTTTTTTTTGTCACCCATCCTGGCCGCGGGATTGCAAAAACCGTGGCTTTTTTGTTCTTTTGACCGTAACAGGATGTGTAACAGTGGATACAATGATGATGGAAACGATGGCGACTTCGTTGAGGAGGCCAGGAATGTACGAAACGTTGATGAAACTGGGCAGCTACCGGGTAGATTACCTGAATGTGAGCGCCCGGGGAACGACGGGGGCCTTCGCATTCACCGTGTGCGGCGAACCGCCCAACGATGCCAGCTACAGCGCTTCCGCCAAGCGAATTCTGTATACCGGCCTGAGCCTGATCCAGCAAACCCTGGGCCCAAACAACCTGGTGGCGGTATACCTGGATGTGGATGCGATTGATAATATTCACCGCCCGGCATACGAGCAGATGAAGCAGGATTTACGCGCCGGTATGTTCCGCCGCGTATTCGACCTGCGCGCCGAAGATTTGATGTCGATCCCGCACCTGGCGCGTGAAATTGGCCGGCTCTACCGCGAGGTAGGCGGCTTTGATCTGCTGACCTTTGAGGGCGGCGCTTTCAAGCCGGTGCTGCTGCGCGGTAGTTCCGCGCTGGCTTGAGTCAATCAAATTTGTTGCGACAGAACAGAAAAGATGTGTGCCATGCAAGACCAACTGAACATTTTCGTGGATGAAATGGTGAACATTCCCGGTTTGTGCTTTCGACCGGTTCAATCTCCTGTAGACTATGCGCGTATCGCCGCGTTGCGCGCCGAAACCAACCGGCACGACGGAATTGAATCGACCGATGACCCGGCCCAGATCCAACATTTCTTTGAAACTATGGAGGGCTTTAACCTGCAGCGCGACCTGATACTGGCCGAAGTGAATGGTGAGATGGTAGGTTATGCGCGCGTGCGCGAGTACGAGGAAACGCAAACTGGCAAGCGCATCTTCTCGATGTACGGTATGGTACACCCGGCGCAGCGCGGCCAGGGACTGGGGCGCGCGCTGGTGCGCCGCGTTGAACAGATTGCGCGCACGGTGCTGGCGCAAAATCCGGGCGAACAGCCGGCCTACCTGGATGCTTTTGTCAACAGCTACAGCGCTAACGCCCAGGATTTATTCCAGCAGGAAGGCTTTACACTCGAGCGCATCTTCTACCGCATGATCCGCCCGGACCTGGAGAATATCCCCGATCTGCCTCTGCCGCCTGGAATTGAGACCCGCCCGGTGCTGCCAGAGCATTACCGCATCATTTGGGATGCGGCGATGGATGCTTTTCGCGAGCATTGGGGATTTCATGATGAAGGCGAAGAAGCCTACCAGGGATACCTGGCATCCGATGAATTTCAGCCTGAGCTGTGGCAGATCGCCTGGGAAGGCGACCAGGTGGTGGGCATAGTGCGCAGCTTCGTTGACCGTAAACTCAATGAGCGCTATCATTTCCGCCGTGGCTGGACCGAGGATATCTGCGTACGTAAGGCCTGGCGTGACAAGGGCATTGCCAAAGCGCTGATCGCCCGCAGCCTGCAAACGCTGAAAGATCACGGCATGGATCACGCCGCGTTGGGCGTGGATGCCGAGAATGCCTCTGGCGCGCTGCGCATCTATGAGAGCATGGGCTACCGGGTAGACGGCTCGCAGGATATTGCGTTGCGCAAAGCGCTGTAATCCGCTAATCAACGTGGTGAGGATGGAAAAAGCATGATCAAAGCAGTCATCTTTGATATGGGCGGGGTTTTACTGCGCACCGAAGATCGCGCGCCGCGCACCGCGCTGGGGCAGCGGTTTGGTCTCAGTTATGAGCAGATGGACGAACTGGTGTTCAACAGCGAAAGCGCCCGGCAGGCTACCACCGGCAGCATCCCCGAAGAGAAGCACTGGCGGACCATCGCCGAGCGGCTGCAGTTCTCACCGGCTGAAATTGACGCCTTTCGTACGGCGTTTTGGGGCGGTGACCGCGCCGATCAAGCGCTGCTGGAATACCTGAGCGGGCTGCGGCCGGCCATTCGCACGGCGCTGTTGAGCAATGCCTGGTCGAATGCGCGCGCCGAACTGGTCGAATTTCACGGGCTGAACCGCGTTTTTGACCTGATCATCTATTCGGCGGAGATTGGCCTGGCAAAACCCGACCCGCGCATTTACCAGTATGCGCTCGATCAACTGAACGTGCGCCCGGAAGAAGCTGTTTTTGTCGACGATATGCCTGCCAATGTCGAGGCTGCACGCGCGGTGGGCATGCATGCCGTCCCATTTCAGAACAGCCAGCAAACCATAGAAGCGCTGGAAAACCTCATCCAGCGATAAGATTCGGAGCTTCGCCATGCAATTACGCACTACCCTTCACAACCTTCTGCCAGTCCGCAGCTTCAGTAAACCGGCGCGGCTGTTTCTCATCGCCGTCGTCGTTGATGGGATTATCTACAGTGCCTGGTCGTTGTTTTTCAACTTTTACATCCTTGCCCGTGGGTTTGATAAGGACTTTTTGGGCCTGGTCAATGCGCTGCCTTCTCTAGGGGCTCTGATCTTCATCATCCCTCTGGGCATGCTTTCCGACCGGATGGGCCGGCGGCGGGCGATGCTCCTGGGGTTGGTGGTCAATACCATCGCCATGGGCCTGCAGGTAACGTTTACCACTTCGGCCGTATTGTTGAGCATGGTCTTCATCGGCGGCCTGGGATCGAACCTCTACTTTCTGAGCCAGTCGCCGTTTGTGATGAGCGCCTCAGACGGAAAAACTCGCACGCTGTTGTTTAGCCTGACCTACGGGCTTTCGACGCTCTCGGGCGCGGTAGGCAGCCTGTTTGCTGGCCAATTGCCCAACCTGTTCGGCAATATCTTGCGCGTACAAGCCGACAGCGCCACCGCTTACCAGGCCGTGCTGCTGTGCGCGGTAGTGCTGGGTTCGCTCTCACTGCTGCCCATTTACCTGCTCAAAGAACCGGAAGGCAGCCGCGCGGCTCCGCGGGGTGAACGTAAGCCGGTCGGGCAAGTTTTCCGCAAGCCGATTTTGTGGAAGGTGACCCTGCCGCAACTGCTGATCGGTTTTGGCGCGGCGATTCTCATCCCGTATATGAACGTGTTTTTCTCCGAGCGCTTCGCGCTTTCGGATGAGCGGCTGGGCGTGCTGTTCAGCCTCTCGGCGCTGCTGACCGGGGTGGCAACGGTAATCGGGCCCAAGGTAGCGCACAAAATGAACAGCAAGATCGGCACGGTAGTATTAACCCAGGGCTTGAGCCTGGTATTCCTGGTACTCATGGGCTTCACGCCCTTCGGCTGGATGGCGGCGCTCGGCTTCCTGGCCCGCGGCACGTTTATGAACATGGCCCACCCACTGTACAACACTTTTGTGATGGAGCAGTTTAACTCCAGCGAACAAGGTACGGCGAACAGTGTGGTTAACCTGGCGTGGACAGCGGGTTGGGCGGTCGGGCCGTACATCTCCGGCGTGGTGCAAATGCGCTACGGTTTTCAGCCGTTGTTCGTTGCCACCTCGATCCTGTACGCGACCGCGATTGTGCTCACGTTCTTGTTCTTCTATCAAATGGAAAAGCAGCAGGTCACTCCGGCGGTTGCAGCGGTCGTGGGTGATTGATGGCAGACGAAGCAGCCGGCGCGCCCGGTGAACCGGGGGAAACGTTCACCCTGGGGGTTGTCGCGGACACGCACATCCCCGACCGGGCGCGTTGGCTGCATCCCGCGCTGATCCCCACGCTGCGCGCGGCAAAGGTGCGCGCCATTTTGCACTGCGGTGATATTTGCACCCCGCGGGTGATGGCTGCGCTGGAGCAGGTGGCTCCGGTCATTGGGGTGCGCGGCAACCGCGACTGGGCCTTTGCCAATTCGCTGCCCTGGGAACGCCGCCTGGAATACGCCGGCGTACCCCTGGCGCTGGTGCACGGGCACGGCACCTGGGGGCGTTACCTGTGGGATAAAGTGCTGTATGTTCTGCGCGGTTATGAACTGCGCCGCTACCAGCAAACCTGGAGTCACCTGGCGGGGGCGCAGGTGATTGTCTTTGGGCACACGCACCGCGCGGAAAATCACTGGCAAGACGGCCGGCTGTGGTTCAATCCTGGCCCGGCCTGCGGCCGGCTGCATCCCAGCATTGGTTTGCTGCATTTTTGCGCGCCAGGGCAGGTGCAGGGTGAGATTGTGCCGCTGCGCGGCGCGCGCCTGAAGCGCGGCATATGGATAGACGAAAATCTGTGATGTATGACACTACCTTTTCGGAATTTCCCTGGCTACACTATTTTAATATCAAGTATCTTTTTATCGGCCGCACTGTCGGCTGTATAGTATACGTTACAGCTAAGATCCAACCGGTCCGTTTCTCCGGATAAGTCTTCCCAGTCGCGGTCAATTTATCGCTCGTCGCCTGCCTTTACTGTTGCAAGCAGCGAAGAGCGCCTTTTCGCTATCGGAAAGGAGGTACGTCTGGCGGGTAATCCCATTTTTCCCAACAGTTCGTAACGGATCCTTTTGTTTTCAATTCATTTCCAACACTTCCCTCAGGAGAATAAGATGACGTCAAAGGTAAAACCAACCCCCAAAGCGGCGCAGAAACCGCAGCGGAAGTACCTGCCCTGGCTGTACCTATCGATCGCGCTGGTGCTGGTCAGTTCCCTACTCGCCGGGCTTGTAAATACCGATTTTGGCAAGGTCAGCGTTACGGAAGTAACGTATATCTCTGAGGACGGCGCGCGTTTCCACTCCCTGCTGTACGTCCCTGACAGCGCGACGGTGGATAACCCCGCCCCGGCCATTGTGGCAGCCCACGGTTATAACAATACCGCCGAAGTGCAGACGATTAACGCGGTGGAACTCTCGCGCCGCGGCTATGTGGTCATGGCCATTGACCATTACTCGCACGGCGATTCATCCGCCACGGATCCGCGGGTCAACAAAGGCATTGCCGCGGATATGGGCACATACTCGGCGCTGCAATACCTGGGGCGGCTGCCGTATGTAGATAAAAACAATATTGGCATGATCGGCCATTCCATGGGCGGCAGCACCATCCAGATCGGCGCACTGCGCGCCTGGACGGCCCACGACACCGATCCTTCTGTCACCGTACCCAAGGCAGTTATGCCGACCTCGCAGGCCTTCCTGGCCAATGCGGATGCGACTGCGCTCAGCTATGGGGCGTACCCGGTCAATGTGGGCGTCATCTTCTCGGAATTCGATGAATGGCACGAGAATATGTGGGGCGCCGCCACCGGGGATGTGATCAACAATACCCCGAAGGGCAAAGCCGGCATGGGCTTCGCGGACGCCAGGTATGATACCTACTATGCCGCCGGCAGCAACACCCCTCTCGACCGCGACGGCGCGATTACCGCGGCGGAAGATGGCAAGTTGCGCGTGATCTTCCAGCATGCCACCACTCACCCGGGAACGCACTGGTCGTTTAAGGCCGCGGCTTGGGCAGTCGATTTCTTTGACATCACCCTGCGCGGCGGGGCCGCCACGATTCCGCCTTCCAACCAGACCTGGGTCTGGAAAGAGATCTTCACCGGCCTGGCAATGGTTGGCTTCTTCCTCTTCTTTGTGCCCTTCGCATTTCTGCTGCTGGATACGCCGTTCTTCAAGACGATCGTCCGGCCGGTGCCGGCGGCGCCTTCCACCTGGAATACCTCGAAGGACCGGCTGATTTACTGGCTGATCTTTGTTGCAATGCTGCTGCCCGCGCCGCTGTTGTGGAACTGGGCGGTCGGTTACCCGATCGACATCCGCGACATGGGCCGCGCCGTCGAAACCGTCATCAAAGCCAACAACTTCTTGAATCTGCCGGCGGTCAACGGCCTGGTTCTGTTGAATGTACTCCTGGGCGCGCTGCTGCTGGTGGTGTTCTATCTCACCTACCGCTTCTTGATGAAGAAGAACGGCGTCAAGTACGAACAATTGGGCATCCGCCTGCCGGGCAAAGAAATCGGCAAGGCCGCGTTGCTGGCGCTGATCGTCTTCCTGGCGGCTTACCTGCTGCTGGCGCTGGTGCGCTACTTCTTCACCACTGACTTCCGCTTCTGGGTGTGGAGCTTCCGCGCGCTGACCCCGGCCAAGTGGCTGACCTATCTGCGCTACTTCCCGTTCTTCCTATTCTTCTTTGTCGTCAGCAGCCTGACGCTCAACTCGTTCACCCGCGTGCGCGCCCAGAAGGATTGGGTCAACATTGTGCTCCTGATCGCCGCCATTGTTGGCGGTCTGGTCATTTTCACCTTGATCGATTACATCACCTTCTTCGCCACCGGGCGCAAGTTATGGATGTACGTGCCGATCCCGGCCGCGGTTCCCGGAACGACCTCAGCACTGTCGGGCGTGCTACTGTGGGGCGTAGAGTTCATCTTCCCCATCAGCGCGGTGTTCGCGTATCTCTTCTTTAAGAAGTCCGGCTCCATCTGGCTGGGCGGTTTCATCAACGCCCTGCTGATCACCCTGTTCGCTATTTCGAACACGGTTGCCGCCGGCGGCCTGTTGTAACATCCAGTTTGTCGCATCAATAAAAGGCTGCGCCTCATCAGCGCAGCCTTTGAAGATTTAACCGGTGGTAATCTACATTTCGAAAAACTATTCACTATATAATATAGAAAACACCCTTATTGACTTTTTACGAGAAATCCTGACCTCAAGTTTGTTCCCAATTGGAGGGAAGTGATGTCATCGGATCAAAAAAACTCTGTGGTTAGAGCCTGGACAGTCATTGGGGGGATTACAGGTTTATTCGCAATCTTCGGATTGGCCATTGCCATCGCTCAGTATCTACAAGACCGCAACAATTCCATCACCCAAGACAGCGCCAATGCGACCGTGATTGCCTACCTGGGTGCCCAGCTCGAAGTGCAAAAACAAAATGCCACCTTAGAAGCCAACACGCTCAAAAATGGCCCCGAAGCTACCCAAAATACGCAAGATCTGGCGGCGGTCCGCACTGCTCAGGCTGGCATGAACGCGGATTACCTGTCTGCCCTGGCGACGTTAACGGCCATTCCAAAAGGGAAAGGGTTTGCGCTGTTTGACCTGCTTTCGCCGCGAGCGACGCCCGTTCCGCCAGTAGCGGCCGTACCCGGCCAGGCGATTGAAGTGGCAACTCCATTGCCAGCCACACCGCAGGAAAACCTTCCTTCACAGAGTCCGTACCGGCTAATTTCCTTTCTGAATCCGGATGGTTCGCAATCTCTTATAGAAGGTTGGTCGTGGGAACCGGCTACTTCCAACGATAATGCCTACCGGATTTCTAGCGGTGGAGAGGTGCTTACCGTTATCAGTGGACCCGGAACGAACCTGGCCCGCAGCAATGTCACCGCTCCGCTGGCTGCTTACCCGCTTTCGGGGGATTTCCAGGTCAAAGTGAAATTACAATTCACTGGCAACGCCTAGTACCAGGTTGCAGGGATCGGTTTGCGTTCGCGGGAGAATCCTTCGGAATGGATTGCCCTTTTCCGATATTGTGGTGACTACGCAAAGCATATGATTGGTATTGCCCAAATGCGAAAGGGCGGCTATGATAACTTGTTGACCATTCCCTACGCTAAGAATGACCTGTATCTGTCCATCAAGCGTTACCAAGAAAAGCTGTCTTTCCTGGTAGGGGAAAATGATGTGAACTGGTACGAGGTTGACGCTGAACGGGTCTTCCCATTGCCGGCCGATGTTGATTTGTTTCTATATACATATTCCACCACCAATCAGGGCTTATCCACCGATTTTTCAGAATTGGCGATTGCTGATTATTCCAGCGTTACCCCCAGCCGCCAAACCGGCCCCGTTCCTTTCTTTGATCCCGATTCAAGCGCGCTGCAGCCAATGTTTGGTTGGTTTCCGGGAGAGTCATTGAGCAGTTCATACCGGGTTTCGACAGACTCGCTCATGCTCATTACCGGGCCAAAAGTTACAATGTGGGAAGGGAATCAATCCGCTCCGAGAGTTGAATTTCCGATAACGGGCAACTTTGAGGCAACCGTTCGAATGCGTTTTGACGGGAAGGAGAAAACGCAAGTAGGCGCGTTCGGTTTGCGCTCTGGCAACGACATGCATCAATGGATCCGCATCGAACGCGCGAGCCAGGGAGAAAAACAGCAGTATGTACAGATCACCAAAAACGAAGGCTCTCGCGGAGAAAAAATCGTCGCGCTGGAAAATGCAGACAACGAGCTGTATCTTCGCATCCGGTACGAAGATCCAACATTTTCCTTCTTCATCAGCAGTGATCATGAGACCTGGCAGCCGGTAACGGAGAACTTCGTGATGAGTTTTCCAGGGCCAAATTACCTGTTCTTCACAAACTATTCCACCAGTGCTCATGGACAGCAGGTAGAATTTTCTGAATTTACTGTTACGGCGCCGTAGGGATATTTGGCTCGGAACGCCTGTTTCTCGGAATCTGTGCCGGACCCCGGGAAGTAGTATCATTTTGCCCCGGTTTCGTCGAAAGAATCAGCTTAGATTCCCAACAGAAATCTTAAAATTGTTGCTATTTTGAAAAGTGAGTGCTATAATAACCGTTTGCATATAATGCCGGTAAACGGCTAAATACCAGAAACTCGTACACGGAAAGGGTAAATTCCCTTTCTTTTATTGAGAGCGAATCACCTCTCAGCGCCTTGTTAATCTGTATGTCAGGAGAAACCTATGGCTTCTGTTTTGCCGAAAAAGTCCTATGCCCGGATCCCGGTCGTTTACGACCTTCCTGATCTTATTGAAGTCCAATTGGAATCGTTCCGACGCCTGAAATCAGAAGGCCTGGCTGATCTTTTTGAAGAGATTTCTCCGATCGAGTCCTACAACAAGGGGATGAAGCTATACTTCCCCAGCCGAGGACCGGAAGCGCAGCAGTGGGGTTTGAAATACTGGTTTGGCGAACCAAAGCACACCATCGATGAATGCATCGAGCGCGATCTGACGTACGCGTCTCCTTTATATGTATCCGTTCTCCTGGCCGGCCCGGATATTCCCGAGCCGATCAAGCAAGATATTTTCTTGGGCGACTTCCCCGAAATGACGGAGAAGGGCACCTATATTATCAACGGCACAGAACGCGTTGTGGTTTCGCAGCTTATCCGCTCTCCGGGCGTGTACTTTGAAGCCCCGGTTGACCGCGCCAGCGGTCGTCGCCTGGCAATGGCCAAGCTCATTCCCGACCGCGGCGCGTGGATGGAATTTGAAACGCGTAAGAACGATTACATCATCCTCAAGTTCAACCGCAAGCGCACGGTTCCCATCACCATCTTCCTGCGCGCTCTGGCCGCCGTCAGTGACGGCCTGGCTGATTCGCCGATCAAAGAAGGCTCGGACGAAGAACTGCTGGCGCTCTTCCAGGATGTCGACAACAATCCCGACCGCCTGTTCATTGCCTCTTCGCTGCGCCAGGAGCCGCCGTGGGAATTAGGTCGCGGCACCAAGATCGCCGAGGCCGCGCTGCTGGAGTTCTTCAAACGCATGCGCCCCGGTGACCCGGCCACGCTGGATAATGCTCGCCAGTTCCTGGAGGAGCAGCTTTTTGACCAGCGTCATTATGACCTGGAACGCGTCGGTCGCTACAAGCTCAATCAAAAGCTCGACCTGGTAGAGCGCATTCCCGTTTCGCACCGCACCGTCACCAAGTGGGACGTAGTCTACCTGGTGCGCCGCATGATTATGATCAACAATGAGGTCGAGGACAAGGACGACATTGACCACCTCGGCAACCGCCGCGTAAAAACCGTGGGTGAGTTGATCCAGAACAAGCTGCGCATCGGCATGCGCCGCATGGAGCGCGTGATTAAAGAGCGCATGTCCATCCGCGACCAGGATCAAATTTCTCCGGTCAGCCTGATTAACATTCGCCCGGTAGTGGCGGCGCTGCGCGAGTTCTTCGGCTCCAGCCAGCTTTCGCAGTTCATGGACCAGACCAACCCGCTGGCCGAACTGCGCCACAAGCGCACCCTCTCGGCCCTTGGCCCTGGCGGTCTGCGCCGCGAGCGCGCCGGCTTCGACGTGCGCGATGTGCACCATTCGCACTACGGCCGCATTTGCCCCATCGAAACCCCGGAAGGCCCGAACATTGGCCTGATCGGCCGCCTGGCTTCGTTTGCGCGCGTCAACGAATACGGCTTCATCGAAACCCCATACCGGCGCGTGCTCAAGGTGCTGTCTTCCAACGATCCCCGGCTGGAAGGCCGCCGCCTGCGCGAAGATCTGAAGGACGAACAAACCGGTGAGATTATCGCCCGCAAGGACGACCGCATCACTGCTGCCATGCTGCCGGCCATTGCCCAACTGAACCGCGCCTCCATCTTCGTGGCTCCGTTTGTCTCGGAAGATGTCGAATATCTCTCCGCGGACGCGGAAGATAAGTACGTCATCGCCCAGGCTAACACTCAGCTCAACGAGTTCAACGAGTTTCCCGAGGAGCAAATCTCCTGCCGCCATCACTCGGACTTTATTATGTCCACCGGTGACAGCGTCAACTACATGGACGTGGCCCCGCACCAGGTTGTCGGCATCAGCGCCGCGCTGATCCCCTTCCTGGAGCACGACGACGCGAACCGCGCGTTGATGGGCTCGAACATGCAGGCGCAGGCTGTGCCGCTGATTGCTCCCGATATCCCGCTGATTTCCACCGGCATGGAAGCCTTCGCCGCGATCGACTCGGGCCAGGTGCTGGTCGCCGAGGAAGACGGTGAGGTGGTTTCCGTTACCGGCAAGCAGATCATCGTGCGCACCGGCTCCGGTCTGCGCACCTATACCCTGCGCAAGTATCAGCGCTCGAATCAGAGCACCTGCATCGACCAGCGCCCGGCCGTGGAAAAAGGTCAACGCGTCCACAAGGGTGACATCCTGGCGGACTCGTCTTCGACTGTTTCCGGCAACCTGGCCCTGGGGCAGAACGTCACCGTGGCGTTCATCTCCTGGGAAGGCGGTAACTTTGAAGACGCCATCCTCATTTCCGAACGCCTGGTGCAGGATGACCGCTTCACCTCCGTGCATATCGAAAAGTACGAAGTGGAAGCGCGCGACACCAAGCTTGGCCCGGAAGAGATCACGCGCGATATCCCCAATGTGGGCGAAGATGCGATCAAAGACCTGGACGAGCACGGCATTATTCGCATAGGCGCTGAAGTTGGCCCGAATGACATCCTGGTTGGCAAGATTACGCCAAAGGGTGAGAAAGAACTGACCCCGGAAGAACGCCTGCTGCGCGCCATCTTTGGCGAGAAATCGCGCGACGTGAAGGATACCTCGCTGCGCATGCCCCACGGCGAGCGCGGCAAGGTGGTGGACGTAAAGGTCTTCACTCGTGAGGATAATACCGACCTGGCCGCCGGCGTAGATATGATGGTTCGCGTTTCTGTGGCTCAGCGCCGCAAGATCACCGCCGGTGACAAGATGGCCGGCCGCCACGGTAACAAGGGCGTTGTTTCCCGCGTAGTCGCGGTGGAAGATATGCCCTTCCTGGACGACGGCACGCCGGTGGATATCATTCTCAACCCGCTGGGCGTTCCGGGTCGTATGAATATCGGCCAGGTTCTGGAAACCCACCTGGGTTGGGCTGCCAAGCGCCTGGGCTTCCGCTCATACACGCCGGTCTTTGACGGCGCAACCGAAGCGGAAATTGAAGCCGAACTGGCGCGCGCCTGGATGATCGATCAGGCCTGGGCCGATGCTGTAGCGCAGGCCTGGGAATGGATCCAATCGCAGGATGAGTTCTCGCCCGAAGACATCAAGGACGATGACGAAGTGCGCCTGCTGTACCTGGAACAGTGGCTGGGCGATAAGGGCTATGACGTCTACCAGCTCAGTTCCGACGAGTTTTACGCGCGCCGCGCCACGCTTGAACAGTGGCTGCGCGAGAAGGGCCATAACCCAGATGATATCCTCATCTTCGAAGATGTTATGGTCAGCTCGGATGAAGATACCAAAGACCCGAATGCCATTGGCATCGCGCTGAAGATCTGGCTCGAACTGCAGGGCGTGGAAGTGGCCGCTGGCAGCTCGTATGAAGAGATTCGCGCCCGCGCGGAAACGCACATGGCCGAAACCGGCGCTCCGATGCCTATCTTTGGGAAAGTGGTGCTGCGCGACGGTAAATCCGGCGCGCCCTACGACCAGCCGGTGACGGTGGGCGTGATGACCATGCTCAAGCTGCACCACCTGGTTGAAGATAAAGTCCATGCCCGTTCCACGGGCCCATACAGCCTGGTAACGCAGCAGCCTCTGGGTGGTAAAGCCCAGTTTGGCGGCCAGCGCTTCGGCGAAATGGAAGTGTGGGCGTTGGAAGCCTACGGCGCGGCCTACACCCTGCAAGAAATGCTCACCGTCAAATCCGACGATGTGCAGGGCCGTGTCAACACCTACGAAGCCATCGTCAAGGGCGAGCAGATCGAAGAGCCCAGCATCCCGGCCTCATTCCGCGTGCTGGTCAAAGAACTGCAGAGCCTGGGGCTGGCAGTAGAAGCCATCATGGAAAGCGGAGAAGTCATCCGCTTTGGTAAGGATGAAGAACGCGTCCGGCCGCCCAAGATGGGTGTTGGATTGTTAAGCCTGGGTGAGGATCTGGAAGACGGTCTGAGTTAGCCCGGGAAATCGAATAACGTTGACGCTATATGGTGCTCGTGATATAATCACCCGCCGTCGTTAAGGTAAAAAGCACCTTGCCCATCTGAGGTGAGGCCATCGCAAGCCAGGATGGCCTCCCTTATTGGGAAAGCAACCGCAATCGTAACCGTCTTTGTAAGACACAGGAAACTTTTTTGGAGAAATAGCGTGCCCACAATCAACCAGTTGATCCGCAAAGGCCGAACGGCCAAAAAGCAGAAGAGCAAGTCGCCTGCTTTGTTGTACACCCTCAACACCATGAAACAGCGCCGCACGCGCCATGACGAGGGTTCTCCGCAGAAGCGTGGTGTTTGCACCGTCGTGCGCACCATGACCCCCAAGAAACCGAATTCGGCGCTGCGCAAGATCGCCCGCGTTCGCCTGACCAACGGCATCGAAGTCACCGCGTATATTCCCGGTGAAGGTCACCAGCTTCAGGAGCACTCCGTGGTGCTGGTCCGCGGTGGTCGTGTGAAAGACCTGCCCGGCGTTCGCTACCACATTGTCCGCGGTACGTTAGACACGACCGGTGTTGCCAAACGCCGCCAGAGCCGCTCTTTATACGGCGCTAAGCAGCCCAAATAAGCAATTCAAGAATTGACACGGAGAAATTTGCATGTCTCGACGTAATAAGCCCGAAAAGCGGGAAAATCTCCCCGACGTTCGCTACAATAACATGTACGTAACTTCCTTTGTGCACCGCATCATGCGCCGCGGCAAGAAAAGTGTTGCCACCCGCCTGATGTACGATGCGATGGATATTGTTGGCGAAAAAACCGGCCGCAACGCGGCTGAGGTTCTGGATCAGGCTCTGCGCAATGTCGGCCCGGTGATGGAAGTCCGTCCTCGCCGCGTTGGTGGCGCTACCTACCAGGTTCCGATGGAAGTCCCCGGCTCGCGCCGCATGACTCTGGCCATGCGCTGGATCATCGATGCCGCCAAATCCCGCTCGGGACGTTCGTTTGCCGAAAAACTGTCCAGCGAAATTCTGGATGCGGCCAACAACCAGGGTACTGCCGTGCGCAAGCGCGAAGAGACCCACAAGATGGCTGAAGCCAACCGCGCCTTCTCTCACTACCGCAT
Source organism: Anaerolineaceae bacterium (assembly GCA_036567625.1). Classification (GTDB taxonomy): domain Bacteria; phylum Chloroflexota; class Anaerolineae; order Anaerolineales; family Anaerolineaceae; genus CALDSL01. The sequence goes on along the minus strand of DATCUC010000294.1, from coordinate 3,364 downwards.
GTAGTCTTTGAGGCGAGAGAAGAAACAGGATTGGTATTATGGCACGACAATATCCGTTAGAGCGGTACCGAAATATTGGGATCATTGCCCACATTGATGCCGGTAAGACTACGACTACCGAGCGTATTTTGTTTTACACTGGTAAGACGTATCGTATCGGATCGGTGGATGAAGGTACCACTGTGACGGACTGGATGGTCCAGGAACGCGAACGCGGTATTACCATTGTATCGGCTGCGGTTTCGGCTGAATGGAAGGGGTATCAGATCAACGTGATCGACACCCCTGGCCACATCGATTTCACCGCTGAAGTGCAGCGCTCCTTGCGGGTGCTGGACGGCGGCGTGGTGGTTTTCGATGCGGTGCAAGGCGTAGAACCGCAAAGCGAAACTGTGTGGCGCCAGGCTGATCGCTACGGCGTTCCGCGGATTTGTTTCGCCAATAAAATGGACCGCATCGGCGCATCCTATGAGCGCACGATCGAAAGCATCCGCGAGCGCCTGGGCGCTAACCCCATCGCCATGCAACTGCCCATCGGCAGCGAGGCGTCGTTCACCGGTGTTGTCGACCTGCTGACCATGCAGGCCATCTACTGGGAAGACGAAGCCGGCCGCGAACCCCGCTATGGTGAAGTTCCGGAGAACCTTCTGGAAGCTGCCAAAGAAGCGCGCGGGAAGATGGTCGAGCAGATCGCTGAACTGGACGATACCCTGCTGGAAAAATATCTGGAAGGCGAAGAACTGCAGGTCGATGAAATGAAAGCGGCGCTGCGCCGCGGCGTGATCGGCAGCATGACTACCCCCGTGTTCTGCGGCTCATCGCTGCGCAACAAGGGCGTGCAGGTTGTGCTCGACGCGGTCATCGACTACCTGCCTTCACCCGATGATATCCCCCCGGTGAGCGGAACCAACCCCAATACCGATGAAGAAGTGCAGCGCCTGGCTTCTGATGACGAACCAATGAGCGCCCTGGTGTTCAAAATTGTCACCGATCCGTACGTGGGCCGGTTGTCGTACTTCCGCGTGTATTCGGGCAAGATCGTTTCCGGCGCGACGTATTACAACTCGTCGAAAGGCAAACGCGAGCGCATTGGCCGCTTGCTGCGCATGTACGCCGATCGCCGCGAGGATATCCAGGAAGTCAATGCCGGGGATATTGCCGCCGTTCTGGGGCTCAAAGAGAGCTTCACCGGCGACACCCTGTGCGACCCGCAGTCTCCCATCGAACTGGAAGCGATCAGCTTCCCCGAGCCGGTGATCTCCGTGGCGATTGAGCCCAAGACTACCGCTGATCAGGATAAGATGGCTGAAGCGCTGCGCAAGCTGTCGGAAGAAGATCCTACCTTCCGCGTGCAAACCGATGAGAATACCGGGCAAACCGTGATCTCCGGCATGGGCGAGCTTCACCTCGACGTGCTGGTGGATCGCATGCTGCGCGAATTCCGCGTGCAGGCGAATGTGGGCCGCCCGCGCGTGGCATATCGCGAGACGATTTCGCGCCCGGTCAATTCATACAGCTACAAATACGCCAAGCAAACCGGCGGTCGCGGCCAGTACGGTCACGTGGTTTTCAATCTCGAACCGGTCGAACGCGGCAATGGCGTTGTTTTTGAAAACAAAATTTTTGGCGGCTCCATCCCGCGCGAGTATATCCCCGCGGTGGAGAAGGGTGTCAAAGAAGCCAGCGAAAGCGGCGTGTTGGCCGGTTACCCGGTCACTGACGTGCGCGTGACGCTGACCGACGGTTCGTACCACGAAGTCGACTCGAGCGAAATGGCCTTCAAGATGGCGGCAATTTTTGCATTCAAAGAAGCCTGCCAGAAGGGTGGGCCGGTGCTGCTGGAGCCGATCATGCGCGTGGAAGCCGTCATGCCAGAAGAGTACCTGGGCGAAGTTCTGGGCCAGTTGAACTCGCGCCGCGCCACCATCCTGGGGATGGAACCGCGGCCGGGCAACGCTCAGGCGATTCGCGCGCAGGTGCCGATGGCGGAAATGTTTGGGTATGCCACAGAGCTGCGCTCGGGCACCCAGGGCCGTGGTGTGTTCACCATGGAATTTGACCACTACGCGCCGGTGTCCGAATCGGTGACGCAGAAGGTTCTCAACCAGTAAAGCGGTATTATTTCATCATCAAACGTAGATACTCAAGGAGAAATTGGTATCATGGCGAAGCAGAAATTTGACCGAAGCAAGCCGCATCTGAACATCGGCACCATGGGTCATATTGACCACGGCAAGACGACGTTGACGGCTGCAATCACCAAGTATTGTGGTTTTCTGGGCAACGCGGAATACCGCGCCTACGATCAGATCGACAACGCGCCGGAAGAGAAAGCGCGCGGCATCACGATCAACATTGCCCATGTGGAATACTCGACCGAGAACCGCCACTACGCGCACGTCGACATGCCCGGTCACCGCGACTACATCAAGAACATGATCACCGGCGCGGCGCAGGTTGACGGCGCCATTCTGGTGGTGGCCGCCCCCGACGGCCCGATGCCGCAGACGTTCGAACACGTGCTGCTGGCCAAGCAGGTGGAAGTGCCGTCGATCGTGGTCTTTCTGAACAAGACCGACATGATGGACGACCCGGAGCTGCTGGAGCTGGTAGAGCTGGAACTGCGCGAAATGCTGACGAAGCAGGGTTTCCCGGGGGACACGACCCCGATCGTGCGCGGCTCGGCGCTGAAGGCGCTGGAGAGCACCTCGACGGACCCGAACGCGCCGGAATACGCGCCGATCAAAGAGCTGTTGCGGGTGGTGGATGAGTACATTCCGCTGCCCCAGCGCGAGACGGAAAAGCCGTTCATGATGCCGGTCGAAGATGTGTTCTCGATCAAGGGTCGCGGGACGGTGGTGACGGGTCGCGTGGACCGCGGACACATCAAGGTCGGCGAACCGGTAACGATCGTGGGCCTGCGCGAGAAGGACATGAGCTCGGTGGTGACCGGCGTGGAAATGTTCCACAAGATTGTGGAAGAAGGCACGGCGGGCGACAACCTGGGTCTGCTGCTGCGCGGCATTGAACGCACCGACGTGGAACGCGGCATGGTCATTGCCAAGCCGAACAGCATCACGCCGCACAAGAAGTTCATGAGCGAAGTGTACGTGCTGAAGAAGGAAGAAGGCGGACGGCATAAGGCGTTCTTCAACGGCTATCGCCCGCAGTTCTACATCCGCACCATGGACGTGACCGGCTCGATCAAGCTGCCGGAAGGTGTGGAAATGGTAATGCCGGGTGACAATGTCAACCTGGAAGTCGAACTGATCGTTCCGGTCGCGCTGGAACAGGGTTCGAAGTTCGCTATCCGCGAGGGTGGTCTGACGGTTGGCGCCGGTGTGATCACCAAGATCATCAGCTA
>DATCUC010000293.1:0-4193 GCA_036567625.1 Anaerolineaceae bacterium | reverse complement strand
GCAGCGCCAGGCCGCGCCCGCCGCGCGGGCCGTACATTTCTTCCAGCGCGCCGAAAATGGACGAAAACTTGGAGAAATCGAACTGGCGCTCCAGGTTATCAGGCGGGTAGTTGTCGATCAGTTCTGCGACATTGGCCAGGTTGAGAATGGCATTGACGCCGTTCTTGCCCATCACGTCTTCGATGGCAATGATGGCGATACGCGCGAACTTATTGGAGTAGTATAAACCACTGGGTTCGATATGTTCCATAATATCCGCCGCTTTTAGATCAGCTTCGTAAGAGCTTCGGCCGCGCGGCGCATATCCAGGAAGATCAGGCCCAGTTTGGCCTGTTCGCGGGCCAGCGCCGTCAGCACGGCGTCTTCACCAATAGACATAAGGACCACGTAGCCGTTCTGGCCCTTAATGTAAACCTGATCCAGCGAACCGCGGCCAAGCTCGCTGGCGATGCGTTCGCCCAGTGAAAGCATGGCTGCCGACATAGCCGAAACACGGTCTTCTTCTACCCCCTGGGGGAGTGCCGAGGCAATGGTGAGGCCATCCAGGCTGACAACGGCGGAGGCTTCAATATCCGGTGAAGACGCCTGAAGCTCGCGCAAGCGTTCCACCATCAGTTGGGTGCGGGATTTCGTCAAGGCTGCACTCCTTATTCAAGAAATCGTACTGTTCGAAAGATTGGGAAAGGGTTACCCCGACCTTGTTCTCTAATTTAGCACGCCCGTTTGGGGGTGTCAAGTTGGCCCGGCCTGAATCGGAAGGCTGTAGAGTATCTGTAAAGCGATTGATAACTATCCCGGACTCAGGCGCGCTCTGCTATAATCGCCTTGAAATCAAAACCATGGGAGGGAAAAGAAAATGCGTCTGTACAGAATATTGGCACTTTTTCTGGCTACCAGCATTTTGTTGGCTGCCTGCGCGCAAACCCCCGCGGCTGTGACCACCACTGCTCCCGCCGAAGCGGTAACGCTGCGCTTTGCCACGCTGCGCATCCTCGAAGCGCTGCCCATGTACGTGGCGCAAGAAGAGGGGCTGTTCCAGAAGCACGGCGTGTCCGTGGAGATTATTCCGGTCGGTTCCGCGCCGGAGCGTGACCAATTAATTGCCGCGGAACGCGCGGACGGCATGATCAGCGAAGTACTAACCGGGCTGCTGTACAACAAAGACAGCCAGCAGGTGCAAATTGTGCGCTATGCGCGCACCGCTACCCCGGATTCGCACCTGTTCAGCATCCTGGCTTCCAAGCAAAGCGGCATCACCAGCGTGGAAGGGCTGAAAGGCGTGCCGGTGGGAATTTCAGACGGCACAGTGATCGCTTATATCAACGACCGGATGCTGCAAAAAGAAGGGCTGACCCCCACGGAGATCCAGACCATTTCGGTGCCCAGCCTGGGCGACCGGCTGGCGCTGCTGAGTTCCGGTGAATTAAAAGCCGCCGTTCTGCCCGAACCGCTGACCACGCTGGCGATCATGCAGGGCGCCGTCCCGGTGCTGGACGATAGCAAGTATCCCGAATACAGCCACAGCACAATCACATTCCGCAAGAAGGTGCTGGATGAGCACCCTGAAGCCGTGCGGGCTTTCCTGGCCGCCATCGAAGAGGCGGTTGCGCTGATCAACGCTGACCCGGCAAAGTACCAGAAGACGCTGGTCGACCTGCAAATTGTACCCGCGCCGTTAGAGGGCAAGTTCAGCGTGCCGCAGTTTGTCACTGCCGGCGTGCCCAGCGAGGCCCAATTCGCGGATGTGTTGGCCTGGGCCAAAGAAAAGAAACTGATCGAGAAAGACATCGACTACGCCAACCTGATCACCGCGGAGTTTTTGCCCTAAGCCATGATGGCCGCCCAGCCATTTTTGCACCTGGATCACGTTACCTTCAGTTACCTGCACGGCGAGCCGGTCTTCGCGGATTTCGATTGGCAGGTGAACCGGAGCGAAGCCTGGGCGGTGATCGGCCCATCGGGCTGCGGCAAAAGCACGCTGCTCTACCTGGTGGACGGACTACGCTTCCCCAACGCGGGGGAAATCCGGGTGGATGGCGAGCTAATCGTCCGTCCGCGCCCGCGCACCGGCTTTATCATCCAGGAATACGGGTTGATGCCCTGGGCCACCGTCCGGGAGAATGCCGCGCTGGGGCTGCGCATTCGCAATTTCTATGGGCCGGACGGAACGCACGCTCCGCTGGGTTATCAGCCGGCCACCGACGTCAGCGCGTGGTTGGAACGGCTGGGGCTGGCGGAAATTCAAAACAAATACCCCGGGCAGATTTCGGGCGGGCAGCGCCAGCGCACGGCCATCGCGCGCACGCTGGCGCTCCAGCCCGACCTGCTGCTGATGGATGAGCCTTTCTCCTCGCTGGATGCGCCCACGCGTGAAAACCTGCAGCGCCTGACGCTGGAATTGAGCGTCGAACAATCTCTGACGCTGATTATTGTTACCCACGCCATCGAAGAAGCCGCGGTGCTGGGTGAGAAAATCCTGCTCCTCAGCCGGCCGCCCAACCGTGGGGCCGCGGTGGTGATCGAAAATCCCGGCGCGCTGCGCCCGAATTACCGCGACAGTGACGATTACCGCCAGGTATGCCGCGAACTGCGCGCGCGGTTGGGGGAAGCATGAAGCGCCGCGACCTGCTGTGGGCGTCGCTGGCGGTGCTGGCAGTCTGGCAGATCGCCGCGCTGCTGATCAACCGCCCGGTACTGCCCGGTCCGCTGCTGGTAGCAGTCACGTTATGGCGCGAACTGGGCAATGGGTTGATCCTGCATTTCCTGGCCAGCCTGTGGCGCGTGGTCGCCAGCACCGTGCTGGCCATTGCCCTGGCCGCCCCGGCCGGGCTGGTGATGGGCCAATCGAAACGGGTGAATGCTATCTTTTCGCCGGTAGTCTACCTGCTGTATCCCATTCCGAAAGTGGTGCTGGTGCCGGTGGTACTGCTCTTGCTGGGGATTGGCAACCTGTCAAAGATTGTGATTATCTTCCTGATCCTGTTCTTCCAGATCCTGGTGCTGGTGCGCGACCATTCGGCGGCGCTGCGCCCCGAGTTGATCCAAAGCGTGCGCAGCCTGGGGGCCGGGCGGCGGGCGCTGTTCCGCTTTGTCTACCTGCCCGCCAGCCTGCCGGCCATCCTCACCGCGCTGCGCCAGTCGGTGGGCACAGCCGTGGCGGTGCTGTACGTGGCTGAATTGTTCGCCACCGAGAAGGGCCTGGGCTACTATATCTATTTGAACGGCAGCACGCTGCTCAATTACCCGGCGATGTATGCCGGGGTGGTGGCGATGAGCGTGCTGGGCCTGGGGTTGTACTTCACCGTCGACTGGCTGGAACGGCGCATTTCACCCTGGCAGTTTGCCGGTTGATCCGCAGCTAGGCGAACAGAACCTGGGCGATCATCCCGGCGGCGAATGCCAGCCCAAAATACAGTTCAAGCTGCCCGGTCTGCGCCAGCACAGCATTCAACGGCCGCCCGCGCAGCGTGTAGATCTTTCCGCGCAGTTGAAAGGCCAGCGGCAGGGTGATCCAGGTCAGCAGCGCCCAGGCCGAGGCCGCGCCGCTGAGCCACATGCCCAGCACCGCCAGGTATGCCGCGCCAACTACCACCTGGTATTCCTTGCGCGTCCAATCTTCGCCAAAGCGTGCCGCCAGGGTGTGCTTGCCGCTGGCGCGGTCGGTGGCGTAATCGCGCAGGTTGTTAACCACCAGAATCGCCACCGTCAGCAGGCCCATTGGCACGGCGATCCACCCGGCGATGGCATCCAGCCGCAGCGCCTGAACATAATACGTGCCGCATACCGCTGCCAGCCCAAAGAACACGAACACCGCCACTTCACCCAGGCCATGATATCCCAGCGGGTAGGGGCCGCCGGTGTAGGCCATGGCAGTGATGATCGAAAGCAACCCAATAGCGACTACCGGCCAGCCGGCATGCAGAGCCAGGTACACGCCGCACAGCGCGGCCAGTCCAAAGGTGATCCACATGGCGGTTTTCACCTGGGCCGGGGCGGCCAACCCGGCGGCAGTGACGCGCAGCGGGCCCATGCGCTCGGCGGTATCCACGCCCTTCTGGTAATCAAAAACATCGTTGGCAAAGTTTGCGCCAATTTGCAGCAGCAACGCGCCCAGCAGGGCGGCCAACGCGGGCAGCAGGTCGAAATACCCCTGGCTGAACGCCGCTGCGCTGCCGGCGATCACCGGCGCGGAA
>DATCUC010000292.1:0-2923 GCA_036567625.1 Anaerolineaceae bacterium | reverse complement strand
TGTATACTGCCCAGGTCGACAAAGAGCGCGATTCGGCGGCGCTGCAGTTTGGGGTGAGGGTTGAGCGCGAAGTGCTGCCCCGGCTCACCGGGCGCGACCTGGTGATCTACCGGGATTGGAAAGCCTACGCGCCCCCCGCGCCGGGCCGCCGCGTGGAAATGCGCTGGGATCTGGCCGACGAAGCCTACCTGCGCGAGCTGAACCCGGATGTAATCCTGCTGGAGCGGGCCAATATTGAGCAGTTTTCCGCGCCAGATGCCCTGGCCGAAGCGATCAACCCGGGCAATATGGCCGCCTTGCAAAAGGTGTACGTGGCCGCCGGGGAGAACCGTCTGCCCGGCTACCGCGTGGTGCTGGAAGATGCTTTCGGCCTGGCGCTGGTGCGCGAAGACGATTGGCAGCGGTATTTCAGCGGGCAGTAACGCTGGCCGATCCCGACTACGCGAGATTTTCCTCTCCGGCGTCTTTTAGCACTCGCAGCGCGCGGATGGTGACGTATGGGTTGGGCTTATTGAGCGCGCCGTAGCGGCCCCAGGTTTTGCTGCCGTAGTTGTACTCCAGCGGCCACTGGCCGGCGGCATTTTGCTTGCTGCGCACCCAGTTGATCAACCCGGCCAGGCGCGGATCACGCGCATAGCCCAGGCCGGTCAGCGCTTCGGCCACCTGCAGCAGATCGGTGATGTAGAAGACCGGGAAGGCCAGCTTCCACCATCCGGCGTTGGGCCAGTCTTTTGCATTTACCGGCCAGGCGGCGGTTTCGGGCGGCACGCAGAAGAAATATTCCACGCCCTGCGCAATCGCGCGCTCGATGAGCGGGGTGCGCCGGTCGACCGGCAGCGCCGAATAGGCCAGCATCACCTTGGCCGCGCCCCAGGAACAGGGCTGGTTGGCATTTGCGCCGCATTGGAACCCCGGCCCGGATTTATAGGCGTAGTACCGGTCGACGGCGTGTTTCTCGGTTTTAGGAGCCATGCCCTCGCCCAGGTTGCTGCGCGCCATCCACGCCGCGGCCTCGTCCAGGCGCGGATCGGTGCAGCCCAGCCGGGCGAGCGCCCACAACATGTTGCCTTGCAGGCAGTCGAACGTGCCGCCGGGCGCGCCGTTATAACTGAAATGCCCGCCCACCGACAGGCCGTGATCCAGGTGATAGTCGCAGGCCGTGCGCACGCGCGGGTCGCTGTCCACGTCTGCGCCTAACTGCGCCAGCAGCAGCAGCGCCCATACCGCAGACTTGTACTTGGGGCCGTAGCCTGGGGTGGCCTTTTCCCAGTAGCCTTCAGGCTGCATCGCGTTCAGAATCAGCGCAATCGCCCCGCTCTGGTGGGCGGCAGCCCGCGTCTCGCGCAGTTCGGGGTCGTCCGCCGGCCGGTCGAGCAGGTCGCGCAGGGTCAAAAGGCGCACCGCGGGCTCGGGGTTGTCCAGCAGCCAGCGGATGGTGCTGGCATGGGTGACTTCTAACATAGACATGGGATTTCTCCTGAATGGGAACGGTAGGTGCTTTCATTATACGCTGCGCGGAATGCGATGGCGCGCTATTCCTTTCAAGCGTTGAAGCATACGTTTGTCATACCCATAAATAGCCGTTTAGCGCTTGTCGCTGAATAGACAACCGCTATACTTTTATAAGTGGTGGGATACGTACACCTTTATAAGAATTTCCCCTTACTTTTTGTTTTCCCTGCAAACAAAAGAATAGAACCATCGAGGGAGCGTCGCTTTGAAACCTTCCACTTCTTCTCGCATCACGAGTCGCGTGGATATAATTACACAAATCCTGGTTATTTTTGGGCTGCTGGTGGCATTTCTTATCCCGGCTGCGCCGGTTCGCGCGCAAACCGCGATCCAGGTAAGCGCGAACCGCGTCGAAATGCGGCTGCCTGGCGGCATTCGCTTTCAACTCAACGCCAGCAGCAGCGCGAGAATTCGTGCGATCACCCTGCTGTACGGCACGAATGGCAGGAACTGCCTGGAGAGCACCGTGCGCCAGGTGATGACCTTTTCCGCGGCGCGGACGGTGGACCTGCACTGGGATTGGGATTTTTACCGCAGCGGCAGCGTGCCCCCCGGCGCGGAAATCTGGTGGCAGTGGGAAATTGTCGATGACAATGGAGCCACCCTGCTGACGCAAAGGAAAACCGCGCGGATTGAAGACACGACCTACGCCTGGCGCGAGATCCGCCAGCAGAATATTACCCTGCGCTGGACTGAGGGTGACAGCAATTTTGCCTGGTCGATCCTCAGGCTGGCCGGCAGCAGCCTGGAGCGGCTGACCCAGGACGCGGGGATTGAACCGGGCGAGGACATTCAATTGATCCTCTATCCTTCCGCGGCGGCCATGCAGGGCGCAATCCTGGCGCTGCCGGACTGGTCGGGCGGGCTGGCGTTTTCGGATTACGGGGTGGTGATTATTGGCCTCGCGCCCGGCCAGGAAAAATGGGCGCAGGAAGTGGTGCCGCACGAACTGGCCCACCTGGTCACCGGCGCGCTGACCTACAACTGCGTTGGCGGCCGCGTGCCCACCTGGCTGACCGAGGGCATTTCGGTGTACGCCGAAGGCGATGCCAGCCCGGTGGACCTTAACGCGTTGAAATCCGCGCTGCAAGACGGCTCCCTGACCCCGCTGAACCAGTTGGCCGAAGGTTTCGCGGCCGGCGCGGCGCGGGCTGACCTGTCGTACGTGCACAGCGGCGAAGTGGTCCGCTTCTTAGTCCACGAATACGGGCCGGAAAAGAGCCACGATCTGCTGGCAAATATCCAGGCCGGGTTGACCGCGGATGAGGCTTTGCTGGCCGTCTACGGGTTCGACACTACCGGGCTTGACAATGCCTGGCGCGGCGCGCAGGGGTATGCACTGGTGCCCACCCGCCCGCCGACGCAGGCGGCCGCGCAGCGGACAACCATTCCCACGCTGGCGCTGTGGTCG
>DATCUC010000291.1:0-24760 GCA_036567625.1 Anaerolineaceae bacterium | reverse complement strand
GGGCTGTACTGGCCCTGGTAGACGGCGAGGCCATCACCGCCGAGTTTGTTTCGTCTATGCTGCTTGAAAACCGCGGCCGGCGCGATGGTCTGAAGATCCAGCCCGGCGCACAGGAATTGGCCTACCGCGCGCTGCAAGACGGGCAGGTGAACGTGATCATCTCAGACGGACAGAGTGGCTCGACGATGAAGGGCTTTGGCAGCACCACGGATAACCTGCCCTGCATCTTCACCCTGGCGCGTTTAGGCGTGCTCTCGCTGTCCGCCGCGGTGGCAACCATGACCTGCAACCCGGCGCAGTTGCTGGCCGAGCGCACTGGCAACCGCTTCTTCGCTGACGCGCTCGGCCATCTGGGCGCCGGCGCGCTGGCGAATATTACCGTCGCTGACCCGCTCAGCCAGGCGGCGGTGTACACACTGGTCAACGGCCACGTGGTGGCATTTGACGGCACGCTGGTACGCGAAGGTTTTTCCGCGGGCTGCCTGGCCAGCCGCTGGGGCTTTTCAAAGCGCACCGGCGTGGGCGACCTGGCGCTTTATCGATAAACGCTCAACGGAAACAGCGGCGCACCTCGTCCATAAACTCGCGCACATGCGCCGCGGAAACATCGCCGGTGTCTTTGCGCGTGTCTTTGAACGTGCTGCCCACAATGGCCGCGTCGCCGATGGACATCTTTTCAGCGATGGTTTCTTTGGTCATTCCAGCCGCCACCACCAGGGGGAAGGCGCCCATGATGGCGCGAAACTGGCGGATTTTCTCTGTGTCAGTAACGATCCCTGTGCCCGATCCGGTCACGGCAATGGCGTCGCAGTGCTGCATGCCAATGCTCAGGTCTTCTTCCAGGCTGCGGTTGGAGAGATAAGGCTGGTATTTGAAACGCACCCCGCCGATCACCGCCACCTTACGATCTTGCCGGTAGCGGTCGACCATTTCAAAGTAGGCCGGCTCGTGCGATTGATCCAGGTGGCCGCAGATCGAATCAACCTGCATAAACTTCGCGCCGTATTTCTGGGCCAACTCGTAGCTCAGCGCGAAATTATCCAGCACGTTCACGCCGAGTACGTATCCCGACCGCTCCTTTGACAAATATGCCAGCGCGCGTTCCACGTCTTCGGCATCGCCGTAATAATCCTCAACGATCATCGCGTCCACGCCGCAATCAGCATAAATATCGGCTTCCAGGATCGCGCGCTGCAGGCGTTCATCAGCGGTTTCGCCCTTTAAATGCAGCATTGCCAGCACCGGTTTACGGTTTGAGAAGATTTCTAAGAACATGTTTGTTCCTCGAGGTACCGGTTAAAGTCCGCGTCTGCTCTGGCGAACAACTCCGCGCGCAGGTCAGCGGTGAACAATGGATACGGCCCATATTGCCGGGCGTTAAGCGCGGCGGCCAGGTTGGCCAGCACCGCCGTTCTGAGTGGGTGGTGGCCTTCGCAAAAACCATACAGCGCCGCGCCGGTTGAACAGTTGCCGCAGCCGGTGGCATCTACGCTGTTTTCTACGCCCACCGCCGGTGCAAACCAGGCTCGACCATCCTGGATCATATATGCGCCCTTTTCCCCAACCCGGAAGAAGCACGGTTTCCCCAGCGCGCAGATCGCTTCGATCGATTCCTGTTCGCTGCGCGTGCCAAAAAAGTTCATCGATTCGGGCAAGTTGATTGAGTACACATCCACCGCCTGAATCAGCGCCAGCACATCGGGTTTGCGCTGTTCGTCGGCAGTATCAGCGGTCAGCAGTTCCCACATCACCGCGGCATTTGGCGCGGCAGCGCGGATGCGGTCGAGCTCTTTCCAAACCATTTCGCGCACGCCCGATTCGAAGTATATGCCGCGCGTCGTCTGGTCGGCAAAACGGGCTACATACTCCGCGCGGATATGCGATTTCGGCCACCACTCGGCCTCAAACGCCGGCCCGTATTTAGAGTACTCCCACCAGCGCCCATCCGGGTGGTATTCCAGGGTGTTGTAGTGCGTTTTGGGCAGAACAATCTGCACTCCAGCCATGGAAAGCCCGTTGGCGCGGTAATACGGCCCATAATACGCGTCAAAATCCGCGCCGGCAGTGGTGATCATCAGCACATCATCGGTGAACGGCTTGATGCCGTTCAAGGCATAGATTGCACCGCCCAGGCAGCCGTCTGCCCGGCTGCCGTCCGCGTAGATCATGTCGTTGATAATCGTGCAGCCTGTGACCAGGTATCTCAATGCTCAACCTCTATTTATAACCGCGCAACCAATTCGTCGCTGAACAGAATCTTTCCATCCAGGTCCAGTTGTTTTGCCAGCTCGCCGATCAGTGGTTTTTTGATCTTTGCCTCGGCCACCACGGCTTCGTTCCAGAAAACGTCCTGCGGCGTGCCGTCGGCGATGATGTTCTTATGCGCCATCGCCACCACGCGGTGGAAGTTGTTGACCGCGAATTCCATATCATGGGTGATCGTCAGCAGGGTGACCCCATCGGCCTGCAGGCGGTCGATCAGCCGCGAAAGCTGCTCCAGGCCGTGCTTGTCCTGTCCGGCGGTAGGCTCGTCCAGGATCATGTACTTGGGCCGCGAGGCAATCACCGCCGCGATGGCGACGAACTTGCGAATCGGGTACGGCAGATCATACGGATTGGTCTTGAGGTAGCGTTCGATATTGGTCAGTTCCACGGCATAGTTCACCCGCTCCGCGATTTCCTTCTCCGGCAGCTTGAAATAACGCGGCATATACTCAATTTCGGCCTGAACCGACTGGTTAAAGATTTGATCGTCCGGGTTCTGAAAGACATACCCCACAATCCTGGCAATCGCCGCGGTAGTGCGCTCTTTGGTGTTGATGCCATCGATGATCACGTCGCCGCCGGTGGGTTTGTTCAGCCCGTTCATCATCTTCACCGCGGTGGTCTTCCCCGCGCCGTTTTGCCCAACGATCGCCACGCGTTCACCGTCGTGAATGGTCAGTGAAATATTCTCAATCGCCAGAAAACCGTTCGGATATTGAAAGCTCGCATTCTTGATCTCGATTGCCATGGTTTACCTCCGCGCCTTCACCAATGCAACTGCCTCGGCCAACGTGATCGGAATGCGTTCCAGCGGTTTTCCGGCCTTCGCCATTTCATGGCCAAAGATGGCAATCTGCGACATCATCGCCCCGCACTCCATGATGGCCGGGTCGCTGAGCACTTCGTGCGTCGGCCCGGAGAAAACGATGCTGCCCTCGTTCATCACGATCACCTCATCGCAATACTCGGCCACCATATCGATCTTATGCTCCACCAGGATCAGGGTGCGGTTCGACTCCTTTAGAGTCTTGATGATTTCAAACACATCTTCCGTGCCCTCGGGGTCAAGCTGTGAGGTGGGCTCGTCGATGATCAACATATCCGTGTCCATGGTGATGATCGAGGCAAACGCCACGCGCTGGCGCTGTCCACCCGAAAGCTCATTCGGGTTATTCTTGATCAGGTCCTCAATTTTCAACTGCTTGCAGACCTCGGTCACCTTGCGGATGATGTCTTCCTTGGGTACGCCCAGGTTTTCCAAACCCATCGCAACTTCTTCGAACACGGTGGGCTTGATCCCGCTGATCTGCGTGAAGGGATTCTCAAACACGTAACCGATCCGCGCCGAGAGTTCGTTCAAATCCCAATCGCGAATATCTACGCCGTCCACAATCACGTCGCCCTGGAGCTTGCCTTTATAAAAATGTGGGATCAGTCCGCGGATGAGATTGCACAGCGTGGTTTTTCCGCCGCCGTTTTCGCCAATAATGCCGTAAAACTTCCCCGACTCAAAGCTGTGGGTAACATCTTTAAGCGCATAGCCTCTGGTGTACGGGTATTTATAGGTTACGTTTCTCAGTTCGATTTTTGCCATGGCTTCTCCGCTGTGTTTCTGCCGATATGGCGAACAAGCTGTTAACACACAATGAACCCCGGCAAAATTTTACCGGAGGAATACTCGATAGATCAAAGTTGCCAGTGTTACCATCCAGGCTGCGGCGATGAGGATTTTTTGCCCGGTGCCGGCCGGAGCCAGTTCGCGCAGGAAGGTATGTTTGCGGTGGACAGAGAAAGCGCGCGCGTCCATGGCGATTACCTTTTCTTCGGTGCTCGCAATCGCCCCCAGTAGCAGCGGCCCCAGGGTTGGGAAAAATGCTTTGGCGCGCACCAAAATATTGCCCTCCACTTCAATGCCCCGCGATTTCTGACTGTCGAGAATGGTCACCGATGCCTGTTTGAGATCGACGATATTCTGCATCGAGGCCAGCATAATGTACGAAGTTTCATGCGACACGCCGATCTGTTCCAGGCTGTACATAAGATCGCGCATGGTGGTGGTGGTAAAGAACAGGAGCAGGCTTCCCGAGAAGCCCAGAATAAACGTAATCGTATTCCAGCCCTTGATAAACGATTCCAGGTACCACTGCCAACCGAAAACGTTGATAAAGGGCGTCACGTTGCCGGTGCGCATTCCAATCTGGCGAATGAGAGTGACAAAGACGATGATGATCAGCGAAAGCCGTCCAAACAGCTTGATGAATTCGATGAATTTTCCCGACAGCGCGGCGATGATGCATACCAGAATACACAAGGGAATACCGTAGCGGTAGTCCATCATGATTAGCGCCGAGAACGCCAGCGCCAGGCACACGTTCAATTTGGTGAGCGGATTCAAATCGCCCCAAAAATTGCCGGTCTTTTGATACCTGCGGAAACTGTCTATAAAATCAGTATCCATACCAACTCCTTAGTGTCCGGCCGGGCAAACCGGCGGCTCGCAAAATCGGGTATCCTTCGGCCAGCAGTCCGGCCAGATTCTTTCCATGCGGTATGACGCCTTTGCGGATCCTCTCGCAAAGGCGTCATATTCTGAGCCGGGGTTATTCGTCTTCCAGAGCCAGGTCTTCTTCTTTGATATAAATTCTGCCGAGCGGCAGCTTAGCGAGGAAGCGCGTGGGGATAGACTTCAAGATACCGAATGCAGCGATTACCGTCAGCACCTTGTCGAAGATATCCATCGTGAATTCAGCGCTGAATTGCGCCAGGAACTTGGGCAGCCCGAGCTTTTCATGCAGCGGAATGGCGAACATCGACGAGACACCGGTACCAAAATCAAACCCGTACAGCACCCAGGTCATCAACGAGCCGAGGCCGCCGCCAATGAAGGCGAATAACAGCGCGCTGACCAGTGTCTTTCCGAAGCTCTTGAACACGCCGCGCTGCGACAGGTAAGCGGCTGCGATACCAAACAGCATATTTAGGATTCCGTAGAACAGGGTAATCGGGTCGGAAACCGAGTTAAGAATGTTGGAGATCAGGCCGACGATGATGCCGGGCAGATAACCGCACAGAGCGCCAACGACGATCGTGCCAATTGCGTCCAAATACAGCGGGAGCTTGAGCAGCAGCGCAATCTGGCCGCCAATGAAGTTAATCGCAATGCCAATGGGGATCAAGAACAGGGAAAGCCGGTCGATTTTCCAAAAACTTTGCTGCTTTGCTACACTTCTCTGCGCCATTGAGGTTTCTCCTTATGAATTCTGAACCGGATGATTCGAAAAACGAAAAACCAATGAGTTCCATCCACCCTGAATATATGTAGTTGAAGAACCGAAGCAACTCGCTCTGCTTATGCCTCCTTGAACATAAGATATACATCTGAAATCACTATGGAAGCTTGTCGGTTATGAATCGGCAGGGGTTCCGACGCAAAAAGCTGTATTTATTATAGAAAGGTTAGCAGTGGTCGTCAAGCAAGTCATTACACTGGTTCGTACCACCCAACAGGCTTGACGCCCGCAAGATGCGCGGTACTATTGAACTGCATGTGGGCTATCATTTTCCACTCCCGGGAGGGTCAACTTGAATCCGAAATATTGCGTATATATCGGTGATGTTGCGCTGGACGAATACTACCGGGTCGATACCTGGCCGGGGGTCAAGGATAAGGCGCTGGTGGATGCCCTCCCGGCCATACCCGGCGGCATGATCGCTAACGCGGCCTGCGTGGCAGCGGCGCTGGGCCTGAATGTCAAATTTCTGGCGATGCTCAACAGCGGGCCGGTCACCCGTTTTTTGCTCGAAGACCTGGAGAAAAGCGGCGTAGACACTTCGATGGTGATTTTTGACGACCGCCTGCCCGATTCCAAGACGATGATCTTTCTGGTGGATGATGAACATACCATCTTCATCCCCCGGCTGGGAATTGAGGCCATCTACATCACCCGCGAGCAGCTAGAGTTTCTAGCCGGCGCGGAATTTGTATACACCACGCCCACCGAGATCGGCGCGCTGCGTTGCGAGGAAATGGACAGCGCCGCGATCATCGATTACTGCCGCGCGCAAGGCGCAAAGCTGGTCTACGACCTGGACGTGGATTACGTGCGCGATGGCAGCGAAGAAAGATACCAGCGCCTGGACATCGCCTTTTTCAATGAAGTAGGCTTCGACAGCTACCGCCGCGACCTGGACTACCGCGCCGCCGCCGACCGCCTGCTCGGTTACGGCCTGGAGCTGGTGGTGGTCACGTTGGCCGAAAATGGCTGTATCGTCTTCACGCGCGCGGAAACCCTGCGCTCGCCCGGCTATCCGGTAGATGTGGTCGATGTGACCGGCGCAGGCGATACCTTCTGCAGCAGTTTCGTGTACGCGCTGTCGCTGGGCAAAGGCATTGCCTATGCCGCGGCATTTGCCAACGCGGCGGCGTCGATCTGCGTCGGCAAGCTCGGCGCTCGCGCCGGGGCCGTCTCGAAAGAAGAGGTCGAACGCGTTTTGCGCTTATAGGCGCTGCAAGCGCCCGCCGGCATCAAAGTAATAAATATCCTCGCGCTTGAATCCCACAACCCCACCCGCCGGGCGAATATGCGGTTCAAAGGTAAAGGGATTGCCCACCGCGCGCAGCATGCGCGTGCTGCCCCGCTCCAGGTAGATGCGGTCCGCCTGATCCATCTCGACCGAATGGCCCAGGTTGCCGTGCACATCCAGGTTTTCAAACCCCAGCGCGCTGATCTCGGCATTCAGCCGGAAAAACACTTCTTCATAGGTCATTTCCGGCGCGGCAATTTCCAGCAGCTTCTGGTGCAGATATAACTCGGCGTCCAGTCCCTGGCGAAACAGCGCAGTGCGCGGCTGGTCTTCAGGGGCTGCCCTGCCATCTTCAATGAAAATTGTGCGCGCGTAATCGCCCCAAAAGCCGTCTACGGTCGGCGCGAGGTCAATTGTCACTACATCATTTTCGGCCACCCGATTTGTCTCGCTGGCAAAATAATCCCGGCCCGACATGGATTGGATCGAGCGTTCTCCTAACAGCACCAGCGCGCCGATACCGTGATACCACCAGCCGTTGGAGCCTTTGCGAGTCATAATCTCCAGCGCCCGGGTTTCTATTTCTTTTTCGCTCATTCCCACTCGGATGAAATCGTGCAGTTCGCTCAGCGTCTGGCGAGCGATGTTTTGCGCGGTACGGTTCTTTTCCACAGGCGTTTCCTTCCGGCTGTTCCTGCGCCGCGGATCACTCCGCGCTGCGAGCGATGGTAGTCTTCAGAAAGTCCTTAAAGCGCGGCAGGTCCAGGTCGAGGGCCACATCGCACAGTTCGGGTTTCTCACCCTTCTTGAAGATCACCTGGTTGCGCGCCACGTAGGTATGCCCACGGGTGTACGTGCCGCGGCATTCACAGTCGACGTAATAGCGCTGCGTGCGCACCAGGTCCGGCATGGCGGCCACGGCCACCGCCAACCCGTCGTGCATCAGCGCATCTTCGCCGCCCCGGCCGTAGCGCACGAGCATAAAATCGAGTAGCTCAGCCACTACCTGCCCGGCGCGGGTGCCCAACGCGCGGAAAAATTCGGTGTCCGCGCGGTTGAGCATGGCCTTTTCGGTCACGTCCAGCCCGATCATCGTGCAGGGAACGCCGCTGTTGAGCACCACGCTCATCGCTTCCGGGTCCACCCAGGCGTTAAACTCGGCGGTTGGGCTGACATTGCCACCGATCATCGCCCCGCCCATGAAAACGATGCGCTGGATCAGCGGGATGATATCGGGATAGGCCATCAGCGCCTGCGCAACGTTGGTCATCGGGCCAACCGGGATGAGTACCAACTCACCCTTCCAGGCGCGGGCCTCTTCAACAATGGTATCCACCGCGTTCTTGCCATAAAAGGCGTCTGCGGTATCAGGCAGCACCAGCGTGCCCAGCCCCGTATCGCCGTGCGTACCGTCCGCTGATAAATGCCCTTCTCCCAAAATCGGCTTTGCCGCGCCAACCGCCACGCGGGTATCAAATCCCAGGTAGCGCACCAGGTTGAGCGTATTGCGGCTGGTGTATTTGAGCGCCACGTTTCCAGCGACGGTAGTAATTGCGCGCACATCCAGCAAGGGAGAGTACAAAGCCGCAACGATCGCAATTGCGTCGTCGGTGCCGGTATCGCAGTCAATCAGTACGGGTACTTTGGGCATGGGTTACTCCTATTCAAGGGCGCAGGGGGATGGTGTGATCATACCACTTATGCGAAAATAGAAGGAGTTCCGCGTCCACCCAATTCAATCTCAGGCGTCCAACTTCAGGAGCTCCGTCGTGAATTTACTCTCTGTTCTCCTCGCTCTGCTTCCCATCATTGTTGTTCTGATCTTGCTCGTCTGGCGCAGAATGGCGGCTGACCTGGCCGGGGTGATCGGCTGGCTGGTGGCCGGGCTGGTGGCCGGGTTGTACTTCCGCACACCGCCTGGCGTTCTGCTTGGGGCCAGCCTGTCGGGGGTGGTGGCGTCCTTTCCCATCACTCTGATGGTAGCCACATCGCTGCTGCAAGTCTTTATCATGGTCGAAACCGGCGCGCTGGCGCGCATCGTCGCGCTGATCAAGACCATCGCCCCGCGCGATCAGGTGGTGCAGGTCATGATCGTCAACGTCGGGTTTGGCACGCTGCTGGCAGCCATGGGCGCGACGCCGGTTTCGATCTTGCCGCCGATCATGCTGGCGCTCGGCTACTCGTCCTTCGTGGCCATCGCCCTGCCCGCGCTGGGCTACGACGCGCTGTGCACATATGCGCTGCTGGGCGTGCCGGTGGTGGTGTTTTCCAACCTGGTCGGCCAACCGGTGAATGCCGTGGGCAGCTTCTTCGCCCAATTCATGCCGGTGATCAGTACCTGTATTGCCTTGGGCATGTTGTGGATTGTGGGCAAGTGGAGCCTGGTGCAGAAAGGTATCCTGCCCGCCCTGCTCTCCGGGCTGACTGCCGGGTTCATCGCGATTGGCATGAACGCCATCCAATTGATCCCGCTGACGGGCGTGGCTGCCGGCCTGGGCGTGGTGTTGGTGATGCTGGCTTACCTGCTGGCGCTGCGCAAGCCGCTGCGCGACCGGACGGTGCTGAACGAAGTCGACCACGCCGCGGAAAAACGCATCGAGCTGTGGAGAGCGCTTTCGCCGTGGATCATCCTGGTGGTGTTTGCCGTGCTGGTCAACCTGCCCGCGCTGCCGTTTTACGCCCTCACCTTTACAAAACTGGCTATGCCGGTAGAAATCATCCCCGACGCGCCGGAAAAAGTGCGCCTTTTCTGGCAGGCGTACTTCTGGATCCTGGTCAGCACGCTGCTGGCGCTGCCTTTCCTCAAGCCCACGCGCAAGCAGCTTGGCGATACACTGCGCAAATGGGTCAAACGCGCGCCGCGCCCCATGCTGGCCTCGGCGGTATTTTTCGCCATCGCGTATATCATCAACCACTCCGGCAAAGGCGTAGACTGGTCACTGGCGGACCCCAGCCTGAATATGGTGGCGGTGCTGGCCAACGCCTCCGCGGCGGCGTTTGGACATTTTTATCCGCTGGTAGCGCCCTACCTGGGGCTGCTGGCCGGGTTCGTCAGCGGCTCCGAGGCTTCGGCCATTGCCATGCTCACCAACCTGCACCTGACCACCGCCGAAAAGATCGGCGCGGTGGGGCTGCTGGTGGCGGCGGCCAGCGGCATTGGCGGCGGTCTGGCCTCAGTCATTTCCCCGGCTAAGCTGCAAAACGCCTCGGCAGCCATCGGGCGCATAGGCGAAGAGGCCAATGTGCTGCGCGTTACGTTTGTGATTTCGCTGGTGATCACCGCCGTGTGCGCGGTCATGGCTGTGCTTTGGGCGTATTGAACCTCACGCAATCCGCAGTGGGGGATCGCAAAATTGTTTTCTGTGTCATAATGTAGCTACCTCCAATCACCCACATCGCACGCTGTCGTTTTTCGCGGTTCATTTGACTGTACGCAAATCAGAAGCCTGTTTTGCTCCAGGAGAATGCGATGGTCACGATCCCGCATCCGACGCTTCCCGAATTTGACTACATCCGGCCAAAAACACTGGCTGAGGCCAGCTATTTCCTGGCTGAACACGGACCGGAGGCGCGCGCGTTTTCTGGCGGAACCGATGTCTTCGTGCGCATGCGCGATGGCGCGCTGCCGCCAAAGTTCCTGGTAGATGTCAAGAACCTGGACGGCATGCGCGACCTGCGCTTTGACCCGCTTTCCGGGCTGATCATCGGGGCGGCGGTCAGCATGAACGCGGTGATTTCCGCGCCGGAAGTGCAGGCGCACTATCCGCTGCTGGCCGAAGCCTGCCGTTCGGTGGCCAGCTATCAACTGCGAACGCGAGCCACGATTGCCGGTAACATCTGTAACGCCTCGCCCGCGGGTGACAGCATTGGCGCCTGTCTGGCGCTGGACGCCAGCCTGTGCATTCACGGCACCGCTGGAGCGCGCCGGGAAACGCTGGCCGGTTTCTTCCTGGGCCCGGGGAAGACGCGGCTGCAGCCTGGGGATATCGTGACCGCGGTGTGCCTGCCGCCCCCGCCCCCTGGCTGCGCGGGGGTGTACCTTAAGCTGGGCCGCAATCGCCTGAGCGATCTGTCGATTGTCGGGCTGGCGGCGCTGGGCAGCCCAAACTCAGACTGCCCATCGGGTTATCGTTTTCGCATCGTCCTGGCCTCTGTCGCGCCGGTTCCATTGGTGGCCGGTCGCGCCGAAGCCTACCTGGCGGAACACCCGGCCACGCCCGACGCATTCCGCCAGGCAGCGCAGTTAGCATATGAAGAGTGCGCGCCGATTGACGATGTTCGCAGCAGCGCCCGGTACCGCAAACTGATGGTGCGCAACCTGACCGAAAGTGCGCTGAGCCAGGTGTGGCAGGCTCTACATCCATAAATCCTCACCCCTTTTTCCAGGAGGAAGAGATGGCGATGCACACAATCAACCTGACGGTCAACGGCAGCCGCGAGAGCCTGGTCGTGCCTTCCAACATGACGCTGATGCGTATGCTGCGCGAAACGCTGGCCCTCACCGGCACCAAAAACGGTTGTTCGGCAGGCGAATGCGGCGCGTGTACCGTGCTGTTCAACGGCGAGCCGGTGAACAGCTGCATGGTGCTCGCAGTGGAATGCGACGAGGCAGAAATCGTCACCGTGGAGGGCCTGGCGCACGACCAGCAGCTCGACCCGCTGCAAGATGCCATCATCCAGGCCGGCGGCGTGCAGTGCGGTTTTTGCACACCGGGTATTCTCATCTCCGCGCGGGCGCTGCTGAACCGCAACCCCAACCCGAGCGAAGAGGAAATCAAAGAGGCACTGGTAGGTAATCTGTGCCGCTGCACTGGATACGTACGCATAATCAAAAGCATCCAGGAAGCCGCGCGCATGGCCGCAGCGGCATCCTGACCGACTACCCCAACCGGCGCGCTTTATTGAGGAGGCAAACAATGCCCCACAAAAGTACGAAAGAAAAACTCAGCCCAGTTGGCGAAAGTATGCCGCGCATCGACGCGCGCGAAAAGGTTACTGGCGCGGCGCAGTATGCTGACGATATCCAGTTTGGCAACCGGCTGCTCCACGCGCGGATCGTACGCAGCCCGCATCCCCATGCGCGCATTATCCATGTGGATGCCAGCAAAGCCCTGGCGCTGCCAGGGGTGAAGGCCGTCGTCACCGGCAAGGATTTTCCAGGGTATATCGGCCTGTATCTTAAAGACCGGCACATCTTCTGCCGCGACCGGGTTCGCTATGTCGGTGACCCGGTGGCGGGCGTGGCCGCCGTCACCGATGAGATCGCGGAACGCGCCGCGCGCCTGATTGAAGTGGAGTACGAGCTGCTGGAGCCGGTACTCGACCCGGAGTATGGGGCCAGCCACGGAGCGCCCCTGCTCCACCCTGACCTGGAACAGTATACCGTCGCAAGCTTTATCATGCCCAAACCGCGCACAAACATATCCAATCATTTTAAGATTCGCAAGGGAGATGTGACCTCGGCCTGGAAGGAATGCAAAGCGGTAATTGAACGCCGCTATCATATTCCGCATATCCAACATGTGCCCATTGAGCCGCACGTCGCCATTGCCAGAGTGGAGCAGACTGGCGAAATCACCCTGTGGGACAGTTCGCAGTCGCCATTTGCCCAGCGCGATCTGATCGCTGAAACGCTGGGCATCAGCCAGAGCGAAATGCGGGTGATCGCCCCGCTGGTCGGCGGAGGTTTTGGCAGCAAGGCCGGGGTCAGCATGGAATCGCTGGCGGTGGCCATTGCCACAAAAGTCAAGGGGTATGCGGTCAAGCTGCTGCTGACCCGCGAAGAAGAGTTTTACACCGCCTTTGTTCGCCAGGGCCTGGTGGCATACTTCAAGCTAGGTTGCGACGCAGACGGCCACCTACTGGCGATGGAGAATACTTTCTACTGGGACGGCGGCGCGTACACCGAGTACGGCGTGAACATCACTCGCGCGGCTGGCTATAGCTGCACTGGCCCCTACGAAGTGCCAAATATTCACACGGATAGTTACTGTGTCTATACGAATCATCCGGTGGGCGGGCCAATGCGCGGCTTTGGCATGCCGGAACTGCACGCGGGCCTGGAGCAATGTATCGATGAACTGGCCGAGCAGATCGGCATGGACGCGGTCGAGTTCCGGCGTCGAAACTGCCTGAAAGGCGGCAGCAGCCTGCCCACCGGCGGCAAGATGCACCCCACCGGCCTGACCGAATGCCTGGAGAAGACCGCCGAAGCCATCGGCTGGGGCCACAAGTCGCCGCCCAGCGCGCCAAATAAGCGCCGCGGCAAGGGCCTTGCGCTGATGTGGAAAGCCCCGGCTATGCCCGGAAATGCCGGTTCCAGCGCCTGGATTGAACTGGCCGAGGACGGTAAGCTGACCCTGGGGGTGGGCTGTCAGGATATCGGGCAGGGCGCGTTTACCGTGGCGGCGCAAATGGCCGCGGCTGCCTTCGGCATACCCTACGAAAGCGTGCGCCTGGCAACGCCGGTAGATACACGCTACAGCCCCTACGAATGGCAGACCGTCGCCAGCCGCATCACCTGGAGCACCGGAAACGCCATCATCCAGGCTGCCCACGACGCCCGCGACCAGGTACTGGATCTGATTTCCCAGGCCTGGGGCGAAAATCGGGAAGACCTGGACATCGTCAACGGCACGGTGATCTCTTATAAGAGCGAACGCGAGATGCCGGTCAAGGATTTCGCGGTAAAAGGTCTGCCTAAACCAGACGGCAAAGGCTGGATCGGCGGGCCGATTATCGGACGAGGAAATTTTATGCCTACCGATGTCACCGGGCTGGACCCGGAAACCGGGCAGGGCGATCATGCCGTAGTGCATTTCACCACCGGCGCGCAGGCGTTTGATCTGGAAGTCGATCTGGATACCGGCCGGGTAGAAATTCTCAAGGCGGTCGCCAGTTTTGATGTGGGCAAAGCCATTAATCCAGACCTGACCAGAGCCCAAATGGAAGGCGGCCTGATCCAGGGCATCAGTTCGGCGCTGTTCGAGCGCCTGCAGTTAAAAGACGGCCGGGTAGCCAATCCCAGCTTCGTGGATTACCGCATTGCCACCGCCGCCGATCTTCCTCGATCGATGCAGTCGATTATCGTCGAAGTCCCGCAGGATGATGGCCCGTGGGGCGCGCGCGGCATTGGTGAGCATTCGATGGTGCCCACGATCCCGGCCATCGCCAATGCGATCTATGACGCGATCGGCATCCGCTTCGACGGCCCACCCTTCACCGCCGAGAAGATTTACCTGGCAATGCTGGAAGCAGGCATCGTCCACGGGCCGGCATAACCTCTGCCCGGCTGCTGGCCAGATACCGTTTGATCTTTCATCCCACCCAAAAAGGAGCACGCGTCCGATGAAATTCCTTGATCTCACGATCCCGCTGGGGATTGCCACGCCGCCCTGGCCCACCTATGAACCGCTGCAAGTCAAGTACTTCAAACGCCTGGCCCCCAATGGAGCCAACGGTCAGGTAGTCACCCACTCTAACCACCTGGGCACGCATCTCGATGGCGAAATCCACTTTTTCACGCCAGGAAAAGATATCGCCTCGCTGGATATGGATTACCTGGTGCACGAGGCCGCCGTGGTTGACCTGAGCGATATTTGCGGCGATTACGACGTCTACACCAGCCGGATGATCGAGGAGCGCGTGGAGGTGCGTGAGGGCGACATCCTGATTATCCACACCGGCTACCATCACTTTGGCTGGGATATGCCCACCGCAAATGAAGTGCGCTACATGGTCATGCACCCCGGCCCGGACCGGGAATTCGCCGAATGGGCGAAGCGCAAAAAATTGCGCTGGATCGGCGTGGACTGCGGCAGCGCTGACCACCCGATGAATACCATCATCCGCGACTGGATGCCGCGCCAGGCGCGCCAGGCGGACCGCGTTTTCCGTAAGAAATACGGCATGCCGCTGGCCGAATTTTTCGACGACACCAAGTACCAGCTTATGCATATCGAAATGTTCCCATACGGCATTATCCATGCCGAATGCCTCGGCGGAGATATTGATCTGCTGGTCAACCGCCGGGTGACGGTAGGATTCTTCCCCTGGCGGTTTGTCGACGGCGAATCGTGCATCGGGCGCTGCGTAGCGATGCTGGAGGATGACGAATATGCCGATCTGATGACGAAAAAGGCCGGAATGCCAAAGACGAAATTCGGCGACGCGCTCGAGCCTGCTCACGTAGAGCGCATCAACCAGCGCAGCCAGGAGAACCTGGCATAGAAGGGCGGCTTTGCGGCCAGCGAAACGCCAATTTTCTGGTACGATTCTATCGATAGATATCGCCAACAGAAAAGGGGCTCGCCAGTGGATCGTCGTATTACGCTAACTCAGGAACAACTGGACCTGATTGAGCGATTTATTACCGCTTATAACACCGTTGACCACGACCTGCGTGAAAAGCTCAGTGCGGATAATGGTGTTCCGTTCTCGCAGCTCATCCGTGATTTCGCTGCGCGTTACCCGCGCTGGACAGACCAGGAGACCCTGCGCATGTTGGGCGATCTGCGCAACGCGGTTGTCCACCAGCGCGAGCAAGTGTACGAGTACCTGTCGGTGCCGGTGCCCGCCGTGGTAGAGACTATGGAGCGCATCCGCGACGAATTCGAGTCGCCGGAACGCGTGTATCCCCAGTTTGCACGCGATGTTTTCACCTTCGAGGCCGAAAGCCGGCTGACGGATGTGCTGCGCCAGATCGACACAAAAGGATTTTCGCAGTTTCCCATTTACCGGCGCGGCAAGTTCATGGGCCTGCTCACCGAAAACGGCATCACCCGCTGGCTGGCAGAACATACCACGCATGTGATGACCCTCATCGAGCTGGAAGAAGTCACCGCGCTTGAGGTGCTCGACCGCGAAGAACCGCGCATGAACTACAAGTTTATCCCACGCGAAACCACCGAAATAGATGCTGAAAATTTCTTTGTGCATAACAGCCTGCTGGAAGCCCTGCTCATCACCCACACCGGAAAATCTGAAGAGAAACTGCTGGGCATCATCACGCGCTGGGATGTACTGAAAATGTAGAGGGGAATCATGGATACTGGTCCGCGCTACTGGATTCTGGAAACGGATCGCAGCGCATATACTTTTGGGATCAATGCGCAGGGGCTGCTGGTACATGCCTATTGGGGCCAACGCCGGCCCGCAGGGGACTACCCCTTACCCGCCGAAAGTACCGGCTGGGCATCTTTTAACGGCCCAGCGCAGATTTTGCCCGAAGAATACCCGGCCTACGGCGGAATGGGATTTCATGAGCCCTGCCTGAAAGCAACCTTTGTCGATGGCGTCCGCGACGTGCTGCTGGAATTTGTTTCTGGCGCGAGCGTAGAGAATGGCGTCGATATTCACCTGCGCGACGCGCATTACCCACTGCTGGTGACACTGCGCTACCGCGTCCACCCGCGGTACGACCTGATTGAACGCTGGGCAGAGATCACCAACCCGGGCAGCCAGCCGGTGCTGCTGGAGCGTGTTTTTTCGGCGCAGTGGCACGTGCCTGCCGGTCGAAGTTATCACCTGTCGCACCTTACTGGCCGATGGAATGATGAATTTCACCTGGTCCGCGAGCCGCTCACCACCGGGGTAAAGGTGCTGGAAAGCCGGCGCATTACCAGCAGCCACCATCATAACCCCTGGTTCCGGCTCGACGACGGCAGCGCGACGGAAACCGCGGGCGAAGTGTGGTTTGGCGGGCTGCAGTGGAGCGGGAATTGGAAGCTGGCCGCGGAAGTGACCAATTTCGAGACTACGCGCACCAGCCTCGGCATCAACGACTGGGATTTTGCCTGGAAACTAAGCCCTGGTGAGACGTTCATCACCCCCGCGGCCATCGCCGGTTACACCCCAGATGGCTTTGGGGCTGCCAGCCGCATTTTGCACGACTTTATCCGCGCCGAACTGCTGCCGCACGGACAGGTTCTGCACAAGGTGCTGTACAACTCCTGGGAGGCTACCTTATTTGCCGTAGACGAGCAATCGCAGGCGCGGCTGGCGGAAATGTCTGCGGAAATGGGCGTGGAGCTGTTCGTCGTCGATGACGGCTGGTTTCACCGGCGCAATCACGATGCAGCGGGCCTGGGCGATTGGCGGCCCGACCAATCCAAATTTCCAGACGGGCTGGGGCCGCTGATCCATACCGTCAACCGGCTGGGCATGGACTTCGGCCTGTGGATCGAGCCGGAAATGGTCAACCCCGACAGCGACCTGTACCGCGCGCACCCGGATTGGATTCTGCACTATCCCACCCGCGTTCCCACCCTGGCGCGAAACCAGATGATCCTCAACCTGGCGCGCGCCGATGTACAGGAATACCTGATCGAAACCATCGACAGGCTGCTGGTGGAAAACAATATTTCCTTCATCAAGTGGGATATGAACCGCAACGCCAGCGAACCCGGCTGGCCCGGAGCCCCGGGCGACCCGCGGGAAGTGTGGGTGCGCTACGTGCAGGGCCTGTACCGGGTGTGGGGTGAGCTGCGCCGCCGCCATCCCAGCGTCGTCTGGCAGTCATGCTCGGGGGGAGGCGGGCGCGCAGACCTGGGTATCTTGCGTTACGCCGACCAGGTCTGGCCGTCAGACAATACGCATGCCCTGGCGCGGCTGCAAATTCAGCACGGGTTCTCGCAGGCCTATCCGGCAAACATAATGGAAGCCTGGGTTACTGATGCCGGCCGCGAACAGATTCCCCTGGCTTTTCGCTTCCACGTTTCGATGTGCGGCTGCCTGGGGATAGGCGGTAATCTCCCTTCGTGGAGCGCCGGGGAACGCTCCGAAGCCGCGCATTGGATTGCGCGTTATAAAGACCTGCGCGGCGTGATCCAGCAGGGCGACCAGTACCGGGTGGCGGAAAATGCAATCCAGTATCTCAGCAAAGACCGGTCTCGCGGGGTGCTGATTGCCTTTGGCAGGCCCGGCGCGCCGGTAGAAGTTCGCCTGCGGGGCCTGGAGCCGGATTGGCTGTACAGCATTGAAGGCTTCGAAAGCCAAAAGAGCGGCGCGGAATGGATGGTCGGGGGCGCGGCATTGCCGCTGGCCAACCTGGAAAGCACGCTGCGCGAGATTATCGCGCTGACGGGCCGGTAGCCGGGCAACTCACGCGGCCGCTCCAGCGAATTTGATCCAGGCTGCCGGATGGTTCAACCATCCAGCCCGTTTTCCGCCAGAAACTCACGGATCACTCGCGCATACCCGGCAGGATCGACGTTATAGGCCTGGGCATGCCCGGCGCCGGGGACAATATACAGTTTCCGCGGCCCATGGACCTTCTGCTCATACAGCGCGTGAACCATCTTCACCGGCACAAAGTCATCCTCCGCGCCGTGGATAAACAACATCGGGGCCGTTACCTGGCGCGCTCCCTCCACCGGCGCTACGCGATGAAAATCCATGCCTGTCAGTATGCGGACAACCACATTGGCAAGGTTCACAAAGGGAAACTCTGGCAGGCGGTAATCTGCGCGCGAGCGGTAAGCCAGCAGCGCATCCAGGCGGTCGTAACCGCAGTCTTCCACCACAAACTGCACGCGCGGATCGATGGCAGCGTGCAGTATGCTGATCGCCGCTCCCATCGATTCGCCGTGCGTGCCAATGATCCCGTCAGCCCCCACCCGATTTTGCACCCAGGTGGTAACGGTTTCCAGATCATGCTTCTCGTAATACCCCAGGGTGCAGTTCTTTCCGCCGCTCTGGCCGTGATACCGGTTATCGTAGAGGAAGGCGTTAAACCCCAGTGCGCGAAAGATGCGCATGTATTTAACCGAGCCAAACAACGTGTACGTAAAGCCGTGCGAAAGGATTACCGTCTTTTTGGCCGCGCCATGGGGAAAAAACATGCCGTGCAGCGAGTATCCAAAAGGCGACTGCAGCCAGATTTCTTCTTTCTCCCAGGCAGCCCACTCCGCTGGATCCAGCCGCCCATTGTCTACTTCGATCGTATAGGTCTTTTCATACCCAAAGCGCCGGGGGTAGATCACCTGGGCAGCCAAAAGATACCCGGCCGCGATGAGCACGACAAAAAGGATGACTGCAATCAGCCAGTACATAATTCACCTGATATTCCCAGGGCCAGCCGTTTTTTTATTCGCGTACCAGCGCCGTTTCGCTCAGCAGGGTCTGGCGTTTCTCCCATTTCTTGCCGGTCGCTAACTCAACGCAGTGGTACGCGCCGTCGTAAATGCCAATGCTCTTGTTTTTGACAATGCAGTCGCAAAACAATTCCAGCACATCATTATGATTGACCAGCATATCGATCGCCTGAAGCGTGAGGGGGATGGTGGTGGCTTCCACCGTGCCATCGCCCAGTTCCGCGCCGCGGATTGCGCCCCATTTTTCATGGCCGCCAACCCGCGCATTAAAGATTTTTGGAACCGGGTAGAACGCCAGCTCGCTGGGCTTGGTAATCATAACATCAACCACGCGCATCAGGTAGTTGGTCGAATAGACGGCATGGAAAGTATTATCGTGCAAGAACACGTGAATACCGCTGGCAGGGCCTTCGCGGATGGCATCGGCCACCGCTTTGGTATCTTCCCAGGTAAAGTGCGTCTGGATCGCGTCTTTATAATCCTTCAGTTCGGTTTGCAGCCAGGTCCAGTTATCTTTATGATCGCCCAGGTTGACGAACAAGGCTGCCTTGCCCGACTTTACCAGCGGAACGCAGTACTCAATAATGGCCTTAAACAGATGGCGCTGCGCCCCGGCTCCGCCCATGGTGAGAAGCAGCCGCCGCGGTTCTTTATTGTTCATGCGGTGGATGCGCGCGGCGCAGTCGACTTCGATATTTTCCACCAGTTCATGGTCGATATGCGCGCCGGTGTAGTAAACCGCGTCTGCGGGGGCGGGTTTCATGATCTCGCCCTGATCGCCAAACCCACGCATCGTGCGAAACCCATAATAAGCCGAAGGTGATTGGATGCCGTGCTTGGCGCCCTCGGTCAGTTGAAAAGCCATCGGCCAGTTGTCAAACACCATATCCACCACATTCGTCATCCCGGCCGCAACCGCGCCCATGCAGTTCCACATGTGCGAGGTCAGCATAGGGATATCCCGCGGCAGCGCCTGGTACATATTTCGGAACAGTTCCGACATCTTGTAGTCTTTGATGTTCGTTTTCAGGAAACGCCACGGCCAGGTGACGATCCAGTAATTGAGCAGAGCGTTCAGCCCTGGCAGCGAGGGGTCGCCGGTGGTCAGTACTTCCCAAATATACTTGTTAAACAGCCCGCTCTGCTGCGAAATGCGCGAGTACTTGCTGTAATTGGTGTTGCACCAGTTGATCACGTCAGTGGTGATGCCCGGAATAGCAAGCAAATCCAGCCAAAGTGGTGTAAAGCCCATCGCCCGCGCGCAAGATGCCCCAGCCATGGCAATGCGGTAGTGACCGTAGCCCATTCGGATGGTCGAGATGACCACGCTGTCTTTTTGCGGCACAGCTTCACCCGAGCCGTCGCGCAGCACATCGCGGATACCCAGGACATCGCCCAGGTACGGATTGGGGTGCACGCTGAGCGTATAGGTTTCATTTGGATCGTAGTGGAACTCACGCACAAAAAACTGCTGCCAGCGGTCGGTTGCGCGGGATTTCGCTTCGGATAATTCATTCCCGAAGAGGGCGTACTTGCCATTCACTTTTTTCATAGAACGTTACTCCACCTGTGATAAGAATGATTTGCTGCTGTGCAGTGATAACAAATGCATTAGCCTTTGACGCCGCTGCTCATGGCGCTTTCGATAAAGAACCGCTGCCCCAGAATAAACAGGATAAACGGCGGCAAGATCGAAATTGCCGCGCCGGCCAGGATCAGATTGGCCGAGTCGGACGCGCGCCCGCGCAGCATGTTGAGGGTCAGGGTCAGCACATGGTTTTCGTAGTTGCCGGTGTTAATAATCACCAGCGGCCAGAAGAAACTGTTCCAGGCATACAGAAAGGTGAACGTGGCCAGCGTGGCCAGCGCCGGAGCCGCCGCGGGCAGGAAAATGCGGTAAAGGATCTCCAGCCGCGAAGCCCCGTCAATCAGGGCTGCCTCCTCAATCTCTTTGGGTACAGTGATGAAGAACTGACGCATCAAAAATGTGCCGTACGCGGTAAAGATCCAGGGGAAGATGAGCGACGCCAGCCGGTCGGTCCAGCCAAAAAGCACCATCAACTGGTACAGAGGAATGATCAGCATCACGAACGGGATCATAATTGTACCCAGGTAAAACACGAACAGCTTGTCGCGCCCGGGGAACCGCAGCCGGGCGAACGCATAACCGCCCATGATCGACGTCACCATTTGACCGATCACTACAAAAATGGTCACCAGGGTGGTGTTGGTCAGGCTGCGGGCCATATTCTCCATAGTCATCACGTGCGAATAGTTCTCTGGATGCGCGGTGATGCGCGTGACCGGCTGGCTGGTGCGCACCACCTGAAAGGCTTCCTGGCTGGTGTCCTTCGGATCGACAAAGCGGCCCAGCGCCGTCTTCCCCACCTGGACCATCTGGCGCAGGCTGCCGCTCACCGGAACGTCCATCAGCGGCTGCACGCTGCCGTCCGGCAGGGTCACCTGTTTCCCCGAGGCATTGGGCTGCACCCGGTCGAGCGGCGCGGCATAAGTCATTTCCAGGTCCGTCGGGTCAGCGTAAACGCCGGCGGGAACGCCACTTTGCGCCAGAGCGTATTCGCGCTTTTCGCCGTTTACGGTAACGTAATACAAGGGCAAGGGTTCCGAATACCCGGCCAGGGTGATACTGGACGGTTCGCGCGGGAAGAAGCGCGGCGGATAATTGAACGTGTCATCCGGCGTCTTCAGCGACGTGGCAAACATGTATAGGAAGGGGAAAAGCATCACCAGCGCAAATACGGTCAGTACGATATACGCCGCGGCATTGGTTAAGATCTTGGAGAGATGGAAGGATTTCATCTGATCCTCCTACACATCATATGCGCCGGTGCCGCGCTGGGTACGGAACTGCAGCAGCGTGACCGAGAAGATGACGATAAACAATACCCAGGCAATCGCCGCGCCGTAGCCTTGCGCGAAGCGCTGGAAACCGTTCTGGTACAGGTACAGCACAATCGTCAGCGTAGATGTGCCTGGACTGCCGGGGGGGTTGGTCATAATAAAGACCTGCTCAAACACTTGCAGCGCCTGGATCGTGGTGGTGGTGATGACGAAAAAGGTGGTTGGGGCCAGCAGCGGCAGGGTGATCTTCCAGAATTTAGCCCACTTACCCGCGCCGTCAACCGTGGCCGCTTCATAAATTTCCTTGGGAATGTTTTGCAGCCCGGCCATAAACAGCACCGTGTTGAAACCCATCGTCTGCCAGGCGGAAACAACGATAATCGCCAGCAGCGCCGTACGGCTTTCTGACAACCAGCGAATTTGCGCCTGCGGATAGCCGGCGTTGAAGATTGAGTTGATCAGCTCTAAACCCAGGGTGATGAAGTAATTGATGTAGCCGATGGTGGCGTTGTACAGCCACTGCCAGATCAGCGAAATGCCTACCACCGCCGCGATGCTGGGCAAGAAGTAAATGGCGCGGAAGATTTTCATTCCGGGGATCTTGCTGTTGAGAATATTGGCCAGGAACAACGCCGGGATGGCGCTTAGCGGCACGGTGATCAGGCCAAACACCAGCGTATTGCGCATCGCGATCCAGAAGCGCGCATCTACGGCGCCGAGTACATAGGACCGGCCAAACAGGTGAAAGCGCAGCAGCTCGCTAAACACCGAACCGTCCATCACCTGGGTGAAATCCTGCGTGGCGTTGGCCAGCGGCTGCAGGTTGAGACGGAGAATGTTCCAATAGTTCGTCAATCCAATGAAATTGGAATTCCCAAAGGCGTCCCAATCGGTGAGGCTGATGTAAAACGAGAAGATCAGCGGGAAGGCAAAGAAGATGAGAAACCCCAGCAGGTTCGGCGATAAGAAGAGGTAGCCTTCCAGCGCTTCGGTCTGCGCGTTCGAGCGGCGCAGGTAGACGGCAGTCGGTTCGCGCCACATCATCCAGATGGCCACGCCAAAAAGAACCGCCGCCAGCGCCAGGAGCAGGTTACCCGGTATGATCAGGCGTTTGGCAAGGAACGTCAGGGCTTGCAGCAGTCCGGACTGAAAGAGAAAGATGGCAAAAAACGCCAGGGCGGTGTATTTACCGATTCGGTGCAGCAGTTCTTCGGTTTTCTGGCGGACATGGAAGCGGTCGCCGGCTGCGTGGATCAAATAACCGGCCAGTACCCCGGCCAGCCAGCCGATCGAAGACCCGAATGTTTCTGCGAGTGCATCTATGCCCAAAAACACGCCCAGTACTTGCAACAAGGCGATGAAGGTAAAGACGAACCCCAGATAATTAACCACCAGTGAGGCCGTCCGTCCGGCGCGGGTGCGCTTGATGAGCATGATTCCCGCGTAAAGGCTGCCAATGCTGTAAGCGATGCAAAACACAACGGCGATGATATTCAGCCAGCCCGGAAGCCCCTTGAGTAATTGCTGGAAAAGAACGAAATACAACAAAACGCTACCGGCCACGGCCAGCAAAAAATGCCAACCGGTGACGATGTTAATCATTGAGGGTATTTGCCGGACGAGCTTTTGATCGACTGTCGTTTGCATGGCAACCTCTGAAAGAACAGGCGCGGAGAAGCCGGGAAAGGCATCCTCCCCGCTTTCCAGCGGGGAGGATGCGCTGATTACCGGTTTATTTGTTGAAGGCTTTGTTGGCTTCGACGCAAATCGTCTTCTGGAAGTCCTCGACGGTCATTTCGCCATTGAGAACCTTCGATACCATCGGGCCCATGATCGAGTCATAATCCGGCCAGCTTCCAGCCCATAGCGGGCCTTCGGCAGAGGGTTTGTTGGCATCGGCAATCCCGTTCAAGAAGGCCTGGTTGTTGTCGGGCGGAGTGAAGGTCAAGAAGGCATCCAGCGCTTCCTGGCTGACGCGGCTGGGGATGTTGGTACCCAGGGCCGAGATCTTGCCCTGCGTTTCCGCAGTGGTCAGCATCTGCACCAGTTTCCAGGCTTCTTCGGGGTGTTCGGTCTTGGCATTGACGACATAGGCGCCCCAGAAAAGCCAGTTACCTTGACCGTTCGAGCCGGCTGGTAATTCTACGACATCCCAGTTAAACTTAGCATTGGCGCGAGTGCCAGGTGTGGCCCAGCGGCCATTCTGGAACATGCCAACTTTTCCGGCCATGAAGGGCGGTTCGCTGTCTTCGCCATAGGGGACGGCAACCTTATCATCAACGTAAAGCTGGCGCTCGAAGGTCAGGCCCGCAATCGATTCCGGAGTATCCAGCCCGCACGCTGTCCGGTCCGCATTGAAGAAGCCACCACCGGCTGAGTTAATCCAGACACCGTAGGGGCCCCACCAGGCATTCGCGCCATATCCATACACATCTGTTCCCAGCGCGCGCACTTTCTTGGCAACATCCAGGAAGGCATTCCAGTCCCATTTTCCTTGCTTGGCCAGTTCGCGCGGGTCGTCGGCGCCGGCTTCAGCGATCAGGTCAAGATTCAGGTACAGAACAAAAGTCGAAACATCGCGCGGAAGGCCCCACAGAGCTTCGCCGGTGGCTTTCTTTTCCGGGCTGTAGGTCAGGTGATACATCGGGCCAGGATAGAAGTTATCCGCGTTAAAGCCTTCGGTGGCATCCGCCATCGTCTTGAGGTCCATGATCAGGCCGCGAGTGGCGAAATCGGCCACGTCGGTTCCGGGGATCCAGAAGACATCCGGCGCAGTTCCCGCGCCAATTTCGGTCTTCAACACATCCTGGTAGCTGGAGGTCTCGGAGCCGCCCGGTTCGTAAACCAGCGTGACGCCATCCATGCTTTTGTCCAGATCGGCGCTGACGGCAGAGTAGACATCGATTTCTGCCTGGTTGTCAGGGCGCGTGCGCCAGCGCAGGGTGATCTCAGCGGCTGCAGGGGCAGCCGGAGCTTCGGTCGCAGCCTGAACTGCTGGGGCTTCGGTGGCCGCGGGC
>DATCUC010000290.1:0-1792 GCA_036567625.1 Anaerolineaceae bacterium | reverse complement strand
CGCCGGTCAACCCACCCAGGAGCGCCATGCGGGCGCGCACCGGGGTTTTGCTGTCTTCCGCGGGGTAGGCGTCGACCGAAAGCAGGGTGTCGATGGTGACTACCCCGATGCCAAGCAGGTCAAACATTATTTGGGCAGTTTGCCGCTGACTTTGTTCACCCAGCGGTGGATGGTGTGCGGGAAGCGCACCGGCCCGGCAAACATCATGATACATTCGCCCAGCACGGCCGCGATGCCGTTGGCCTCGCAGTAGGCCGCCGCGGCCGGAGATTCCGCGCCGGGCTGCATCCATACGCGCGTGATCCCGGCCTGTTTGGCCTGTTCCACCATGCGCTCGGTTACCTCAGGCTTCACGATCAGCACCACCCCGCCCACGGCTTCGGGCAGGCTGAACAAATCCGGGTAAGCCGGGTCTCCGTCGATCATCTGCGCGTTGGGGTTGACCGCGTAGACGCGGTAGCCCTTCCCTTTCAGGTCGCGGTAGACGATCGACCCAAATTTGTTTTTGTTGCGTGAAACGCCCACCACTGCCAGGGCGGGCTGGCTCATAAACTCTTTCACCGCGGATTCTGTGGTCATGCTTCTCCTTTACTGGAGCACATCTGGTAAATCAATCGCGGACAAAATGCGGCATTTCCTGTGGGATGGGCAGCGAAAGTTCGACGAAGCCGCCAAAGCTGCCATCGGCTTCATACCAGGGCGTCTGAAAGATCAATTTCTTCTGCCCCTTTTTCTCGATGGTGTACACGTTGGCGCGTTGTTCGGCCATCATCTCGCGCAGTTTTTCGACAGAGGCTTGCGAATGGCAGGCAAACACGTCGCAGCCGACCAGGTCGCGGCCGCCGCCGGCAGCAAATACTCTGGCCGACTGCTCGTTCATTTCAATGATCGTGCCCTGCGGATCACAAACCGTGATCGCGCCGGCGAAGCGCTCCACCCAGGAATGTTGGCTCATCCGGTTCTCCGTTGTACGTAATAAGGGAAAGTTTCCTGGGAGTATTGTACCAGAGCCGGGCCAGGTCAGGCTTTTCGCCCGACTTTCAGCTTCTTTTGCAGGTTTTCCAGCTTATTCCATTCGCCGGCGGCGGCCAGCCGGGCCTGTTCGGGCCAGGTTTCCGGGTTCGCCAGCCGCAGCCCGGCCCCGCGCAGAATCTCTTCCAGGCGTTCCGGCGCGGCTTCCGCCAGTTGAGCGAAGGTGCGGATGCCCGCCTGGTGCAGGATGCTGTTGATCTTGGGGCCAATGCCCTCAACGATCGCCAGGTCATCCCCGGCCGGGGTTTGCGTTTCCACCGCATTGTCTTCATCTTCCGGCAGTGGAATGGGGCCTTTCACCGCGGCGCGCTGGTTGGACGGCATTTCTTCGGCCACCATCTCGGCGCTGTAGCTTTCGCCCGCGTGGGTTTCGGCCGGTTGCGGCGCGGGTTTCCCGGCGGGTTCCTTCATATCCGTCGGGCCCATCTCGATATCGCGCCGCCAGATCACCGGCTGGTTATCCTCTGTTGGCTGCTGGTTTTTGCGGCGCTCCAGCAAGAAGAGCAGCATCCCGGTCAACAGCAGCAGCGCGGCTTTGATCCAGGCTCGTTCCCAAATGGGCTTGCGTGACGCTTGTTTGCGCATCGTTTCTCCCTCCATAAAGTGCAGGCATGTATGTATTGATAAATCCAATATTGGTTGCCTTACCGGCGGTTAACTCGTCCTTTGAATAAGTATAGAACACCCGCATGGGGTTGGCAACCGGGATACCCCCCCGGAATGTCCAGGGCGATTGCATAAAAAGAGAATAAGGTAAGAT
>DATCUC010000289.1:0-7180 GCA_036567625.1 Anaerolineaceae bacterium | reverse complement strand
CTTTCGAGCAACTGCGCCATGCGCAACTGCTCCTGCAGGCTGGCAGCCAGCCGCCGCAGGGTGTCCATATTTTGCTCTTTCGACTGGCGCTGGCTCTGATACTGGGCCAGCAAGTCTTCCAGTTCTTTCAAGCGAGCTTTGCGCTGGTCTTCTTCGGCTAGCTCGCGGTTGATCTCTTCCAGCACACCGTCGGCGATGGCGACATCCGCTTCGACGCGCTTGCGGCGCTCGACGGCGTTGTTGCGGTAGGTTTCCCAGATTTCCAGGCCGAGAATGCTGCTCAAAATACGCTTGCGGTCGCCGGGGCGCTGCTGGGCAAACGAATCGGCCTTGCCCTGCAAGAAGAACGAGGCGTTGATAAACGTCTCATAATCCATGCGCAAAATATGCTCGATGCGCTTTTCGGTTTCGGCCTTGGATTTCTCCGTCAAAGCGCGCCAGTTCCCTTCGGCTGAGCGCACGAAGAATTCGAGCACCACCGATTTGTCGCGAGTTTTAATGCGCTGCGCGCGGTACAGGTCACCTTCGTATTGAAAATCGAATGTGACCTCGGCGGTTTTGGCGTGGGCGTTGATGAGGGCATCGTCGCGGCGGCGGGCTTCGCCGAACAGCACCCAGGTGATCGCATCCAGCAGCGATGATTTCCCCGCGCCGTTTGAGCCGGAAATACAGGCCACATCAAACGTGGTGAAATCCACGTCAACCGGGTCGAGATAGGATAAGAAACCTGACAGGCAAAGATGGACTGGGATCATAGCAGGTACATTATACGCGATTTCGACCGGGTCACCCCAGCGGCACGGCAATCAGCTTATCTACCCGGCGGCCGTCCATGTCGACCACCTCAAAGCGCCAGCGGTTCCATTCAAAGCTCTGTCCGGCTTCTGGGATCGCGCCCATCTGGCTGACGACAAAGCCGGCCAGGGTCTGAAAGACGACGCGTTCTTCGTCGGGCAGGTAATCGACATCCATCAGTTCTTTGAACTCATCAATAGCCAGCAGGCCGTCGAGCAGCAGCGAGCCATCCTCGCGCTGCACGATCTGCGGTTCCACGCTGCCACCTTCGCGGGCGATGATGCCAACGATCGACTGCAAGATATCGTTGAGCGTGACCATGCCCTGCAGGCCGCCGTATTCATCAATGACGAGCACTACGTTATCACCGGTAGCGCGCATGTTTGCCAGCGCCTTGAGCGCCGGGGTGCTTTCGGGCACAAACAGCGGCGGTTTGGCCAGCAGTTTCAGGTCGACCGGACGGTCTTTTCCGGCCAGATAGGCCAGTAAATCTTTCACGCGCAACACGCCAATAACATTATCCAGGTTATCGCGCGCTACCGGGTAGACCGAATGGCCGGTCTCGATGATCAAGGCCAGGTTTTCATCCAGTGAGCGGTCGAGGTCCAGCCAGACCATCTCAGTGCGCGGGGTCATCATTGCATCCACGCGCCGTCCGCCCAGGCGGAAAACGCTTTCCACCATATCCAGCTCGGCTTCTTCAAACACACCCACCTGAGTGCCCTGTTCCATCAGCACTTTAATCTCATCTTCGGTCACCGGCGGGTCACCGGAAGGTTGGATACCCAAAATGCGAAACCCCATATCGGTCGACCAACTGAGCAGAGAAACAACCGGGGCTGCCAACCGCGAGAGCACCTGCATGGGCCGGGCGACGATCTCGGATATGTGCTCCGGGTCGTTCAAGCCAATGCGCTTGGGGATCAGCTCGCCCAGGATGAGCGTGAAGTAGGTGATCAGCAGCACGATCAGCGCAAAGGCTGCCGCCTCCGCGTAGGGCGCAAACCCGGGGATGCGCGCCAGCAGCGCGCCGAGTTCCTCGGAGAGGGTGGCTCCGCCGACTGCGCCGGTGAGCACGCCCACCAGCGTGATGCCCACCTGCACCGTGGAAAGGAAGCGCGTGGGCTGTTCGGCCAACTGCAGCGCGGCGCGGGCCGAACTGACGCCATCTTCGGCGCGCTGCTGCAGGCGCACCTTACGCGCAGATACCAGCGCGATTTCTGACATAGCAAAAATGCCATTGGCCAGGATGAGCAGCAAAACGATAACGATCTCGATCGAAATATTCATACTGTTAATCTTAGCATACCCTGCGGGTGTTTTTCGCGGCATGAGCGGAATGGCGAACCATCCAGATTCTACGCCGGGCGCGCAGCGCGATCACCTATTCCCTGGTGGAATGGGATGCCGTATTGGATTGCTTCGTTTTTCGGGCTAGCGGTGCAGGCCAAAGCCCACGCCGTACATGCCGGGGATGGTCACCGGGAGTTTCCCCTGGAATGGAAACTGGCCAAAGAGCGCCTGCGCCAGGGCTTGCATCGCCGGTTCGAGGATGCTGTAGGTGCAGATGTAAGCCGGGGCTTCAGGGAAGGCGGCCAGGTCATACGGCAGGCGCAAGGCGGCGACGACGACGGGCAGCCCGGTACGCAGCAGCCGCCGCACCAGAGCCTGCTGCCCGGGATGGTCATACGCGTTGAGCGTGCCCACGATGATAAGATCGCTTCCGGTGACCTGTTCGAGCAGGGCGGCAATGTCGCTCTCTTCGGGGGCAAAGGGCAGAAGAAATTCATCCACCAGCGGGTGCACCTGGCGCAGCGCCGCGGACAGCCCTGGGATGACGTATGAGGATGTATCCGCGGGGGTCAGATCGCGCGGACGGGGCAGCACCACGGCGATTTTTTGCCCGGCGCGCAGGCGCAGCGGCAGAATATGCTTCTCGTCGCGCACCAGGGTGACAGAACGCCGGGCGATTTCTTCCGCCACGTGGCCGTGTTCCGCGCAGCCGGCCGCGTTCAGGTCGGGCAGTTCCCCAGGCTGAACCACCCATTCTTGCAGCGCCGCAATTCGCGCCGCTGACGCCGCCCGTTCTGCCGGGTCGAGCAGGTTATCGGCAAAAGCACGGGATACTGCGCGGTACACCCGGGCATGGTCTTCGGCGCTGGTGGTGAGCAGCAGCAGGTCGATCCCGGCGCGCAGCGCGCGAAGAGCATCTTCGCCCAGCAATTCACCCTGGCGAATAGCGCGCATGTCCATCGCATCGGTGATGGTAACGCCGCCAAACCCAAGCTGCTCGCGCAGCAGGCCGGTAATGATCTTGCGCGACAGCGTGGCCGGGGGCGCGTCAGGGCCATCCAGCGCGGAGAGGGCCAGGTGGGCCGACATGACCATCTTGACCCCGGCGCGGATGCCGCTGGCAAACGGCGGCAGTTCCACGCTGCGCAGCCGCTCGATGGAATGCGGCACCGCGGGCAGCCCGTGATGCGAATCACTGGACGTGTCGCCGTGACCGGGGAAATGCTTGGCTACCGCGGCCACGCGCTGCGACTGGATGCCGGCAATCATCGCCGCCCCCAGCCGGGCAACGGCCTGAGCATCTTCGCCAAACGAGCGCGTGCCCACCGCCGGATTGCGCGGGTTGATGTTGACATCCAGGCAGGGAGCATAATTGACGTTGATGCCCATCGCGGCCAGTTCGCGCCCCAGTACCTCGCCGGCCTGGCGGGCCAGGTGTTCAGAACCGGCGGCGCCAAGTGCCATGTTGCCCGGCAGTTGGGTGACGCCGCTGCCCACCGCCATCAACTGGCCACCTTCCTGGTCGGTGGCAATCAAAAGCGGCGGCAAGCCGATCTCGCGCGCCAACTGCTGAAGTTGGGCGGTCAACCGGCGCACCTGAGCCGGGTTGTCCACATTCAGGCTGCGGAACAGGGTGATTCCGGCGGGCCGGTACTGGCGCAAGGCCGCAGCAATCTCCGCGGAAAGGGCATCTTTGCCGGAGAAGGCCAGCATCAGGCGCTGGCCGGGGGCAGCATTGGGATTCATATTAGCCTTTCAGACCGGTCATGACCACGCTTTCGAGAATGTAGCGTTGGGCAAAGAAGAAAACGATGATCAGCGGAACGGTAGTCAGCACCGCGGCAGTCATAATCGTCGGCCACGGCTGCACCGTCTGGTTGATGTTGTACAGCGTGGACAGGTAGACCGGCAGCGTGTACAGGTCGACGGTTTGCAGGTACATGAGCGGGGTGAGCAGGTTATTCCACAGGCCCACAAACAGGAAGGTGGCGATGGTTGCCAGCGGAGCCTTAACCAGCGGCAGGGTGATATTCCACCAGATCTGGAGATGCGTTGCGCCGTCCACAAAGGCGGATTCGTCCATTTCTTTGGGGATTTGCGCCATCGACTGGCGCAGCAGGAAGATCATTGCCGCGCCGCCAGCAAAGAAACCGGGGATCACCAGCGGGTTGAACGTGCCCACCCAATCCAGCTTGTTGAAGAAGACGTACTGCGGAACGATCAGCGCCTGGGGCGGGATCATCATGGTGGAAAGCATCAGGAAGAACACCAGGTTGCGCCCCGGCCAGTTGATGCGGCTGAAGGCATAAGCCACCGCGGCGATAGAGAACAACGTTCCAGCGAGGGCGACGGTCACATAAAAGACCGAGTTGAAGTAGGCGCGTAAAAACTGTTGGTTGGCGAAAATATCCAGGTAAGCCTGCAGCGTGGGCTGCGCGGGAATCCAGACAATGCCCGGAGCATTGGTTTCCGAAACCGTCTTGAGCGAGGAGGAGATCATCCAGAACAGCGGGAAGCTCATAATGATGCTCGCCCCGGTGAGGATGATGTACAGGATCAGCGCTTTGATGATTTGCCAGTATTTTTTCATCCTGCCCTCCTAATAGACGTCGTAGGTGACCCAGCGATCTTGCAGCCGGAACTGGATCACGGTCACGATGAAGATGATGACGAGGATTACCCAGGAAATGGCCGAGCCGTAGCCGATCTCAAAGTGACTGAAGCTCTTTTGCCACAGATAGTAGACCATCGAGATCGCCGAGGAGACCAGGGGCTGATTATCGCGGTAGAGAACGAAGATTGGTTCGAAGATTTGCAGGGAATTGATCATTCCCACGACGAGGTTATAGAAGATGTAGGGCGTGAGCAGGGGGAAGGAGATCTTCCAGAAGCGCTGCCAGCCGGTAGCGCCGTCCACCTGACCCGCTTCGTGCAGTTCTTTGGGAATATTATTGAGCCCGGCCAGGAAGATGAGCATCATCGCGCCGCAGCCCCAGATCATCAGCAGCACCACCGACATCTTTGACCACAGCGGGCTTTGCACCCACAGCGGCACGCGGTTGGCCGCCGGAAAACCGGTTTCAATGACTTTGTTGAGCAGGTTGAAGTTTTGATTGTTCAGGCCGAGGAAGAAAGCCGATGCGACTTCCTGAACGTAGATCACCGCGCGCATGAGGTAATTGAACGGAGCAAAGGCGCTCATGGCGCGCAAAAGCTGGTTGATGATGCCCGTGCCAGTGTTGAGCATCAGCCGCCAGCACAACAGCACCGCGGTGTTGAAGCCCAGCACTACCGGTAGATAGAAGGACATGCGAAAAACGCGCTCGCCGTGCAGCTTCTGGTTGAGCAGCACCGCCAGCAGCAGCGCCACGCCCATTTGCAGCGGCAGGCCGATCACCGTGAGGTACAGGGTGTTGACCAGCGAGGCGCGGAAGCTGGAGTCATCCAGCAGCAGCTTCTGGTAGTTCTCTAAGCCCAGCCATTGAGGCGGCTGGTTGGAAGTCACGCGGTAGTCGGTAAAGCTCCAGTAGAGCGAGAAGCCCAGCGGCACGACGACGAAAATGAGAAAGCCCACAATCCACGGCGCGGCAAAGAAATATCCGGCGAAGGTGTTTTCCTGCTGCTTGGCGCTCATCTTCCGCAGGCGGGCGATGCCGCGCGCCAGCCAGCCCAGCGCAAAGCAGCTCGCGACGATGAACAACACCGTCAGCCCGGCAGTGACCAGAAGGTTCAGGTAAGGATTAGCAGGCATCTCGTCTTCTCCAATACAAAGGGGTGAGGCGGCGGGCTGCCGCCCCACCCCGATTGTAACGCAATCGCTTACTTCAGTGCGTCGGTGTATTCCTGCTGGATCTTGGCAATCGCATCTTCGACGGTCAATTCGTCGGTGATCAGCTTGCCGAGGGCATCCTGCATGATGGTGGACAGCTTGGCAGCTTCCTTGATGCCAGCGAAGCCTACGCCGTACTTGGAGGCCAGTTCCGCTTCCGTTTTCAACTGCTCGGATTCAACCACGTAGCCAAACTGCGAGTCGTTGCGGGCGGGGATGAGGCCCATGGTTTCGTTCCACTTGTTGTTGGCGTCCTTCGAGAAGGCCAGCTTGAGCCATTCGGCGGCCATTTCTTTGTTCTGGCTGTAATCGGCAACCGCGAGCCAGTCATTGAAGGCCAGCACAACCGGTTTGCTGTTGGGGAAGTTCGCGGGATCGCCGTAGAAGGCATCGATGCTGACCTTGTCCCAGATCGGGCGGTCGAAGGCGGGGGCGGCCCAGCCGGAGTGTGCCAGGCAGACCGCGCCGTTTTCCTTGCCGGTGGCGTCGTCAACGTCGATCACAGAGCCGGTGCCGGTGGGCAGAGAGCCAACCGCGTTCTGCGAGGGGCCGTAGGTGGCCTGGCGCATGTCATACAGGAACTGCGTGGCGGCCAGGGCTTCGGGGGAGTCAAAGTTGGGGGTGCCGTCGGCTTTGTAGAGCTCGCCGCCGAGGGAGTAGTAGACCAAAAGCCACCACTGCCAGTCGGCCATCGAGCCGGCGTCAACGGGCACGAGCGCCTGTTGCACCAGCGAATTGGTAGCGTCGTCGATCTTGGTCGCCTTGCCGGCAAAATCAACCCATTCCGCGAAGTTCTTGGGCGTGCCAGTGGTCCAGCCAGCGGCTTCCATCAAGTCGGTGCGGCAGAAGACATAACGCGGGGCGGTGAAGATGGGCAGACCGCGGAGCTTGCCTTCGTATTTGGCATTTTCAATGGCGGGGCCAAAGTTCTTCACATCCGGCCAGGCAGCTTCGCCGAGGTATTCCTCC
Organism: Anaerolineaceae bacterium; assembly: GCA_036567625.1. Classification (GTDB taxonomy): domain Bacteria; phylum Chloroflexota; class Anaerolineae; order Anaerolineales; family Anaerolineaceae; genus CALDSL01. The sequence continues at coordinate 294 of DATCUC010000289.1, read as the reverse complement.
ATGTCGGCCAGGCTTTGGCCATAGAGGGTGTTCATTTCAGAGCCGAGGTTGATGATGTCGGGGCCTTCGCCAGCGGCGAAGAAACCGCTGAAGGTGGTATCCCAACCGGACCAGGAACCTTCGGTGATTTCAACCTTGACGCCGGGATGCGCGGCTTCGAAAGCGGGGTTGATGTCGCTCTTCAGCCATTCGATCGTGGCGGGGTTGTAGTCGAGCAGGTAGATCTTGAGCGTCGTTTCAGCGGCAGCCGCGGGGGCTTCAGTGGCGGCGGGCGCAGCAGGAGCTTCGGTGGCC
>DATCUC010000288.1:0-2548 GCA_036567625.1 Anaerolineaceae bacterium | reverse complement strand
GCCAACCCGGCCAGGATGACCAGCCCCAACCGTCTGACGCCGCCGCGGGCGGCGATCTGCCGGAATGGATGCGCGACATGCAGAGCCAGGCGGAAACCCCGGCAGAGCCTGCCGGGCAAGACCTGCCGGAATGGATGCAGGACCGGCCGGCGGAAGCAGACTGGATGAGCGGCACGCGCAGCCAGGAACCACCTACGGCAGAACCCCCAGCCGCGCAAGGCACTGACAGCGACTGGCTGGCCAGCCTGGCGAACTGGGATGCGCAGGATACCCCTGCCGACCAGCCGGCTGAATCACCTGTGGCCGAACCGAGCGACCAGGATGATTGGGTGGCGAAGCTGAGTGGTTGGGAAGCTGGCGAACCGGCCGAACCATTCAAGGCGGAAACGCCGCAGCCGGAAGGCGAAGACTGGTTGGCTTCATTTGCCGATCATCCCGGCGCGGAAGCTGCCCCGGGGCTGGAGGCGCAGGCGGAAAATGCGGAATGGCTGGCTTCTTTGGGCGACCAGAGCGCGGAAGAAACTGCGCCGGGTTCTCCGCAGGAGCAGGAAAGCGGCGCGCAGGTATTTTCGTGGAATGATTTGCCGGAAGCAGAATTCCCGACCGGTTCAGCGCTTACCGGCCAGCTACCCGACTGGCTGGCGCAGCCGCCGGCCGCGAGCGCGGATCACCAGCCGCCGTTTGTAGAAGATGAAAATACACCGGAAGAAGAGCGCGAGCCGGGCGGCTTTGGGCCGCTCTCTACCCCGCCGTTCTCCGAAGAAGTGACTACCCCGGCGCTGCCCGAAGAGGAAACCCCAGACTGGCTCAAGGCGTTTACCGCCGACCTGCCGGGCGGCGAATCTGCGGCTGAGGGCCAGCCCGCCGAGGAACCCCCGGCGCTGAGCGAAGAAGAAACCGAAGCCGTGCTGCCATTTGCCAGTACCGAAGTGCCCGATTGGCTGGGTGAGCCTGCCGCGGATGAAACCCCGGCGGCTTCAACTGCGCTGGAAGGTAGTGAAGACCTGGCGATGGCGCAGCTCCCAGGCTGGTTGGCGGCGATGCGCCCGGTGGAAACCGTGGTGCCGCAGAACGCTCCGCAGGTGGAAAAAGATGACCGCATTGAAAAAGCCGGTCCGCTGGCCGGTATCGTGGGCGCGCTGCCCGGCGAAAGCCTGGTTACCCAGGTGCGCAAGCCCGATGCCTACAGCGCGCGGCTGCAGGTCAGCGAGCGCCAGCAGCAGCAAGCGGCGCTGATTGAGGCCATGCTGAGCGAAGAAGCTCGCCCACAGCCCGCGCGCGGCGAGCGCAGCCACGTCCCCGACCGGGTGATGCGGCTGATCATTGCGCTGGTACTGCTGGCCGTGGTGCTGCTGCCGCTGCTGAGCGGAATGCACGCCATGCCCCTGCCGGACCTGTTCCAGCCTGACACGGTGGCTTTCCACAACCAGGTGGAAGACCTGGCCGCGGAAACCCCGGTGCTGCTGGCAGTAGAATACGAACCCGGCTTTTCCGGCGAGCTGCAGCTTGCGGCGGGCCCGGTCATCCAGCACCTCGGCGCGCGGAATACGCGCCTGACCCTGATTTCGACCAGTCCATCTGGGCCGGTGCTGGCCGAAAACCTGCTGCGTTCCACCGCGGCCACCCAGAGCCTGCGGATTTCCAACCTGGGCTTTTTGCCGGGCGGTACGGCCGGCCTGCAAGAATTTGCCAGCCAGCCGCGCCTGGCCACGCAGTACGGCCTGGACGGCACGCCGGCCTGGGGCAGCAACGCGCTGGAAGGCGTAGAGGGCTTATCGAATTTTGGCGCCGTGATTGTGCTCACCGAGAACGCCGAAACGGCGCGTGCCTGGATCGAACAGGTGCAGCCGCGCCTGGGCTCCGTGCCGCTGTTGATGGTGGTTTCGGCTCAGGCTGCCCCGATGGTGCAGCCTTACCTCGACTCGGGGCAGGTGCAGGGGTTGGTTTCCGGCATGTCTGGCGGAACGATGTACGCGCAAATCTCCAGCCAAACCGGACGATGGCTGGATTACTGGGATGCCTACCAGTTTGGCATCTTTACCGCCATCGCATTCATTCTGCTTGGCGCGGTGATCCAGATCATTTCCACGCTGATGCGGCGGCCGGCCAGGAAGAAGGTGTAACCATGGCAGAAAATATTCCTGTGCTGGTTGGTGCAGTGCTGACCCTGTTGGTGATCGTAGGGTATTTTTTGGGCGAGAACAATGTTCTTTTCCGGCTGGCAACGTATATTTTTGTGGGCGTCGCGGCGGGTTTTGTTTTCATCATGGTTTTCTACCAGGTGATCGTTCCACGCCTGATCCGCCCGCTGACCAGCGGCTCGTTCGAACAGATTGTGTTGACCATTTTGCCGCTGGTGTTGAGCGTGCTGCTGGTGTTCAAGGCATTCCCGAACCTGTCGCGGCTGGGGAATCTCTCGATGGCGTACCTGGTTGGCGCGGGCGCGGCGGTGGCAATTGGCGGCGCGGTGCTGGGCACGCTGATCACCCAGGCGCGCGCATCGATCAACCTGTTCGACATGTCCACCGGCGGCGGCATCGCGCGCCTG
>DATCUC010000287.1:0-14389 GCA_036567625.1 Anaerolineaceae bacterium | reverse complement strand
GGCGATGCCGCCGAGCCGGGGCGTGTACACCTGGTCGCCGGCGCGCGAGAAGACCTGCTCCGCGCCAATCGGGCGCGCGCCTTCCGATACCGCCAGGATGCTAAACTTCAATCCCTGGCGCACGCGCTCGCTGACCTTGCGGCACACAGCTTCGTAGCGGAACGGGATCTCGGGGATCAGGATTACGTCTGCCCCGCCGGCCAGCCCGGCGTGCAGGGTAATAAATCCTGCATCGCGGCCCATCAGTTCCAGCAGCATGGCGCGGTGGTGCGCCTCGGCGGTAGAGTGCAGCCGGTCGAGGGCTTCCATGGCAATGTTCAGCGCGGTATCGAAGCCAAAGGTGAAGTCTGTGCCGCCGATGTCGTTATCAATGGTTTTGGGAACGCCAACCGCCGGAACGCCGCGCTGGTACAGCTTGTTGGCGATGTGCAGCGTGCCGTCGCCGCCAACGACCAGCAGCGCGTCAAAGCGCATGGCGTGGATGCGCTCAATCACCCGCTCGGACACATCTTCGATGATCGTCTGGCCACCGCGCTCGACCTTGCGCGCGAATGGATTGCCGCGGTTGGCCGTGCCCAAAATCGTCCCGCCGCGCGGCAAGATGCCGCGCACATCTGCCAGGGTGAGTGGAAAAACGCCGCCTTCGTTGAGAAAGCCGTCGAAACCGTCTTGAATCCCCATCATTTCGCAGCCATAACTGCGGATGCCGGTGGTTACCGCTGCGCGGATGACCGCATTTAGGCCAGGGGCATCGCCTCCCCCGGTCAGAATCCCGATACGTTTCATTTTGCCCCTCTTGCGTGGCGGCCGCGGTGGTGTGAGCGGCGCGCGAAACTCGGCTGCTTAGCGCTGCAACTTGCGGTTGCGGTCAGCCTGCAGCGCCGCGTTGACGTTTTCAATCGCTTCTGCCAGGTCGCTGCCCATATAGAGGCCCGCTACTTGCTGGCGCAATTCCGGGTTGGTGACAAAAACCCGGCCGCCATACCCAAAAATGGGCGTGGGTCGCTGGCTGCTCAAGCGGGCCTGCACGTGGCGCAGACGCAGCGCGGCTTCCATAGAGCCAGCCGAGAGCAGGATCATCGCCGGGCGCTCCTGGCTGGAATATTCTAGCAGATCATCTAGGGGAATATCCGGGCCCATGTATTCCACCCGGTAGCCTTCGCCGCGCAGCAAAACCGCGATCATCAGGCTGCCGATCTCGTGGTGTTCACCCGGGGCGCAGCCGGTGAGGATCACCGGGGCGTTGCGCCGCGCCGGCTGCGACTGCAAAATGGTCATCAGCTTGCCGCGCACGAACGCGCTGGCGAAATGCTCCGTGGCGATGCGAATATCGCCGCGGAACCAGGCCTCGCCAATCATCACCAGCATGGGCGAGATCACCTGGGTGAAAACCGTCAGCAGATCAAAGTAGGTATGCGCCTCTTTCAGCAGTTCGCTGGCGGTTGCCTCATCATGCACCAGCACGGCAGCATATAGTTCTTTAGAGTAATGCATAGGCGGGGCAGGCGGTTCCGCCGGCCTGGCCGGGGCAGGTTGGGCATCCGGGGCAACTTCCGGCCAGCGGCCGCTCTTCTGCATGCTGCGCAGTTCATTGACCACGTTGCTGATCGTAATCCCCGAATCGACCTGGTGCTTCACCCAGCGTAAGATGGCTACGTCGCGGTCAGAATACAGCCGGTAGCGGTTCTCTGACCGGCGCGGGCAGAGCACTTCGTGGCGGCGCTCCCAGGCGCGCAGCGTCACCGGCCGGATGCCGGTTTGCGCGCAGACCTTCTTGATTGTGTATTTTGGGTCGTCCGAGATTTGCTCGATGGAAGCCATACCGCCTCACCTGAAAAATAACCCTGTATGATCGATTATAAAAACCTGAAACCGGTATGCAAGTCAGGATATAAGGCGGTGTTGCCGAGATCAGGCCAGCATGCGTTTTGCCATCTTTTCGCTGGTCAGCAGTGTCTGGCAGTTTTGCAAGCCCTCTTCTAATGTGTCGCCCAGGTACAAGCCGGCGGTGCGCTTGATCAACGCCGGGTTAGCGGCAAACGCGCGCCCCGCGTAGGCAAACATGGGCGGCCGTTTGAGCTTTAAGAGCTTCTCGTTGAGGTGCACCAGCTCGATCGCGGTCGACTCCGTGGAGGCGGCCAGGATGATCAGCGCGGGGTGTTCGTACTTGGCGTAATCTACCAGATCATCCAGAGGTACATCCGGGCCGAGGTATTCTACCTGGTAGCACATGCTGCGCAGCAGCACGGCAAACATCAGCGCGCCGATTTCGTGCTGCTCATTGGGCGCGCAGCCAACCAGGATATGATTGCTGCTGCGGCGGCAGGGGAAGGTTTGCATGATGGTGAGCAGCTTGCCGCGCAGGAATGAAGCCGCGAAATGCTCGGTGGTGACGCGAATTTCCCCGCGAAACCAGGCCTCGCCGATTTCAACCAGGGTGGGGGTAAGGATATCAATGCAGATCGTGCGCAGGTCGAAGGCTTTATTGACCTCTTGCAAGATTTCGGTCGAACGCACCTCGTCGTGCTTGACCAGGGCGCGGTACAGCAAGCGCACGTAGCGCTTGGCTTCTACCGCCGGGCGCACTTCCATCGTCTTTGGCGCGTCAGGAACGGCATCCGGCCAGGCGCCTTTCAGGCGCATCTCGCGCAGTTCGGTCACGGCGTTGCTGATCGAAATGCCGCTGTCGACACGGTGCTTGATCCAGCGCAGCACGGCCACGTCGCGCTCAGAATACAAACGATAATGGTTTTCCGCGCGCTGCGGGCTGAGGACTTCGTGGCGGCGCTCCCAGGCGCGCAGCGTCACGGGCAAGATACCGGTTTGCGTACATACCGCTTTAATGGTGTATTTCGGCTCATCAGGAAATTCGGCGATTGTCGCCATGCATGCACCTCGCAGAAAAAGGCTCGCGCCTTTTGCTTCGAAAATGTACCAGGATATTGCATAATGTTCGCTTTCGTAAAGCGCCTATATCTTACATAATTATACGAATTTCGGCAAGGCAAATCCGCTGTAGAATGTCGATTGGTTTGAATTTGCTTTTACGGGTGGGATTCTGTACAATGTGATCGGGGAAAAGTAATCTGGCAGCGACATGTGTCTGCAGCGATACATAATATTGGTTAGTGATAGCGGTGATCAGGAATAGGTGTTGAATGAACCCTGACGTTCCTCCGGTGGCATCTTATCCATCGGATGGCGAGCAAGTATCAATCGAGCAAATCAGGCGCAAACTTTCCGCAGCGGAGCTAGCGCTGTCGCAATGGATGAAGCGGCAGGATGTACAGAACCTGCCAGATCTTGCGCTTATGCCCGAATTGATCCGTGCCGCTGCGGATATGCTCAACCGGTCGGACCACTTGCTGGAAGAAGTGTTCAACACGATAATCGCCAGCATGGCGTACCTTGACTGTGACTTGCGTATTGTTCGCGTCAATCGTTCGTTCGCCAAAGCTGCCGGCTTACCGCAAGATTCCTTCGCCGGGAAAGATTATTTTGATCTGTTCCCTTCGGCGGAATTGCAGAAGCTCTTCCGGCAGGTGCTGGAAACCGGCCAGGCGCTGACCATGAAGGCCACGCGGTTTCAGGCCGGTGATGAAGTCAGCTTTTGGGATTGGAGCCTGCAGCCCTTGTTTGACGCAGCTGCGGAAACGCAGGGGCTGTTGATGACCGCCGTCAACGTGACTGAGGAAGTGCGCGCGCAGGCGCAGTTGGAAGAAAACCAGCGTTTGTTCCAAAGCCTGTTCAATTCCGCGCCGGATGCCATGCTGGTGGTTGACTCTACCGGAAAAATCTTGCGCGTCAATCAGTTGGTAACACACCGCTTTGGATATAATCCGGATGAGTTGATCGGCAAACCGATTGAGAAACTCATCCCGGAGGATTTCCAGAAAAAACACACGCGCCTGCGCGGTGAATATCAGCGCAGCCCCATTACCCGGCCGATGGGCATCGGGTTGAGCCTGTTTGGACGGCGGAAAGACGGCAGCCAATTCCCGGTGGACGTGAACCTAAGCCCGGTGCAGGTGGGCGCGGAAACCCAGGTGATTTGCGTGGTGCGCGATATTTCGGCGCGGCTGCAGTCCGAAAAAGCCTTCCGGCAGCAGGCCGCGTATGTGCAATTGCTGCAAGATATTGCCGCGGCCGCCAACCGCAGTGATTCGGTGGAAGAAGTGCTGCAGCAAGCGCTCGAGCGCATCTGCGCCACGGTCGGCTGGCAGGTGGGCCACGCGATCCTGATCAATGAGAACGGCGCTCTGCGTTCTACTGGGCTGTGGTGCGCCTCTGACCATGATAAGCTGCATGCTTTTCGCGAGATCAGTGAGAGCCTGGATTTCTCTACCGGAGGTCTGCCGGAAGTTATCAACCGCACGCGCAAAGCGGCCTGGGTAGATGATGTCTATGCATTGTCCGAGTTTCGCCGCAAACTCCAGGCGCGCGAAGCCGGGCTGGTGGCATGGTTCAGTTTTCCTATCCTCGTGGGGCAGCAGGAGGTAGTGGGCGTGCTGGAGTTCTTCTCCAGCGTCTATACCGAAATGAATGCGGCGGTTCTGGATACGATGGAGAATATTGGCGCGCAGCTTGGCCGCGTGATCGAGCGCCGGCGGGCTGGCGAGGCATTACGCCGTTCCGAAGCGCGTTTCCGCGCTATGTTCGAAAAAACGCCGGTTGGGATTCAGATAAACGATACTGAAGGAAATATTCTGGACGCCAATCCGGCATTGCAGCACATTCTGGGCTATTCTTCCGCGGAACTGCAAACGATGAGCCTGGCGGCCATCAGTCACCCGGACGACCTGGAAAACACCCTGTCGCTGTTCAAGACGCTTTTGAGCGGCAGCCAGCAGCCCGACCCCATTGAAACCCGCTATATTCACCGGGATGGACAGGTGGTGTGGACGGAGCTGGCCGGATCGCCGGTGTTTGACGGCTCGGGGAAGCTGCAGTTCATCCTCATTCTGGTGCGGGATATCAGCTTGTTAGTACAAAAGACGGCCGAATTGGAAGAGGTGCAGCGCAAGCTGCTGGAAAGCAGTGAAATGGAACGCATCAGCCTGGCGCGGTCGCTGCATGATGGGCCGCTGCAAGACCTGTACGGCGCTTCGTATGCGTTACAGGAGTTCTTGGGTGAGCTGCAGGGCGTTGGTGATACAACCGGGGCTAACAATGCCAATGCCACGATGCAGCGCGTGATCGACCGGCTGCGAATTATTTGCGGGGAACTGCGCCCGCCTTCGCTTAACCCATTTGGGTTGGAAAAGGCTATCCGCTCCGACGTTGAACGGTTGGAGGCGATTTACCCCAACCTGCGCATTCACCTGGACTTGATGGCCGACCGGCAGACATTATCTGAGCAGGCGCGGCTGGCGCTGTTCCGCATTTATCAGCAGTTGGTGGCCAATGTGATTCGCCATGCCCGCGCCGATAACCTGTGGGTGCGCTTCCGGCTGGAAGACGATATGGTCATCCTGGAGGTGGAAGACGACGGGCTGGGCTTTGTGCTGCCGGCGCGTTGGGTTGACCTGGCGCGTGAAGGCCACGCCGGGCTGTTGGGCGTGCTGGAACGGGTAGAAGTCTTTGGAGGAACAATGGAGGTCGAACGCAACCGCGCGCGCGGCTCGCGCCTGTGGGTGCGCATCCCGCGCCAGCGGATTAACCCAAGCGCGGCTCGATAGCCTGCGCTGAGTCTGCCAGCGGGACTGAAACGCGGACGATAGAGCCGCTGTTCGGCTCAGATATGATTTCCACTGTGCCGTTGACCGAATTGGCGCGCTCCTGCACACCCACCAGCCCCAGGTGGCCTTCGCGGGCGTTCTCCACCCACGATTCGGGAACGACAAAGCCTTTACCGTTATCGCTGATCTGCAGCCAAACCTGCTTGGGTTCGATCTCCAGCCGCACTTCCACCACGCTGGCGCCGGCATGGCGTACGATGTTGTTGAGCAGTTCCTGATAAATGCGGTACAACACCAGGCGTACATCCTCAGAAAGCAGGCGATAATCTGGCTGCAGCCCCAGGTAGATTTGCAATTCCGGGTGGTTGGCCTGAAACTGTTCGGCATGCGAGCGAATGGCCTTTTCCAGGCCAAAGGGGGTGAGCACCGGCGGGCGGAGCTGCTGTGAGAATGAGCGCAGTTCGCGGATTTGTGCCTGCAGGGTGCCTTCAACGCGCTCAATGCGTTCGACCAGCGCCGGGTCATCGAGGCTGTTGCGCAGGTCTTTGAGATACCAGGCCATGGCGATGAGCCCTTGCAGCGGGCCGTCATGCAGCTCACGCGCGATGTGCAGGCGCTCCTTCTCGCGGCTTTGCATGAGATGGCGTTGCAGCTCGATCTGCGCCAGATTGCGGCGAATTTCTTCTTCGGCCTTCTTACGCTCGGTGAGATCGGTAAACACTCCGATGGCGCCGGTAACCTGGCCCTGGTGGTTGCGGACGGGCGTGCTGTTGAACAGCAGCGACCGGCGCTGGCCTTCGGGCCAGATGACGATCAACTCAACATTGGAGAAACTCTCACCCGCCTGCGCCGAATGGGTCAGCGGCAGGTCGCAGGCCTGGTAAGGCGTGCCGTCCGGGTAGCAGATGCCCAGGTTAACATGCCGCTCACAGGGCTGGTGATAGGGGATGGGGTGCTGCAAAATCTGTTCGGCGGCCGGGTTGGCGTATAAGATCACCGCGTCTGAATCAACCAGCATAATGCCGGTTGGCGCGTTCTCGAACACGGCATTGAGGCGCGCCTGCTCGGTTTCCAGTTGGTCCAGTACCTGTTTCAGTTCTTCGGTCCGGCGGTGACGGTCGATGGCGTAGCGGATCACGCGTTCCAGCAGGGTGGGGGTGGCCTCATTCTTAGAAAGATAATCGACCGCGCCAATTTGCATCGCTTCCAGGTCAACATCGTAATTGCCGCGCCCGGTGAGCAGGATGAACGGCGGAGTGAACCCGCGCGCTACTGCCAGGCGGATCAGGTCCAGGCCGTTTTCGCTGCCCAAGAAGTAGTCCACCAGGACGACATCCGGCAGTTGAATTTCCAGCGCCGCCAGCGCTTTAGCGATGCTGCTGACCCACTGCAGTCCGATGCTGGAGCCGCGCGCTTCTTTGAGCATCTGGCGCGTGAGGAGATAGTCATCCTCGTCATCTTCTACCAACAAAATTTGCCAGGGTTTGCTTTCCATACCGGCCAACTCCAGCTTACAGGTTGGGTAGCTCCACGATCTCAAACCAGTAACGGCCCAGCACGCGCATAATTTCCACCAGCCGTTCAAAGGTAACCGGTTTGGTGATATAGCCGCTAACGCCCAGCTCGTATGAGCGCAAAATATCTTCCTCAGCTTTTGAGGTGGTCAGGATGACAACCGGAATGGGGCGAAAGTGGTCATCGGTTTTCAGCTCTTCGAGCACTTCGCGGCCATCTTTGCGCGGCATATTCAGGTCGAGCAGAATCAATCCTGGGGTGGGGCAAGATGCGGGGTCGGAGTATTTTCCGCGGCATTGAAGGTAATCCATCAACTCCTGCCCATCTTCAACGAAATAGATCCGATTGGTCAAACGCGCCTGTTCCAACGCTTCCCGGCAGAACAGACGGTCGTCGGGGTCATCTTCGGCCATCAAAATGGCAATCGGTTTGCCTCGGTCAACCATGAGCGACTCCTTCCTGTGATCCTTGCGAGACGAGTGGAAATGTCAGGATAAAACGGGTACTCTTGCCGTAAATACTTTCTGCCCTGATTGTACCGCCATTTGTTTCGAGTATCTTCCGGCAGATAGACAGTCCAATGCCATTGCCTTCGTAGGCGTCGCGGGAGTGCAGCCGCTGAAACGGCTGGAAGATACGCTCGGCGTACTGCGGTTCAAAGCCAATGCCATTGTCTTCAACGACCAGATTCACGTGGCGGTCGTCGGCAGACATGCAGTAAATACGCACGATGGGCGGCACGCCTGGACGGTGAAACTTGAGCGCGTTGCCCAGCAGGTTCTGGAAAAGCTGGCGCATGTGGCTTGGATCGATGTACAGTTCGGGCAGCGTTTCGACCAGCACCTGGCCGCCGGTTTCTTCGATGCGAAATTCCAGGTCGGCAATCACTTCGCGGATCACCGGCTCCAGGCTGACTCTGGCTGGGGGTTGCGCTTTGGTGGTGACCCGCGAGTAGGTCAGCAGGTCGTCGACCATTTTTTGCATGCGCAGCGCGGCGTTTTGCATCCGCGCCAGCGAGTCTTCGCTCTCCGGTGAAAGCGAGCCCACGGTCTGGTTGCGCAGCCGGTCACCAAAGGCCTGAATTTTGCGCAGCGGTTCTTGCAGGTCGTGCGATGTGATATAGGCGAAGTCTTGCAGTTCGCGGTTGCTGCGCGTCAGTGCCTGGGTGGTGGCTTGCAGATCGGCGGTGCGTTGGGCAACCCGCTCTTCTAACTGCGCGTTGGCTTCAATCAGAGCTTTCTCCGCGCGTTCGCGTTCGGCGGTACGCTGCTGCAGCTTTTCGCGCATGAGTTGAAAACTATTGGCCAGGCGTTCGATTTCGGTGATGCGGCTGGTTGGCAGCGGCACGCGGTTGTTCCCGGCGGCCAGCGCGGTGGCCGCCTCATCTAATTTTTGCAATGGGCCGGAAACCCAGCGCGCAATGAAAGCGCCAACCGCGGAAAGGATGATGAGAAACACCAACAGGATGCCGAACGCCAGATCTCGACCGGAATGCACGCTGGCCAGCGCGGCTGCCAGCGGACGTTCCAGCACCACGCTCCAGCCCAGTTCACTCACGTGGGCAAAGCCCACCAGGCTGCGGTTGTAGGCCGGACCATAAATAAAGCTGCCGCGCGTCTGCGTCGAATCCAGCAGCAGGTTGACCGGTTCGCGCGCGGAGAGATTGGTAGACCCGGCAACCAGGCTGGCATCTGGATGCGCAATCACCTGACCGTTTGCGTCTACCATGTAGGCGATTTGCTCGCTTTCGCTGGCGCGCTGACCGAGGAACGCGCTTACCTGATTGGAATCTATGGAGATCATCACCATCCCGCGAAATGCGCCGCCAGCGTCGAACAGCGGTTCGGAGAATGCCAGGATGGGCCGATCGTAGATGGGCGAGAAGTATACCCGCGCGCCGGGCTGCAGAGAGTTTATCAGGTCGCTAAATACGGTGGTGCCGGTTAAGGGAACGGCTTCCACTTCATCGCTGCGGGCTACCGGCTGGCCGCTGGCGTCGAAGATTGAAAATGCAATCACATCCGGGTAGATGGAAGCATACTGTCGCAGCAGGCGGGCCAGTTCTTCACGTTTTCGATTGGGCAAGTCTTCTTGCGTGGCGAGCATGTGCAGCGCCGAGCGGTGCAGCAGGATGTACTGCGTGGTGGTTTCTGCCAGCATCGCCGATTCATTGCGCTGGCTGGCGAGTACATCATTGGTAACGCTGCGCTCCTCCATTTTGCTAATCAACGCCACGGTAGAAATCAATGGGGCGGCCATGGTGATTGCTAACAGGATGGAAAGCCGGGTTTGTAGCAGGGCCGGGTTCAGCGCCCGCACTCGCGTCCGGATATGGGGTAGTACAAGCAGCAGCAATCCTACCCAACCGTAGAACAGAATGCCGGGCCACAACCCGTGATTGACCGGCACCAGCCAGCAGTAAAGCAGAAAAATGGCCCCCGCGAGGCTGTAAGCCGCCGTCTTGATCCAGGGCCGGTTTCTTGCAAGCCGCCGGGATAACAGGAGCACCGCGCCTGCGACGAGGAACATGCCTCCAACCCATCCCAGATATGGCCGGATGCCGTCGTAGCGCGCATCACTGAAGCCCCCGCGGGTGAACAGGAATAACAACCCACTGGAAATTGACAGCAGGCTGGCGAAAAGCGCCAGAAAATCAAGGCTTTCGCCTTGCGGCGCGGATCGCGGGATCGACAAAAGAGCCAGGGCGAGCAAGGCAAGGATGAAGTAGTTTAGCGTGCAGATCCAGAAATCTGTGTACAGGAAATCGACACTGAGCACCAGAAACACGGCCGCGGAAGAGCCGTAGATCACCATTTCCAGCAGGCGCGGAAAGCGAAACATGCTCAGCCCAAAGATCGACAGGCCGAGGAGGATAAACACTGCGCCCCATGAATCGGTTGAGTTGAGCAGCAGGCTGTATTCAGGGTCCTCGAACTGGTGCGGCGCAACGAATAACAGCGCACCCATAACGGTCATAAAACCTGCAAGCGCAAATCGAACGCTGGTGAGTCGGTGGAATCTCATGAAATTCGGTTCCCAATCCGGCTAGAAATAAATAATGCATCCAGTAAACTGTCTGCAAGAGTGACGCAGGAAATATCCACCTATATTCTTGCACACAATCTCGGGAATGTCTAGCAGGATCAGGCTTTTCAAGCCGAGTTTAAAGAATCCTCTCCTGTGAGGGAGAGGATTCTGGCTGGCAATCGAACCAGTTGACCCTAGAGCATGCGCAAGGCTTTTTCAATCGCGTCACAAGCCTGCTCTACCAGGGCGCGGTTGGCCTGGCTGCCCATGTGGCCGATGCGAAAGACTTTACCTGCCAGCGGGCCATAATTGCCGCCAACCACCAATCCCTGCCGGCGCAGCGCGGCGTCAAATGCTTCCCAGGTGATGCCGTCGGGCACGTTAACCGCAGTCAGCGTGGGTGATTGGATGGCGCTGGGGGCGGGATACAGGCTAAGGCCCATTTTCGCCAGGCGGGCGCGGCAGTAAGCGGCCACATCCTCATGGCGTTTAAAGCTGGCTTCCAGGCCTTCCTTAAGGATCAGTTCGGTGGCCACGCATAGCGCGGCCGTGCCGTGCCAGTAGGGCGTGTAGGGGAAATAGCCGGTATGGGCAACATCTTTGAATGCCTTGAGCGCATCATACCCGGGGTAATTGACCTGTTCAATGATCTCCCAGGCGCGCGGGCTGACCGAGAGAAACGACATGGCCGCCGGCGCGGACATGACTTTTTGCGCGCCGCCCAGGCACAGGTCGATCTTCCACTCATCGGTGAGCAGCGGCGTGCCGCCGGCGCTGCTCACCGCGTCGACGTATAGCAGCGGCACGGCGTAGGTTTCTTTTAATTCGCCCAGTTTTTGCAGCGGGTTGAGCGTGCCGGAAGGGGTTTCGCAGTGCACCACGGTGATCAGCTTGGGCCGAAATTCGGCGATCATGCGCTCCACGGCTTGCCAGTCGGTGATCGTCTGGTTGTAGGGAATGTCAACCGTGCGCACCGCCGCGCCAATGGACCGGGCCATATCGGCGATGCCAAAGCCAAACATGCCGCTGGCAATGGACAACACCCGGTCACCGGGGGCAATGGTGCTTTTGAGCGCGCTCCACAAGGCCAGCATGCCTTCGCCGGTCATGATCACCATTTCATTCTGGGTAGCGTAGATCTCCTGTAGCTGCAATTGGGTCTGCTGGTAAAGCTCAACGTATTCTTTTTCCAGATCCGCGGAGCCGTAATCGGTGAGGTAGGCGTTCAGGACGACCTGAGGCACTTTTACCGGGCCAGGAACCATCGGGATGGGGTAGGTTTGCATAGCGAGAACTTCCTTTGGGCAGGGTGGAATCCAAACAGCCGCGTTTGCGCAAGCGTGGATTAATTGTATGCCATCAGTGGCCTGTCTCGCAAGGGCCAGTTGAGAATAAAACCGGTAGACCAGTATAAAAAACGGGCGCGCAACTGCTTGCGCGCCCGTCGTTATCCATACAGAACTTAGGAAAGAACGCTGCCGCTATCGAGCTCGTAGGGCGTGGCCGGGCGCAGGTTGATGACCGTGGCGTCGAAGGTGAGGTCTTTGCCCGCCAGGGGGTGGTTCATGTCAATGATAATCTTTTCGGGTCCAATGCCCACTACGGTTCCGCTGATCACCCGCGAGGTGGTATCCTGGATTTGCAGTTGGTTGCCCAGGTAGAAGACATGCCCACCCGGCAGGTGGGCGCGGTCGAGGTCGACGGTTAGATCTGGATTGTACTCGCCAAATGCTTCTTCGGCCGGGATATATACTTTGCGGTGTTCGCCGACGTGCATTCCTTCGAGGCGGGTTTCGAGGGCAGGTAAAATTTGCTAGCGGCCGTGGATGAACTGCAACGGCGGCGCGCCGAGGGTCGAGTCGACAATGCTGTCATTCACAGTCAGCACATACGATAGGCTGACGACGACATCGTTGGTAACTACATATGGATTCTGATCCATGTTCTCACACTCCAGTGGATCCCCGAAGGGATAACCGATAAACCGTATGTTGACAGGATTATAGCACGCGCACTTTCCGCAAGATAACGTGGGGATTCCCCGGGAGAAACGAGGAAAGCCCCCTCCTCCTGTACCGGGAAGCGGGTAATTTCTCACCCGGTACATGCACTGCGCATGTGGGGCAACCCCCATCCCGGCTATTCATGCTATTATTTAGGAAAGCGCTCTGACTGATTGAATTGAGAAATGAGGGATGCATGGAAGCACGTCTGGATAAACGCCGAGTACTGATCTTCATTTTATTTGCGTTTGGGATTGCCTGGGCGGTGGCGCTGGTAGTGGCGCTCACTGGCGGATTTGAAAATTCGCCGCCGCTGGCCCCGGGTTCATCGATCACCGTGGCGATCGTGCTGGTAGCCAGTATTTACATGTGGGCGCCGGCGCTGGCCAATATCCTTACCCGTGTCATCACCGGCGAGGGCTTTGTCAACACCTGGCTAAGGCCCAAGTTTCGTAAGGGCTGGCCGTACTGGCTGCTGGCCTGGTTTCTGCCGGTCATTTTGACGGTTCTGGGGGGCGCATTGTTCTTTCTGCTCTTCCCAGACACGTTTGACCGCAATATGGATGCGATTACCCTGTCGATGCCGGCAGGGTTGAATATGAACAAGTGGGCATTCTTTGGACTGATGACGCTGCAGGCAGTGATCATTTCCCCGCTGGTTAACAGCATCGCCACCTTTGGGGAAGAGTTTGGCTGGCGCGGCTATCTGCTGCAAAAACTGCTGCCGCTGGGCAAGCGCCGCGCGCTGCTGCTGTTGGGCGTGATCTGGGGGGCCTGGCACTGGCCGCTGACCGCGCAGGGGCACAATTACGGCCTGGAATACGCCGGGTTCCCGTGGTTGGGGATGTTGATGATGGTTTGGTTCACCACCGGCCTGGGGATTATCTTTTCATGGATGACTTTACGCGGGCGCAGCGTATGGCCGGCGGTGATCGGTCACGCGGCGGTGAACGGCATTGGCGGGCTGGCGCTACTCCTGGCGCGCGGCCAGCCAAACATGCTGCTCGGGCCTTCGCCGGTGGGGATCATTGGCGGTATCTTTTTCACCCTGTTTGCCGCGTGGATTCTACTCAGCCCGAAAGCCCTGCCCGAGCAGCTATCTGATCGGGCGGACGAGGAGATTTGATCTTCCGGGCCGCGAAGACATATTCAATCATATAAACCGATCCCTGCGGTTTTGCAGGGATCGGTTTTTTTTACCAGAATTTCTTTTTTCGAGGAGATACGAACTTTCTGGTTTAGCCCTCAATTGTCTTGTGCCCCTGGATGGGGATGCGGCGCGGCTTGACCTCTTCGGACTTGGGCAGACGCAGGGTCAGTACGCCGTCTTCGTAGTTGGCTTCAATCTTGCTGCTGTCGACCAGGTTCGAGAGGGTCAGGCTGCGGCTGAAAGATCCGTAGCGGCGCTCGCGCAGCAGGTAACGCTCGTCCTTTTTCTCTTCATCGGCCTGGTATTCAGCACTGAGCGTAAGAACGCGGTTATCGTAGGTGATATTGATGTCTTCGGGTTTGACGCCCGGCAGAGAAGCCTTGATCACATAGGCATCTTCATTCTCAATCACATCTACGGGGAGCGCCCAGCGCATGGGCTCATCCCAACCGCCGCCATTCATTGTGGCTTCATCCAGCATGCGGTCTACGCTGCGGCGAAGCTGCATCATCTCACGAAAAGGATCCCAACGAACAACATTAGCCATTTCAACACCTCCAAGATTCGCACGTGATGGTAATTTTTTTCTGCTATCGCTCGGCGAGGAAGTCCCTCGCGCTTTCAATGTCGTTTATACAGCGCCAATATTTGAAATCTCTCAAAAATTTGTAGGAAGAATATTAATTTCAACCCGGCAAAGGTGAGGAAATGCTAACCTGGGTCTGATGGGATTCTTATATAGAGGGGGGATAATCCTACTGAATTTATTGGATGTTTGGAGCGCGAAACCGCGCGTTCCACTGAAATGAGGGAAGAAATTTGGTCAGAACCTACGATTTTCCGATTACAACGAACGATCAGAGCATTGAGCGCGTGCTGAACGCCGGGCTGCCCGTGGCTTTGATCTTTTTCGATGCCGCGCCTTCCAGTGAATTGCAAAATGCGATGGCATCTCTGGCGAAAACGCATGCCGGAGACCTGCTGGTGGTGCGCGTGCCGGTCAGCGAAAGCCCGGC
>DATCUC010000286.1:0-1736 GCA_036567625.1 Anaerolineaceae bacterium | reverse complement strand
CGGCGGCGGTTACAATCGCGGCGGTGGCGGCGGTGGTGGTTATGGCCGTGATCGCGGCGGTGACAGTGGTGGACGGCGCTATTAACCCGGTGCGCTGGTAGCCCGCGGCCCGTACGCGGACTGTACGACAGACATTGAAATAGTGGATCCAGTAGAGGCGAGCTTATGACTCGCCTCTATCGTTTTCGCTCAGCCAGAAAACCAGCGTTCAATGACCAGTTGGATCACCAGGAGGATTACCGGCAAAATCGCCGCCGATACAAACCCGGTCAGGGTGGCAGTACGCCAGGGCCAGGTGGGAATATCGTCCAGTATCTTCCGTTCCGCATCCAGCCCGGCGAGCGCTTCATTGATGCCTTCCATCTCGGTGAGATTGCCCTGATCGAGACCATGGCGCAGGCGCGCCAGCATCGCCTCAACCCGGCGCTGGTGTTCGGCCAGATGGCGGCGCTTTTCGTGGACGAGCTGCTGGTTGACTACCCGCAGCGGTAAAAGAAAAGCGGCCAGCGCAAAGCTCAGCATCAGCACCACGTAGGAAAGCATCAACTCTGGAGCGAGAACGAAGGGAAAGAACAAGAAATTAAACCCGAGCATCAGGATCCAGGAAATGCCCGTCCAAGAAGTTAGCCGGGAGAAGGCATATACCGGCTCGAGGGCAAAGAGGTTGAACTGCCTGACCTGCTTTACGGCGCGGTGGATCAGGATCAACTGGCGCAGGGAATGGAAGTACATCACGCCGCCAATGCCAAAACTGAACAAGCCTTCCACGATGGTGATTCGCTTCGTAATCGGATCCATCCCGGTCATAGTGTAGGCATCCGGGTAAAAGACGATGATACCCAGGTAAAACGCAGCCCAGAACAGGGTGGTAAAGAGCACGCCGCGAAGTGGAATGGTAGTAAATTCAATCTTCAACCGTTCGACTGCCGCATCATCCAGGTCTAACAGCGGGCGAAAAGCCTGGATGGCGCGGAGAGCAGTTCGATTGAGAAAGGTCATAATCGCCAGTGGCATCCACTGCCAGACCGGGTAAAGCAATAAGATGCGGTCGATGGTCCAGAGGGGCAGCCAGCCGGTAGACCAGGCCAGCAAAAGGTTGACGAAACTCTGCAGGAAGAATAAGAGCAGATAGATGAGCCAGTATGGGATGGCCCGGCCCTGAAAAAAACGCAGGATGTAGTCAACATAACTGAGCGGATAGAGCCTTGCATCCTGCACGGACCCATGCGTCTGTTCTGTGGCACTCATATAGATTCCGTCCTTCAAAAAACAAATCGATCCAATGGTGCGATGTTAACCATATTGACCTTGCCCATTTTCTGGCGCGGCAAAATGTTTATCACGACGATGGTTTATTGGTTATATCCAAATCGATCCCGGCTTTCAATTTGTTGTAAAACCGTTCTTCATGATTTATTAGAGTGAGGGGGAGCATATTTGTTTTCATTTTGCGTGGATCGTAAGGCGTGATCGCCTTATTCCGAGGTTACAATAGTGGAATGCTGACGAACGTCGAAAGGATTCTTGCTCATGCCAACCATTGAACAGGCGCGCGCCTGGTACAGCGCCAGTGACCCGGTGCACAATTTTGATCATGTGATGCGCGTTTACCGCACCGCTGAGCGACTGGCGCGCGAAGAAGGCGCGGATTTAGCGATTGTGCTGGCCGCGGTGCTGCTGCACGACGCGGAAGGCGCGGCCCCGGGCGGCGAAGAACGCGCGGCGCACCATCACCA
>DATCUC010000285.1:0-3609 GCA_036567625.1 Anaerolineaceae bacterium | reverse complement strand
GCGGCCGCCCGATCAGCTCGCGCCGCTCAACACCGCGCGCAGCCTGGAAGGCCACCTGCGCCTGTGGCTTCCCTCCGCCGCGCTGACCTCCGAGGAATCCCGGCTGCTGGAAGCCTACGCCAGCCAGGCCGCCCTGGCGCTGGAACGCATCCGCCTGGCGCGCAGCGAAAACAAGGCCCGCGTGCTGGAAGAAAGCGATAAGCTGAAATCCTCCCTGCTCAATTCGGTTTCGCACGAACTGCGCTCGCCGCTGGCGGCGATCAAGGCCTCCGTGTCCAGTCTGCGCAGCGGCGCAGTGAACTGGGAGAGCGATGCCCGCCAGGAACTGCTCTCGACCGTGGAAGAGGAAACCGATCACCTCAACCTGCTGGTGGGCAACTTGCTGGATATGTCGCGCATTGAATCGGGCACGCTTGAGCCGCACCTGCGCTGGAATGCCCTGAGTGAGATTGTGATGAGCGTGTTGACCAAGATGCGCCGGCGGCTTGAAGGGCACGCACTCCAGGTCAGCATCCCCAACAACCTGCCGCTCGTCCCTACCGATTATGTGATGATTGAGCAGGTGCTGGCCAATTTGCTTTCCAACAGCATTAAGTACGCCCCGGCGGGAACGGAAATCCAGATCAGCAGCAGCGTAGAAGGCGGCGTTGTCCATACCCAGGTGACCAACCGCAGCCCACACGTGGCCGAAGAACACCTGGAGCAGATTTTTGATAAATTCCACCGCGTGACCGAAGCCGACCGTGTGACCGGCACCGGCCTGGGGCTGTCGATCTGCAAAGGCTTTATCGAAGCGCACGGCGGCCGCATCTGGGCCGAGAACCGCCCGGGCGGTTTTGCTTTTCACTTTACCCTGCCGCTCACCCTCAACGGCAGACTGCCGGATGTGCCCAAGGAAAGCCCGGATGAAGAATGACCCGCTGATCCTCTTGATCGACGATGAACCGCAGATTCTGCGCGCGCTCAAAACGATCCTCAGCGCCAACCACTTCCGCGTGGCCGCCGCCTCCACCGGCGAGCAGGGCGTGGCCCTGGCCGTGGCCCAGCCGCCCGACCTGATCGTCCTGGACCTGACCCTGCCCGATATCGACGGCCTGGACCTGTGCGCGCAGATCCGCGAATGGTCGCGCGTGCCGATCATTGTGCTCTCGGTGCGCGACAGCGAGAAAGACAAAGTTGAAGCCCTCGACCGCGGCGCGGACGATTATTTGACCAAGCCTTTTGGGATTGAAGAACTGCTGGCGCGCATCCGCGTGGGGCTGCGCCACGCCGAGCGATCCGCCGGCAGCGTCCAGGCGATTATCACCGCCGGTTCGCTCATCGTGGATATCCCGCGCCATATCGTTACCCGCGCGGGGCAAGAAATCCGCCTGACGGCCACCGAGTTCAAGCTGCTGGCCTACCTGGCCACCCATGCCGACCGGGTGCTGACCCACCAGGCGATCCTCACCCACGTGTGGGGTTTTGATGAGATGAACCACGTCGAATACTTGCGCGTGTATATCGGTCAGATCCGTAAAAAGCTGGAAATTAATCCCGACGATCCGCAGATTGTGCTCACCGAGTCGGGCATCGGCTACCGCTTTCGCTCGGGAGAATAGACGCGCGTTTATATTTCCTTTATAAAATCCCCACTTTTTTTGTGAGGATTTTATTGATCTTCCGTACACTGGGCTTGCAATGATAACCAGTGTACCGATACTCAATGAAAGTACTTCAAAATCACGGATGATCGTGATCATCCCGCAGGTGCTGGCCGGTAACCTGAAAATGGCCCACCGCGTGTACTGGATGGGCATCCGCGAAGAATGCGATATCCTTTACCTGGTGCTGGTTGATCAGCCCGCCGACCGGATGCGGGTGACGCTGCGCTCGGCGACGATGACCGCCGGTCTCTCCGGTCCAGCCATGGATGTGGACTTCCAGGTGGTAGACCGCCGCCGCTGGCTAAAAGCCCTGCGCGCAGTCTACCGGCCGGGCGACCGGATGATCTGCCACAAAGAACAGATGGTGAAAACCGGGCTGACGCGCTTCAGCCCGCTGGAAGCTTTTCTCAAAGAGAAATTTTCCGCACGGGTCACGGCGCTGGAAGGCTACTACGACCCGCGCCAGGACCAGATCCAGCAGTGGGGCAAGTCGCTGCTGTTCTGGGCAGTCACTTTGCTGATCCTGGCCGGGTTCTTCGCGCTGGAATGGCAATCCCGCTTGTGGGTGCACGGCTGGGCGCACAAACTGATCCTGGCGTTGCTCAACATGCTGGAAATCGGCTCGGTGGTGGCCTGGAGCAAAGTATTCCTCAGCCTGTTTTAGCGCGGCCGGTTTCGCCTTCCTGCTCCGCTTACTTCGCCAGCGAAAGGTCGCAGTGCGGCGGCGGCGCGGTGAGGAATGGTTCGAATTCAACTTTCTTGCCCACCATATCGCCTATGCCCGGGCCCATGCCGCCCGGCCCGCTGGGATGGCCATAATAGTTATTCTGCGCCAGAGAAACGCCGCCGATCGCGCTGGCCCAGTTCGGGTCGCCGGGGAAATGGGTCACATTATTCTTGAAGCAAGAATCGTGGATCTCGATTTTTAGTTTGATGGCCTGAAACTGCCCGCTGGGCTGTGCTACCAGCGTTTCGCGAAACCCGGGGATCATCGTCGCATACTGCTGGTAAAACTCGCTGTTCTCAAGCATCAACATCGGGTCAGCTTCGGCCTCGGCAATGTCATCTTCATATATGTAATTGCGGAAGGACGCCCCGCCGCCGGTTGACCCGGTAACATTCCGGTAGAACTGGCTTCGCAGGATGGTGGCTTCGGCCTCGGCAATGCTCAACCCGCCGCCGTGCGTACCGGCATTGGTATTGCCAATGAAGATCGAATCGGTCAGCAGCAGGGTGATGCGCTCGGCAAAGAACCCCGCGCCCACGCCATCGTTGCGGTTCTCCAAAAAGCGCGTGCCGCTGATCTCAATTTTTGCGGTGTCCACGTACAGCCCGCCGCCCGAGAAATAGGCTTCGTTGCCCTGGAACAGACTGTCGCGCACCGTCAATCCGCCGTTGGAAAGGTACATGCCGCCGCCGTTTTCCGCGCGGTTATTGAAGAACTGCACGTTGCTCAGGTGAGCCGAGGCGTTTTGCACCAGCACGCCTCCGCCCCACCCGGTTTCGCCCGCATCGCCGCCCTGGAAGGTGATATCTTCCAGGGTGATCAGGCTGCCGTACAGAATCTCGAGAATGCGGAAGGGTTCGGCGGCGTCTTCGCGCGAAAGCACTGCGCCGTTACCGCGCAGGGTAAGCACCCGCGCCACGGGCGGCAGCGCGCTCCCGGCCGCGTCGGTATGCACCGCCCATTCCACCTGCTGTGGCGAGGTGTCCATGCGCGTCAAGCGGTAGGTTCCGGGCATCAATTCGATCACTGTTTGATTTTCAACCCCGGCGGCGCAGCCGTCCACCGGCCGCAGCAGGTTGGCCGCGGTGATGGCCTCAGCCAGCGAGCAGTTGCCGTTTTGCGGGAAGGGGTAAACCTCTTGCTCCAGCGTATCAACCTGGATGATGCCCGCCGGGGGCGGCGTGGGAGTGCGCGTGGCGCTGGGCCGCGGCGTAAGCGTGGCCGTTGCGCTGGGCG
>DATCUC010000284.1:0-5224 GCA_036567625.1 Anaerolineaceae bacterium | reverse complement strand
CGCGGTGTGGATTCTGCTGCGCACCTGGGCGCTGGCGCTGCAGGCGGTGGAAGCCACCCCCGAACTGGTGGACGCCTGGCGCGCGGCGCTGGTCACCCTGGGGCTGGACCCCGAAGCCCTGGAAGGCAAGCTGGGGCAGTTGGATACCTACCTGGACAACGTAGAAGAGGCGATGGAAGACTTCGCCCAGGCCAACGGGATCGATTCCAACGGATAAACAGACCGGAAGTCAGCGAGCAGCGGCGCGCATTGCAGCGCCGCTGCTTGTGGATTCCAGAATACCAGCCAATTTCTGCGCCTGATCTATAATTATTCAATATCCTTCTTCCACTATTCGACACAGGAGAGTTACCTCATGGCCGAACCCCGCTGGAAATCCTTTAATTATGCGATCGGCATGTTTGGCACGTCGATCCCAATTAATATGCTCAAGACCTATGCCGCGATTTACTATGTCGACGGCCTGGGGCTGACCACGCGCCAGTTCGCGCTGATCCTTTCGATCTATGCCTTTATCGACGCGCTGGACAACCCCATCTACGGCTTTCTCTCAGACCGCACGCGCACGCGCTGGGGAAGGCGCCGGCCCTGGCTGGTGATTGGCACGCTGCTGCTGGTACTGTTCTTTGTCCTGTTCTACAGCCCGCCGGCGGCAATGGCTGCCAATACGCTCTTTGCGTATGCCGCCATTTTTTACATTCTCACCGGCACGCTGGATTCGGTCATCAACGCCAATTACGGCGCGCTGTTCCCCGAGCTGTTCCGCACGGATGCGCAGCGCGCGGCGACCAACGCCCTGCGCCAGGCATTCCAACTGGTGGCGATGATCATCAGCATTGCGCTTACTCCGCTGGTGACCTCGGCCATCGGCTACCAGATGACCTCGATCGTCTACGGCATCCTGGGCGGCGCGGTGATCCTGTACATGGCGCTGACCAGCCGCGAAGTGCACGTTGCCGACCACGAGGAAAAACCGCGGTTGTGGGACAGCATTAAGGACCTGGTTACCAACCGCAAGTTTTGGATCGCGGGGTTGGCCAACGCCTTCTACAGCGCGGCGATGTCGCTGGTGCTGGCCTCGCTGCCGTTTTTCGTCAAATACACGCTGCGCATCCCGGATGCTCAGTCAACGATCCTGTTTGCTTCAGTGCTGCTGATCGCCATTGGCTGCGTGGCGGTGTGGGCGCGGCTGATCCGCAAGTTCAGCCTGATTCCCACCTGGCGCGCTGCGCTGGCCTGTTTGGGGCTGGCCTTCATCCCGCTGTCGTTTGCCAATTCGCTGCCCACGGCCATCATCGGCAGCGCGCTGGTGGGGTTCGGCTTTGCCGGGGCGATTACCACGATGGACCTGATCGCGGCTAAAATCATGGATGAGGACACGCGCAAGCACAACGTGCGCCGCGAGGGAATTATTTCCAACGCGCTGGGCTTTATGAACCGGCTCAACGGGCTGTTCACCGGCGCGGCTTTCTTGCTGGTTTCGGTACTGTTCCAGTTTGAGAGCGGCGCCAACCCCGGCCCGCAGCCGGATAACGCCGCGCGCTTCTTGCTGACGATCTTCCCGGCAGTGATGATGGCAATCAGCTTTGTGTTCTCGTTTTTTATCAACTTCCACGAGCCGGAATCCGCGCCCGCGCCAGTGGAAACGCTCAACCCGAGGTAAGACATGGCGCTCTTTCGCATTGATCATATTCCCAAGACGGCGAAGGTTAACCTGCCGCTGAATATCATCCTGCCCGACCCGGACCGCATGGATGGGGTTCCGGTGCGGCAGCGCAAAGTGCTGTACCTGCTGCATGGTCTCAGCGACGATGCCAGCGCCTGGCAGCGCTACTCGTCAATCGAGATGGTGGCGCTGGAGTACGGGCTGGTGGTGGTGATGCCCTCGGTGGGGCGCAGCTTTTACGCCAACCTGCCCAACGGCCAGGACTATTTCAGCTACCTGGCGGAAGAACTGCCGCAGTACCTGTCAGACGTGTTCGATCTGCGCCCGGCGCGGGAAGATACGCTGCTGGCCGGGCTGTCGATGGGCGGCTACGGCGCGTTCAAGCTGGGGCTGAACTACCCGGAGCGCTTCGCCGCGGTGGCCAGCTTCTCGGGCGTGCTGTCGCTCGAATTCATGCGCCTGTACCCGGACGACCGGCGCTTTTCCGAGTTTACCCACGTTTTTGGCGACTTTCAGAACCTGCCGGGCAGCCTCCACGACCCGATGACCTGGTACCAGGCCGCGGCGAAAGACCCGGCGCGGCTGCCGCGGCTGTTTATTTCGTGCGGCCAGCAAGATGACCTGTACCCGGTCAACCTGATCGTATCATCCGCCTTGCGGCAGATGGGCGTTCCGTTTGAGTATTACGAGGAAGAGAACGCGCGTCACACCTGGGATTTCTGGGACCGCGAGATCAAGCGCTTCCTGGCGGCGGTACTGGGCCCCATGCCGGTGCGCGAAGGCTGATGGGTATGGAAGAACTGCAACTTCATGAACTGCACATCCGGCCGGAGCAGCAGGGAACGTATTTCCTGCTGCCGTTCAACATGCCCGAAGGCATGCAACGGCTGAACCTGCGCTACGACTATGCTCGCTATGACCAAAATGAGATAGCGCTGCCTGCCGGCGCGTATGCCACGCGCGAAGAAATCAACATCATCGATCTGGGGCTGATCGCGCCCGATGGGACGCAGGTGGGCGCATCCGGCTCGGATAAGACCGCCGTCACAGTGAGCGCCACGGATGCCACGCCGGGCTACCAACCCCACGAACTGACCCCCGGGCAGTGGAACATCCTGGTGGGGGCGTATAAAGTGCACCCGGATGGCGTGATTGTGCGCTACGAGGTGGATCTGACCGGCAAACAGCCGCGCTGGCTGCGCGGCGACCTGCACGCGCACACCCTGGCCTCCGACGGCGTGCATACTGCCGAAGAACTGGCCTGGCGCGCGCTGCGCCACGGGCTGGACTTCCTGGCCATCACCGACCACAACCAGATGGCGGCGCAATCTGCGCTGCCGCGCGTGCCGGGGGTGACGCTAATCCCGGGCGTGGAGTGGACGCATTACCAGGGGCACGCCAACTTTTTAGGCGTCGACCAGCCGTATGAGGGCTCGTTCATGGCCAACACGCCCGAAGAAATCCGCGCGAAATTCGTTTCGGCGCGAGAGCGCGGGGCGCTGATCACGATCAACCATCCTTATGAAGAGTGCTGCCACTTCCTGATCGACCGCGCCAGCATCCCGTTTGACTGCCTGGAAATCTGGAATGGGCCGATGCGCGAATCCAACCTCAAGGCAGTGGGGCTGTGGCAAAGCCTGCTGGCGGCGGGGCAGAAGATCCCGGCCGTGGGCGGCAGCGATTTTCACCGCGACACGCCGTTTCTCTTTCTGGGCGGGCCGACGACCTGCGTGTACGCGGAATCGGCCGGCGCGGGAGATATTTTGGCCGCGCTCAAGGCCGGACATGCCTGCATTACCTTTGCGCCCAACGGCCCGTGGCTGGATCTGCGCAGCGGCGAGGCGATGATGGGCGACAGCGTGCAGTGGAGCCCGGACAGCGAGATCAACCTGCGGGCCGGTGGGCTGCTGACCGGAGACGTAGTGCGCGTGGTCAGCGCAGCCGGCGCGGAAGCGGTCGCCCAATCCCCGGCCAACGGCGAACTGAACATTACGCTGCCGGCGCGCGCGGCCGGATTCGCGCGGGTGGAGGTGCTGCGAGCATTTCTGCCCGGCCTGCCGCTGCTGCCCGCAGTGCTTTCCAACCCGATCTATTTTGATGCATAAAGGGCGGCAGGTAGTTTTCCCAAAAAATAACCGAACGGTACAGCGGATGCGGCGCAAAGCTCCGCTGTATTCGTTTTATCCGGTTCTCCCCTTACGCGCTCGCCAGAGAGAAATGAAAACTCTTTCAGTGATGAAAAACAGGCCGTACCTGTGGGGTGGGGGAAAACCCTGCTTTTTCCACATACCTGTGGATAAAATGGGATTAACTGTGGATAACTTATGCGAAATGTGGAAAATTGTGGATAACTTGGGTAAAAACCCACAAAACCCGATTCCGCGCCACCCCCATATATGGGGGTATCGATATTCTGATACCAATATGTAATCGCGGCCAAAAAGGACGAAAAATGGGCTGTGGAAAACGGCGAAATCTATCCCACTTATCCACAGGGCATGGTGGATAGAATCTTGCGGCGAATCTCTACCAATGCTGGCCGCGGTACAGCCGCACCAGCACTGATGGGGGTTGAGGGCGCTTCAAGGGCATTTTCTCCACATATCCACAGGCTCTACTAAGACTACGACTCTTTAAACACAGATGAACAAAAAGAATGTGGATAAACCGCGCCGCGGAAAGCTCGCGCGGAACGGGTTATAATACCTGAGAAGAGCCCCGCTCCCAGGAGACAAAGTGGAAGAGAAGCCGGTTGTCATTGTTTTGCATGGAGATGATCCGTTTGCGATGCAGCAGTACGTGAACGGGCTCTCTACGCGCATGGGCGACCCCGGCCTGGCGGACCTGAACACCACGCGCCTGGATGGGCGCAATGCCAGTGATGAAGACCTGCGCACCGCCGCCACCAGCATCCCGTTCCTGGCGGAGCGCCGGCTGGTAGTGCTGACGAACCTTAAGGCGCGCATGGGCAATGCAGCGGCCAGCAAGCGCTTCATCGCGCTGCTGGATATGCTGCCGCCCACTACCGCGCTGGTGCTACTGCAAGAGGATGAGCAGCGCTGGGACCGCGGCGCGCGCGAGATGGTGTGGAGTGAGCTGCCTGAAACGCATGTACTGATGCAGTGGGTGCAGGCGGCGGGAAAACGCGCCGCGGTGAAGGTGTTTGCGCTGCCCCGCGCGCAGGAAATGCCGGGCTGGATCATCAAACGCGCGCGCGAGAGCGGCGGGGCGTTCACCCCGCAGGCGGCCCAGGCGCTGGCTAACCTGGTTGGCTCAGATACGCAGGTAGCCAGCCAGGAGATCGACAAGCTGCTGCTGTATGTAGACCGCGCCCGCGCGGTGGAAGAAGAGGACGTGGCCGAGTGCACGGCCGATATCACCACGATCAACGTGTTTGATATGATCGACGCGCTGGCCGGCGGGGAAACATCCACGGCGCTGCGGCTGCTCTCCGGGCTGCTGGAAGAAAAAGAGCCGATCATGCTGTTCGGCGCCATCATCAGCCACTTTCGCGGCCTGGTGCTGGCGCGCGAGGCGCTGGCCGAGGGCGGGGGCACA
>DATCUC010000283.1:0-4167 GCA_036567625.1 Anaerolineaceae bacterium | reverse complement strand
CGGCGCCGCCGCTTGACTGCGCCTACGTGTTGCTGGCCGCCGACGGTAGCCAGGTGGTGCCCAGCCATCACGACGCGGTCGAATTTGGGGTGATCAACGTGGGGGCCATTCGTTTCTTGCCGGGCCAACCCTATGCCCCGCGCGAGTATGTGAGCAGCAAACTGCTCTTTCACGAACTGCTGTACACGCATGAGGGTTACCTCTTGACCGAGGAAGTGGTGGCGCTGATGCGCGATGTGCGCGAGCGCGGCGTGCTGGCGGATATGGCCCGCCAGGAAGAACTGCCGGTGGTCACCCTCACCGACGGGCAGTTGGAAATCTACGGCGAGTCGAAGCGCTCGCGCGAGTTTGACACGGAGCTGAACAAATACATCGACGTGATGAATGATCTGGCCCGCATGCGCGTGGTTACCGCCGGGTATGTTGCCAAGCCGCAGTCTGACCTGACGGTACGGCTGCTGGACCTGCTGCTGCTCGACCGGCCCGACCGCGCCGGGGATGAGCGCGCGCGCCAGTTGGGCGGCCTGAGCGACGCGGTGCTGTTTGGCGGCTACAAAGATGTGGCGCCGCTGCTCGGCCCGGGAGAGCGCTCCGCGGTGTTCTCGATCCTGTCGAAATCGCCCACGCGCTTTGAAGGGCCGCTGGCCGTGCATTTCTTCTATCTCAATGTGGTCAAAACCGGCTCTCCGCGCATTGCGCGCGTTGAAATCCCGGCCTGGGTGGCCGCGGACGAGGCCCTGGTTGACCTGCTGCACGTTTCGCTGGTGGGGCAGTGCAGCTACCTGGGCAGCCAGCCCTACCCGTATGCGCTGCACCGCGCGCACGAGGTGGCCGTGGTCAGCCTGGAAGAGAAGAAGCAGTTGGAAAACATGATTATCATCGAACTGCGCCGCCAGGGCGCGAACGTTAACCCGCTTTCCGAAAAGCAGTTCAACAAAGAATTAGATCACCGCACGAGGTACCGCTAAAATGACTTTTTCACCCCCCAGCGCTTCCCGACAGGTGGAAATTGGCCGGCTGCTGCGCGCCAGCACTACCGGCTGCGTGATCGGCTGCCGCGTCAACCAGATCGACGTGCCGTCCTTTGGCTGCATGGTCAGCATCCCGCTGCAGCCGGGATACGGCGTGTATGGGCTGATCCACGATATTCACATCGATGACGACGGGCTGGTGCGCCAGTTGATCACCGCCGACGGCGTGCCGGAAGATGTGATCCAGGATAACCGCCAGAACCGCAACGTGCCGGTGGAGATGAGCGTGCTGCTGATCGGCTACCAGCAGAATGGGCGCATTTACCACTTGCTGCCGCCGCGCCCGCCGCTCAGCCTGGACGCCATCTTGCTCTGCTCTGACGAAGATACCTGCCGCTTCAGTTCCGCCGGGCGCTTTGGCTACTTCCGTCATATCCTGCGCGCCGAAGAACTGCCGGTTGGCGAACTGCTGGCCGCGCACCTGCAAAACGTCGAGCGCGCGCAGCGCGCCAGCGGCAACCCGGGCTGGATTGCCGCCGCCACGCAGGAGTTGATTACTTTGCTGCGCGATGATTACCCCACCCTCATGGCGGTGCTGGGGGCGCTGGGCGATGCCGATTTGCAGTATCAATCCGAAGGGGGGCTGCGATGATCAAGCTGGAGACCAATCCATACATTGGCTACGTGGTTGGCGGCAATCTGAAAGATACGCTGCGCGTGCGGCTGACCGTTCCCGCGCAGGAGGTGCAGGAAGGCGGCTTTGTGGTCGTCGAGAGCGGCAACTGGCAGTTTTACGGCCTGGTGACCGACCTGGAGCTTGGCGCTACCGATCCACGCTTTGCCGACGAGCAGAGTGAAAACCGCCTGCCGCGCGGGCTGGCCGGCCTGCTGCACGGCCAGACTCTGTATACCAACCTGGAAGTGCTGTCTTCGCTAATGCTCGAAACCGGCCCCGCGCTGGACGATCCGGACTACCCGGAGTGGGCGCGCACTCACCCGGCGGATAAGCAGCGGCCCATCCCGGTCAAGACCGTGCCCGCGCACCATTCACCGGTGCGGCTGGCCCGCGCCGAAGACGTGGCAGTGATTTTTGGCGAGGAAAACGAAAAGAATTTCAAGATCGGCGTCACCCGCGAGCAGGGCCACCCGGTGGTGCTCAACCTGGAAAAGTTTGTCCAGCGTTCGTCGGGCATTTTTGGGGCCACCGGCACGGGCAAGTCGTTTCTGACGCGCATCATCCTGGCCGGGTTAGTCCATTCCAATCAGGCCTCGGTGCTGATCTTCGATATGCACAACGAGTACGGCCTGGACGATACCGCTTCGGACACCAATGAGAAAGTCGTGGGGCTGAAAACCAAGTTCGGCAGTCGCATTCGCCTGGTGGGGTTGGGCCGCGGTAGCTCCATCCGCGGCGTGCGCCCCGATTTTGACCTGGAACTGGCCGAGAGCGATATCCAGCCCGAAGATATCGAGCTGCTCAGCCGCGAATTGAACCTCAAAGAAACCACGCCCACCACCCTCGACGCGCTGGCGCAAACCTTTGGCCGCGCCAGATGGTTCCGCGAGTTCAAGGCCATGGAAAACGGGGCGATGATCGAAACGGACGACGGCAAGAAGATCCCCGCGCCCGGCAGCGTGGCCGCCTGGGCCAACTCAGTGGGGGTCAACGTGATGGCGGCCGAGGCGCTGCACGGCAAACTGCGCCGCGTTTTCGAGCGCCCGTATATCAACGAAAAGCCGGCGGCAAATGCGCTGGGCGAGATCATCCGCTCGCTGGAAAACGGCCAGCACGTGGTGCTGTCGTTTGGCGAATACGAATCTGACCTGGACTATTTGCTCATCACCAACCTGCTCACGCGCCAGATCCGCCGCCACTGGGAGGAGAAGACCAACGCTTTCCGCACTCACGGCAAAGAAGAACCGCGCCCGCTGATCATCGCCGTGGAAGAGGCGCACAAGCTGCTCAACCGCGAGATGGCCGCGCAGACCAGTTTCAGCACCATTGCGCGCGAGATGCGCAAGTATTACGTCACCCTGCTGATCATCGACCAGCGCCCCTCGCAGATCTACGATGAGGTCATGTCGCAGTTGGGCACGCGCATCTGCGGCTGGCTGGGCGACGACGCCGACATTTCGGCGGTGCTCTCCGGCCTGGCCGGGCGCGACGCGCTGCGCGGCATGCTCTCGCGCCTGCAGCCCAAAGAAGAAGTGCTGCTGCTGGGGTGGGGCGTGCCCATGGCCCTACCCATCCGCACGCGGAGATATGACAACCGCTTCTGGCAGGAACTGCTGGGCGTGGAAGGCAAGAAACCCGAATCGCAGTTGATGAAAGAAATCGGCTTTTAGCCTTCTCATTCACCCAGGCAGCACGAAATCAAGCCACCGTGCTTCTACAGCGCCCATAACAGCAGGGCAATCACAATCCCCAGCATGGAGCCCACCACCACCTGCCGCGGGGTATGGCCGAGAACTTCTTTCAAGCGGGCATCCGAAATGGGATGCCCGCTCAGCAGTTCGCTGATCATCAAATTGATTTTTTCGGCGTGCATCCCGGCCTGGCGGCGCACTCCGGCGGCGTCATACGTCACCACCATTGTGATGGCTACCGCCAGCGCAAATGCCGGGGTGTCGAACCCGGTGTACAGGCCGATAGCGGTGGTTGTGGCGGTCATCAGCGCGGAGTGCGAGCTGGGCATGCCGCCCGAACTGAACATCGGCCCCAGGCTTAACCGCCGGGTGATCAGGTAGTACACCGGCACTTTGAGGATCTGGGCCAGCGCCCAGGCCGTCAGACCAGCAATCAGAATATCATTTCGCAGGAGTTGGGCAAACATTGCCTCTCGCGAGCGCTATTCAGCGCCGTCAGCGCGCAGATTGGCCAGCGTGGTCACGCGCAGTTCTGCCCGGTCAAGCTGAGCGGCGCAGAAGGTGGAGAGCGCCTGGCCGCGCTCGAACAAGGCCAGCGATTCTTCCAGGGCAAGCTGGTTGGCTTCCAGCGTGGCGACGATGCTTTCCAGTTCAGCCAGGGCTTCTTCGTAGGTCAATTCTTCAATTGGGGTGGTAGAAACGGGTGGCATAAATGGTCACTCCAGGAGAAGGTGTGGGAGATCAATCGGGTTTGGTGGCCGTCACCCGGGCGTCGATGTGGCCCTGGGCAACGCGAATTTCCAGCGCGTCGCCGCCGGTCACCTGGCCG
>DATCUC010000282.1:0-7621 GCA_036567625.1 Anaerolineaceae bacterium | reverse complement strand
GGGGGTGGGCCTGGGGGTGGTGATGGCATCCAGCCTGGCCCAATTGATGGGCGGGCTGGTGGGCACTTCTTTGGGCGAGATCGTCATCCCGCCCGATGTGCTGACCACCAGCATCAGTGTCGGGCTGGTAGTCACCCTGCTGGCTGCGCTGGTTCCGGCGCTGCAGGCCGGGCGGGTTTCGCCGCTGGAAGCGCTGCGCGTGCGCGGCAACCGCCGCGAAGGTTGGGTGATTCGTTTTGGCTGGCTTTTGGGCGCGCCCATGCTGATCGCATCGGCCGTCATTCTGGTGCGCAATCCATTTCCCTATGATGTGCAGTTCCGCATCGGTAGCCTGGTGGTGGTCATGCTTTTTCTGGGCGGCACGTTGATGATCCCGGCCAGCGTCAGCCTGTGGGAGCGCATCTCCCGCCCATTCATCCAGCTGATCTACGGCAGCAGCGGGCGTATTGGCAGCAGCAACGTGCGCCGCGCGCGGCTGCGCACCACGCTAACCGTGGCCGCGTTGATGGTCGGCGTGGCTATGATTCTCGTCGTGCGCGGCATGACCGAGTCGTTCAAAGTCGACCTGGAAGACTGGATGAATGCCTTTATCGGTGGAGATATGTTCGTCAGTTCCTCGGTCAACATGCGCCAGGATGTATGGCGCTCGCTGGAACTGGTAGAGGGCGTGGCCGCTTCCTCACCCATTCGTTTTGTCGAAATCAAGTGGGTGCTGCCCGACGGCGCCGACGAAAGCATCACCTTTATGGGCGTCGACCCGGAAGCCTACAGCCGGGTGACGCGCTTCGTTTTCGCCGATAAAAAGACCAATGAGCAGGCGGCCATGGAGCGGCTGGCCCAGGGCGGCGCGGTCTTTATTTCCAGCGTTCTTTCTGAAAAATACGACCTGCAAGTGGGCGATACCGTCCAATTGAAAACCCGCGCCGGGATACAATCTTTTGAAGTCGCCGCCATCGTGGTCGATTTCTATAACCAGGGCCTGGTGATCGACGGCAGTTGGAATGATATGCGCCGCTACTTTAAGATCAACGACATCTCCGCGCTGATGCTCAAAGTGGAAGCCGGGCAAGACGTGGAGCAGGTGAAGCAGCGCATCCTCGACCAGTACGGCAAGCGCGAGCACCTGACGGTTGAATCCAACCTGACGCTGAAAACCCGCGTACTGGGTCTCATGCGTTCGGCATTCAGCATGTTCGACGTGCTGGCCTATATCGCGGTGATCGTCGCCTCGCTGGGCGTGGTCAATACGCTGATGATGAACGTCATGGAGCGCACCCAGGAGATCGGCATGCTGCGCGGGGTGGGGATGACGCGCTGGCAGGTGACCACGATGGTGCTGGCCGAAGCCGGGCTGATGGGGATCATCGGCGGGTTGGTGGGGCTGGCCTTTGGCATCATCTTATCCCGCATTTTCCTCACCGCCATGGTGGCCATGTCGGGCTACAGCATCAGCTACCGCATGCCGCTGCAGGCGGTAATCGTTTCGCTGCTGGTGTCACTGGTCATCTCGCAGATCGCGGCGCTGTGGCCGGCGCGGCGCGCCGCGCGCATCCGCATCCTGGATGCGATCCATTACGAGTAAGGTCAGTCGCGGATAATGAAGGCTGACTCGCGCCGGGCGCCCTCTAGGGCGCCGCTCTGAAATAACTGGCGCAGGCTGTTGCTGTGATAGACATTGATCAGCGCGTTGACCACGTTGCGGTCGAATTTCGATCCAGCCGCCGCCTGCAGCCGGGCAATGGCTTCTTCATTCGACATGCGCTTACGGTACGGACGGTCTGAAGTCATCGCGTCAAACGCATCCGCCACGGCCACAATGCGGCCTACCATCGAAATTTCATCGCCGCGCAGACCGCGCGGGTAGCCGCTGCCGTCCAGCCGTTCGTGATGTTCCATCACCGCGGCCAGCTCGGAGCGCAGCGTGCGGATCTTGCTCAGCATCGTTTCGCCAACGGACGGGTGCTGCTTCATCATTTCGTACTCGGCGGGGGTCAGCTCGCCGCGTTTTTGCAAGATTTCATCCGGAATGCCGATCTTACCCACGTCGTGCAGCATACTGCCAATGCGAATGCGGTGGATAAACTCGGAGTCCATGCTCATCTCGATCGAAATGGCTACCGAGTAGTCCGAAACGCGCTGCGAATGGCCTTGCGTGTAGGCGTCTTTGGCGTCGATCGCGGCGGTCAGCGCGCGGATAGCATCCAGGAACAGTTCATCGGCCTCTTTATAGAGGTTGGCAATCTGCAGCACCGTGGTGGCCTGCTTGGCAAAGTTCTCCAGCATCGACAGGTCAACCGCGTCAAACTCGCCGTTGATCTTGTTGATCGCTTCCAGCCCACCAATGGTGCGCTCCGAGGAAACCACGCGCCCGTTCGCCAGTTGGATCGACCGCCGCACCAGCGGCACCGCGATCAGCGAGCGGGTGGTTAAATCCGTGGCCACATCCAGGCCCTTATAGTGCCGCAGGTCGCGCTGGATATCACGCACCAGCACGTTTTCGCCGGTTTCGACCACGTAGCTGATGATGCCCTTGCCGCGCGGCACGCGCAGCGGAACGGCGCGGTTATGATCGTCGCGCGAGGATATCTGCAGCACCAGGTCGCTGTCATTATCGTCCGCCAGGAATAGCGAGCAGACTTCCGCACCCAGCACCATCGACGCGTTTTCAATAATCGTCGATAGATTCTGCTGCGGCTCCAGCGCAGGGTCGATACGGCCCATATAGCCCAGCATCGACTGCAACCGGCGGGTGCGCTCTTCGGAAGATTGCAGGATCAGCAGTTTCTGGACATCTGAGGCCAGCCGGTCGCACAGCGCCTGCACCAGGTCCAGTTCCGACGCGTCCAGGTTGAATAACTGCAGCACGCCGGTGGGGAATTTGCGTTCGGGGATTGGCAGCACCGCGGTATTGCGCAGCGTCATCCCGCGCAGCACGCTCAAATCCACCATGTTGCCCATTTCTACTCCCCATAGATCGCGAACGCTGGCGTGCCCGGTGAGCAGGCACTGGCAGGCCAGGTTCTGATCTTCCGAAACCGTGGTTCCGGGCAGCACTTTGCTGTTGGGCAGGCCCAGCGCGGAATGCACGATCAGCGGAGCGTCCTGGCCCAGCAGGTAGACGATCCCCGCCGAAGCGTGGGACAGTTCCATGGAAAAGGCCAGCAGTTGGGTGAGCAGATTTTCGAGCTGCGTGGTGTTGGCAATCTGATTCGCGCGCGCATACAGCCTCGGTAAGACTTGAGGATCACGACGATTGAGGCTGAGCGGGGCTGTACGGTTCACCAGGTTTTCCCAAGAATGGTACGAGGCAAGATTCAACGCTTCACTGAAATGTGTAACGCATCAGGACGCGCTGTGTTACACAAACGGTGTGGTTTTGCAAAAATGTCAGGTAATATGTCACACATCCGGCTGTAATTCATGCTGTTAATTCAATGCGTCGCGGCGTGCTTGGATTCATACAGCATCTGGTCAGCGATTGAGATCAGTTCATCGCTGCTAGAGGCGCATTCGGGGAAGAGCGCGTAACCAAAGCTGCCGGAGAGCGTGCATACCTTTCCATCGGTCAGAGAAAACAGACTGTTTTCCAGCCGGTCATGCAAATTGTCAATCAACCGCTGCGCGCCTTCGGCATTGGTTTCTGGGAGGATAAGAGCAAATTCGTCGCCGCCATAACGCGCGAGGAAATCCGTGTCACGCAGGTTCTGGTTGAGCAGCGCCGCCATCTGTTTGAGGGCAGCATCGCCTGCCGGGTGACCAAAATGATCATTGATCTGCTTGAAATGGTCGATGTCCATCATCATCAGCACAAATGGGTGATGGTAGCGCGCCGCCCGGCGAATTTCCTGGTTGAGCCGCTGGTCGAAAGAGCGCCGGTTGGGCAAGGCGGTGAGGGTATCGGTGAGCGCCTGCTGCAAGATGAGGTTGTGCAGCCGGGCATTCTCGATGGCCATCGCCGCCTGGTCGGCCAGCAGGCGCAGCAGGCGCATTTCTCCGGCGGTGAACCCGATTGTTTCTACTCGCGCCACATTGAGCACGCCCACCACGCGCATGCCAATCTTGAGCGGCAGTCCAACAATCGACCCCGACCAATTGGTGGGCGCGTTGTGGAATAATTCATGATCCTGCATGTCGGTCACCACAATCGGCTCGCCGCGCACAGCCACGGTGTGGGTGATTCCATTTTTTCGCGGCTGCGTGTACTGGTCGCGGCGGCCATTCCACCACAGGGCCGCGCCAAAATGCAGTTCTTCGCCGTTATACAGGAAGATGTGCGCGTCCTTCGCGTCTCGCAGCAGGTTGAAAATCGCTTGCAAGATCGCATCCAGCACCTGCTTCAGGTCGAGGCTGGCGGTCAGTGCCAGGCTGGCGCGGTGCAGGCTTTCCAACTCGTGCGAATGCTGGCGCTCCGCATCGTACAGCAGCGCATTGTCCAGGCTGACGCCGGCGCCGTTGGCCAGCAGCCGCAAAAACACTTCGTCCACCGGTCGAAATGGCGCGGATTCCGTCCGCCGTAAGACGAGCAGCAGCCCCAGCAGCGCGTGATGCGCAGTCACAGGCACGGCAGCCAGGCCGGCCACGCCCGTCTGTTCAAAGAAGGCGTCGAAGGCAGGGTCTCCGGCGGCGCAGCGCACCAGGGCTTGCTTTTCCAACGCCGGTTGTAAGAACGGCGCTTCATCAAATTTGAGCATATCCGGCCAGTTGAACGGCTCGTTCCAGGCCGGGTCGTTCTCCTGGCTGCCGCGGATCAGGCGAAATTGCTTTCCATCCCACTGTAGCAGCAGGCATGCGCCGCCCGGAAAGAACTCCAGCGCCCGGCTGGCAGTAAGGTGCGCGATCTGGTCGCTTTCATGCGCTGCGGCAATCTCGGTGATGGCTTGAACCAGTCGAAACAACCGGGTGGTCATGAATGGATCATTCTCGTCGATGCGAAACGAGTCGCGGACGAACCGCATGAGCAATTCCAGGTCGCCGGGAGACGCCAGGCCCTGTTCGATGCGGGTCATAGCTGAAATCATTTTATCCATAGTGCTTTTTGTTCCGATGCGGCTGTCAAGAAAACAGCTTAAGAAAGACCTCGACAACCTGCGGGTCGAAGTGCGTACCGGCCTGCGCTTTGATGTACTCACGAACTTTTTCTCGCGGCCAGGCCGGGCGGTAAGGACGGTCGGAAAGCAGCGAATCCCATACATCCGCGACGGCGAAAATACGCGCGCTGAGCGGAATTTGCTCGCCCTTTAGCCCTTGCGGGTAACCCGTGCCGTCCCATTTTTCATGGTGACAATAAGGAATCAGCCGCGCCGCGCCCAGGAACTGGATTTCTTTGAGCATGTCATTGGCATAACCCGGGTGCAGCCGCATTTTGTTCCACTCGGTTTCGTTCAGCGGGCCGGTCTTGAGCAATACGTTATCCGGAATGCCCAGCTTGCCAATATCATGCAGCAGCGCGCCGCGCCGGATATTGGTCACCTCAGGATCGGTGAGGCCCATCGCCCGGGCGATCTGCACGCTGTA
This sequence comes from Anaerolineaceae bacterium, assembly GCA_036567625.1. Classification (GTDB taxonomy): domain Bacteria; phylum Chloroflexota; class Anaerolineae; order Anaerolineales; family Anaerolineaceae; genus CALDSL01. Next base: position 2,107 of record DATCUC010000282.1, on the reverse strand, counting down.
TTCAGTCACCCGGCGGGTATGGCTTTCAGTCTCGCGGTCGCGCAGGTACAGCGCGCGCGCCCACCCCTCCAGCGTGGTTTCATAGGCCATCGTCAATTCCTGGTTGGTGCGCTGGAGTTGGGTCACCAGGGTGGCGTTATCCAGCGCCACAGCCACCTGCCCGGCCAGCGTTTCCAGGAACTCTTTCCACTCCAGGTCCATTTCTACCGGCTTGCGGTAGAAGAATTCCAGCACGCCCTTCACATGGCCTTTGGCCGACAGCGGCACAGCATAACAGGTGACAATCCCCTCGCTCTGAAGCTGTTCAGCGCGCGGGTCATCGGATGCGCTGATATTAGCCGCGCACAGGATGCTGTTTTCCAGCGCCGCGCGCATGGCCAACCCGGCGCGCAGGTTCAGTGAGGCGCGGTGAAACTCCGCCGAACGAAAACCGCGTCCGCTGGCATATTCCAGGGCTTGCGTGGCGGGGTCCAGCATTAATATATCCGCGGCGTCCAGTTGCAGCAGCGCCAAAAGCTGGTCGAGCACGGTGTTGAGCGTGACCCGCAAATCCAGGCTGGAAGAAATGGCCACGTCGATGGCGTGCAGCGTGGTCAGGCGCTGCACCTGGCGCTGCGTGGCGGCGAACAGCCGCGCATTTTGCAGCGCAATCGCGCCGTTGTTGGCCACCAGCCCCAGCAGTTCGCCGTCAGCCGGCGAAAAGCGGTCAATGCAGTAGCTTTGCACGTACAGCACGCCCAGCACTTCGTCTTTTGCCAGCATTGGCACATAAATCCCCGACTGCGCGTTGATCACGGACGAATTGGGCAGCACCGACGTTTGCACCAGGCGGCGGCGGAGCTGCAGATCGTTGGTGATTAACGGCTGGCGGCTGAGGATGACTTCGCTCTGGCTACCGGCTGTCGGTGAATCGATCGACACCGGCAGGATCATGCGCAGGTCGAGACGCTCGCCATCCTGCTGCCCATACGCGTAGCTGATCATGCGCTGGGCGTTGTCGTATGTGGAAATATAAATACCAGATATATCGGGCAAAAGCTGCAGCACGCCCTGCGCCAGTTGTTCGTAGACTTCTTGCACGTCCAGCGTGAGCGACAGGGCGCGGCCAATGGCGCTGACAGTCGAAACCTGTTCGGCATATAACTGCGAATGCTCGTACAGCGTGGCGCGGTACACCGCGTTAGCAGTGATGTCGGCCAGGGTGGTCAGCAGTTCCACATCTGATTGGCTGAACGGCGTGCGCGCTCCAACCCACATCTGCCCGATGGTCAGCTTCTGGGCTTGCAGCGGCAGCGCCACCACGGCAATATCTTTCTTCACCAGGTCGCCCAGGGCAAACTGCTTCTCGCGGCGAATATCTGGCTGCACGTAAGGCAGCCCAGCCTGCAAGTATTGGCCGCTCTGGAAAGGTTCGCGAGGAATGGCGCGCCCGGCGGCGGCCAGCCATTCTCCGCTGGCCTGTTCAATGACGAATTCCCGTTCTTCTGGGCGGCCAAAAGCCAGCGCCACGCTGCGGAAGTTGAGGTAATGGTTGATCTGCTTGACCAATTCCGCCAGCAGTTCGGGGCGCGTTTGCGCCGAGCGCAGCGCCGCAGTGACCATTGAAATAAACTGCATCGTATCTTGCTTGCGCTTCTGCTCGGTCATATCCACAACCGATACAATCGCAGTGTGCGTGCGGCCGTTGTCTCCGCCTGGAGCCGACCAGTTGAGCCGCACGTGATGCAAGTTGCCGTTGAGGTCAAACTGGATGCCGTCGCTTTCAAACCGGGCGCGGTTTTCGCTTATTGCCACCAGTTCTTCCAGCAAGATGCCGTGCGCCAGCGAGGCGAACACCTGCGCCTGATTTGCCAGCAGGGTTTCTTTATCCCGCGCGTGATACAGGCTCAGGGCAGCCTGGTTTGCATCGAGAATGCGCAGCCCGGCAGCAAAGCGCGTCACTTCTTTTGGATTCTCCGAAAAGTAGGCGCGCAGGTCTCTAATCCCACTCGCCTTAAGCTCCTGTATCTCGATCACCACGGTGGAAAAATCTCGCAAGTACAGCGGGGTGGGTGAGTTCCAGAACAGCCAGCCATCTACCGGCTGCGCAGGCTGCCCAGGTTCGCGG
>DATCUC010000281.1:0-6797 GCA_036567625.1 Anaerolineaceae bacterium | reverse complement strand
GGTGCTGGCGCCGGTCGCAACTTCCGCCGGGGACGGGGCCGCGCAGCCTGCCAGGATCAGGATCAGTATCATCAGCGGGATGCGCGGCCATATCCGCGCGGAGAAACGCCGGCCCGGCATATTACTCGGCGGCCTCGCTGGTAAAAAATTCCAGGCTGCGCTCGTCGATAACGCCCAGGTCGTCATAGCTCAGGCGGGCTTCCAACCGGAATGCTTCTGCCCCAATCGGTCCGCGAATATGCATGGTGAACACCATTTTGTTTTCCATTGTTTCAATAATGGAAATATGCGCCGCCTCTTCGTCCTGCGCGTTGACGATCCGCGCTTCCAGGCTGGGACGCTGTTGAAAGGGCGTGATCGTCACGTGCACGCGCACGCGGCGGCCGTCCGGCCAGGGCTCGGTGTGCAGTTCCACGAACCGCACCTCGGCTGGCGGGAGCGCATCTTCGGGGGGAAAGGGCTGGTAGTTGAACATTCTTACGCGATCTTTCGGCATTCCATGTAGAAGCGCTTTTCTTTGGCTTCACCCATTGAGAAGGTCTTGCGCGGCAGCGCCCCATCGAGGATCACCGTCTTGAACAGGTCGCCCTTATCCATGCCGGGGACGTACAGGCCGGCGTTACCCGGCTGCGCGCCCAGGCGGGTGACCACATCCTCGCCGTGCACGTAATCGATATGGCCCGCGCTGCCAGATTTGACAAAGTCATCCAAAAACGCCTGCAGCGTGCCGACCGCCAGGTTTGAGGTAGGTTGGGAAAAGGTAACCACCTGGCAGCCGCTGGCATCAATCAGCCCCACGCGCTGCTCTCCGCCGGCCTCGTCCACCGCGCGCACCATATCTTCCACGCTGGCGGCGGGCTGCACGCGCAGGCTGCTGCCAAATCTTTCGCGCAGCGCGTCCAGCAGCGGGCGGCGCACGTCAAACAACACGCGGTGAATCGGCTCAAACTCCAGCCCCTCGTCGTGCACATTCTCGATTTCAACCAGCGCATAGCGCGCCGGGTGATCCATCCCTACCGTGGCTTTGATCTTTTCCCAGATGGCCTTTGCCGTCGCCAGCGAGTGATTGCCGTCGCCCATGGCAAACAGCAGCACGCCCTGGTCGCCGCTTACGCCGTAGCGCTGCGCGAAGGCGGCGGGGTCCGCCAGCTTTTCCAGCGCCGCAACCACCTGCGCCTCAAGCCTGGCGTCGCTCACCCGGTAACCGCGCAGGTGACCGCTGCCCAGCATCAGGTCAAAATCATATACTTTGGGCAGCAGCGCGGCCTTCTGGGCCACGGCTTCAATCACCGTGCGCTGCGGATCGTCGATCAGCACCAGGATATGCGGCAGTTCCAGTGTCGCGCCTTCGCGAATGCGCATGCGCGGTGGAAGACGGTCGAGAATCGTGCCTTCCGTCGCACGGATCAGGCTCTGCGAGCCTTTATTGTAGTCATACTGCTCCAGGTCGAGCGCCAGCACCAGGCCGCGGCGGGTTTTTCCATCCGTCGTGCGCTCCACGTAGATCATGCCTTCCTGTTCAACCAGCAGCCCCTGGCGAATATACTCTTGCATGGCTTGCTGCGTACTGTGCAGGCGGGTCGCCTCCTGCTCTTTCCCCAAAAAGACCTCGGGGAGGATCAGGTTGTACGTCGACGGGCTGCTGCCGACGAGATCTTCCACCTGTTGCCAGTACTCCGGCTCCGAGGTGAACTGGTCGCACGCAATCACTGCCCAGCGCGAGAGGTTTGTGCCTTCTTTTGGGAGCAAAACATCAGGGACTTGTACACCAATCTGAGGATAGTTCCGCATTTGATGATCCTTTGGCAAGAGTTGGTTGAGATGGTTTCATTTTACCCTGAAAACTCGCCGGGAAAATAGTACGAAAAGCACAAACCCCATAGAAGAGACATCACATCCTTCGGCTGTCCCAATAAAAAAAACCTGCCGGTCAACGGCAGGTTTTCCAACGGGCTTATTTCTCGAGCATATACGCCATGCCCACCGTTCCCGGCCCGGTGTGCGCTCCAATCGCCGGGCTGACCTCGGTCAGCACCAGCTCTTTCACCTGGCCGTTGGGGAAGCGCTGTCGCGCCTTTTCGATCAACTCTTCGGCTTCGCGCGGTGCATCGGCATGCAGCCCGGCCAGCCGCACCGGGTGCGACCCGGCAATATCTACCAGCAATTCCAGCAGGCGGTCAACTGCTTTGCCCATGCTGCGCACGCGCTCCACAGCCTCTACGCGCCCATCCGTCAGCTTCAAGATCGGTTTGAGATTCAGCGTCGTGCCCAGGAAGGCTGCCGCCCCGCCAATCCGCCCGCCGCGGTGCAGGAACTCGAGCGTGCTCACCGCGAACAACGCTCCCGTGTGCGGGATCGCCTGGACCGCCAGAGCCTTGCACTCGCGTAAGTTCGCACCGGCCTGCGCGGCGCGCGCGCACTGCAGCGCGATGTACCCCAGCCCCATGGAGGCCGAAAGCGTATCCACCACCTCGATTGGTTGGCCGCTCAGGTGATTGCGCGCCTGTTCCGCCGAGGCCATCGTGCCCGATAACTTGCCACTGATATGCAGGCTGAGGATTTCATAACCTTCGGCCAGCAGCTTTTCGTACACTGGAATGAAATCACCCGGGCCGGGCTGCGAAGTCGTCGGCGTGGTTTTCGAGGACTTCAAGCGCGTGTAAAACTCCTGGGGCGTGGTATCGACGCCATCTTTTAAAACCTCGGAACCCCAAATCACTGACAGCGGGACAATATGAAGGTTGTATTGGGCCAGCAGTTCGTCTGGAATATTCGCGGAGCTATCAATGACAATTGCGACTTTGGACATCAGTATCTCCTCAAGAGCAGGTTATGGCAGGGATTTTCCCGTGTTATAACCCCAATTTTTCACGAAAGTTGCGCTGCTGGGCAAAGTATACTGGAAAACCGAGTGATTCTATCCAAATGGAAAAGGTTGCCCGGAAGGGATCGCCAGGCAACCTTTTCGCTTTCTTCAAGATTTCTCTTGAACCGACCGCTGGAAGGCCAGGGGTCGGAGCGGGCCGTAATCCTCCGTTCCAACTACATCAAAGTGATGGATCAGCACGACTGTGGCCGCTCCACTGCCTTTCAGCAGCGCCCATTCTACGCCGCGACCAAAAGCGTCGCCCGGGGCCGGGTAGGTTCCACAGAGGTCGGGGTGCGACTGAAAGTACGGCAGCCCGGCAAAGTATGCGCGGGCAAACCGCGCGGCCAGATTTTCCGCGGCGGTGCCAGATTCTGAGTTCAATGCGACATACGGGTAAAAGATTTCTTCAATACTTTCGCGAATGGTTTTGCTCATCATCCGTATTCCCTTTCGATATTGAGCTAACAAAAACCTTTGATTGCTGAAAAGAAAAAGAATCTTTACAAGAACGCGCGAAGAACCGGGGTAGATGAGGTAGTCATTTGTAGGAAAATGGAAATGCACACTGGCACGGGCCGCGTAATTCTGTATGCAAAATATAATATTTTGCATACAGAATTAATCTTACAGTATCAAATCGAAAGAACTTCGGCAAGTCGCTGAGGAGCTATCAGGGAAGTATTCTTCGAATAGCTGTGGGTAAGGTAATTCTGTCAGGCTGCGAAGAGGGGTATCTATTTTGTTTGTAGCATATTTCACAAGAAAAGTCTAGCAAGTACACCGCAGCATAGGTTGGGTTCAACGAAGCGCACCGCGGCGAATACGAGAAAGGGATTTGCGCGGCATCAACCCAACCTACCTCTGCCATGTTGGCACCTTTAGATAAACGTGTGAAATGGCGCGTAATCCCCGCTCCAATGCACATCGCGCACAAAAGCTCGCACCGCTTCGCGGTCGCCGCCTTCCAACAGGCGGATGATCTGCCAGTGCTCGTGGTTCATCTTCACCAGCACCGGGTGAATCACCTCGTCGCCGGTGTTGCGCAGGTAGTTCAACTGCACCAGGAATTTTTTCAAATTCGCCAGCAGCCGGATCAGCTCTTCGTTGCCACTGGCCTGGATAAACTGATCGTGAAAGGCATATTGCAGGCTGTGATAAGCTTCATAATTGTGCGCTTCGATCCCGCGGTCGATCTCTGTCGCCAGGCTGCGCATTTTGTCCAGGTCAAGGTGTTCGGGCCGGCCCATTGCCAGCACGGCTGCCATGGCTTCCAGGTCGCCGATGATGGCGTAAATATTGCGGATGCGTTCCGGGGTCAGCGCGCGGGTAAAAAAACCGCGCCGTGGAATGTGATCAATGTACCCTTCGTGGGCCAATTGCATCAACGCTTCGCGCACCGGCGTGCGGCTGATCTCCAGATCAGCGCAAATAGCGGCTTCGTTGATCGCCACGTTGGGTTTGAGCCTTCCACTGGAAATCTCCGCGGTAATATGGTCGTACACAAGATCTTTCAGCGAGCGGTAGGTGGCCATACGCTGCCTCGGTTCAGGGGTTGGGATAACCGTTTCAATCTGTATACAATATTATAGCGATATTCAACCCAAATCAATCTCCATAATTTTCAGCAGCGTTCCCCTGGGGCTATCACAAAGCGCTTGAATTATTAATAGCTCTGGCAGTGCTCCTTTCCATCCCTTGACCTTTCCGCCTATACAGGCTAAAATCCAACGGTGATCTGCCCTGGAGCGGGTTATCCAATCTTTTAAGAATGCGACACGCCATTGTTTGAAAATCTGACCGAACGCCTGAATAACGTTTTCACCCAGCTTCGCCGGCGAGGCAAACTCTCGGAAGAGGATGTTGACGTTGCGATGCGCGAAGTGCGCATGGCGCTGCTGGAAGCTGACGTGCATTACAGCGTGGTCAAGAGCTTCGTCGCCCGCGTACGCGAGCGCGCCATTGGCGCTGAAGTATCAAAAGCGCTCAACCCCGCCCAGCAGGTGATCAAAATCGTTAATGAAGAATTGATCGCCACATTGGGCGACCCTGCCCGGCTCAATCTTTCCGGCGCTCGCCCCCACGTGCTGATGATGGTTGGCCTGCAAGGCTCCGGCAAGACCACCGCCGCCGCCAAAGTAGCGCGGCTGCTGCGTTCGCAAGGCGAGCGCGTCTTGCTCGTTGCCGCCGACCCGTATCGCCCGGCGGCCATCAAGCAATTACAGACTCTTGGCGAGCGGATTGGCGTGCCGGTCTTTACCCAGGATGGCGTCAAACCGCCCGAACTGGCCGCCCGCGCTTTCGACTCTGCTCAAAAGGGCGGCGTTACCGTCATGATCATCGATACCGCCGGCCGTTCGCAGCTCGATCAAAACCTGATGGACGAACTGCGCGCCATTCAAAAGCGTGTTACCGCCAATGAAATCCTGCTCGTGGTCGACTCGATGGTGGGCCAGGAAGCACTGCACATCGCCGAGGGCTTCCGCGACACGGTTTCGCTCACCGGCCTGATCCTCACCAAAATGGACGGCGACTCGCGCGGCGGCGCGGCAATCTCTATTCGCAGCGTCACCGGCGTGCCGATCAAATTCCTCGGCACCGGCGAGGGCGTCGAAGCCATCGAAGTCTATGACCCCGGTCGGTTGTCCTCGCGTATTTTAGGCATGGGTGATATGATTGGCCTTATCGAACGCGCGGAAGCTGCATTCGATGAGAAAACTGCCCGGCAGCAAGCGGAGAAGATGATGAAGGGTGATTTCACCCTCGACGACTTCGCCAACCAGCTCCGGCAGATGCGCAAGCTTGGCCCGATGCAGCAGATTTTGGAAATGCTGCCCGGCAACCTGGGGCAGGCAGCCCGCGGGATCGACCCCAAAGATGCCGAGCGCCAGTTGAAGATGACCGAAGCGATCATCAGCTCGATGACCGCGCAGGAACGGCGGCACCCCGATGTGCTTAATGCCAGCCGCCGCCGCAGGATTGCCCGCGGCTCGGGAACCGATGTCCAGGACGTTAACCGTATTCTCAAGCAGTTCCGAGAAGCGCAGCGTCTGATGAAAACCTTACAGAAAACAGGCGGGCGACGAGGTCTGCCCGGTTTGTTCGGTTAACCTGGCTGCGGCAGCGTGGCTTGCGCGCTCCCTTCAGCGCACCCCCCTCAAGCTGCAAACCCCGCGTTCAGGATTTTGTATCGCAGTCATAAGCATTGCTTCTAAACAGGAGATAAGTTCGATGGTTCGAATTCGTTTGCGCCGCACTGGCCTCAAAGGCCAACCCAGCTATCGCATTGTTGCCGCCGAAAAAGAAAGCCCCCGCGACGGGCGCTTCATTGAGATTCTGGGCTTCTACAATCCTCGCACCGAGCCTTTCACGCTGGACGTGAAAGAAGCCCGGGTGTACGAGTGGTTCAATAATGGCGCCCAGCCGAGCGAGTCGGTTTTGCAGCTGTTCACCAGCATTGGTCTGATGGCCCGCTACGACCGCCTCAAGAAGGGCGAGGCTCTGGAAACGCTGATCGAAGAAGCCAAAGCCGCTTCGGCCAGCCGGGTTGTCAACCCCAAAACCAACGGTTAATCACCCACCAGGCCGGCTGTGCCGGCTTCTACTGGTATCGGAATGGGAAAGGAGCAGCGGTGAAAGACCTGATTGATTACATTGCTCGCTCCCTTGTCGAAGACCCAACCCAGGTGCAGGTCAAGCAGGACCGCAGCGGAAGCAAAGTCCGGCTGGAACTGTGGGTTGCGAAGGAAGACATGGGACGGGTTATTGGCAAGGGCGGCCGAGTTGCCAACGCCATGCGCATTCTGCTGCGCGTGGCTGCCGCGCGAGAAGGCAAACAGGCTTCTCTGGACGTAATTGAGCCGCGATGAAACGGAACCACCCAGTTCCCGACCACCAACCAGACGATGACCCTGAAGCAGGCTCGCCCAAA
>DATCUC010000280.1:0-7680 GCA_036567625.1 Anaerolineaceae bacterium | reverse complement strand
CAGCGGTGAGATCGCCCTGCAGATGGGCAAGCACACCACGGCGCTTCAGCATGCGCGCGCTGCCCTGGCGTGCAAGGCGGATGACCCCGCGGCGGTATTGTTCCTCTCGCGCGTGCTGGTGCAGACCGGCGCGCTCTCTGACGGGCTCTCGGTGCTCGAAAAAGCTGCCACCCACCTGGGAAATGTGCCGGCGGTGATGATCGAACGCGCCAACCTGATCCGCCGCCTGTATGGGCCGCAGGTGGCGCTCTCGGTGTTCGTTGAACTGGGGCAGAAATTCCCGCAGGATGCGCAGGTGCTCAGCCTGCTGGCCCAGGCGCAGGCCGACTGTGGCGATATCAAATCGGCGGAGCGCTCGGCGTTTGCGGCGCACCACATCAACCCGGATGTGCCGCAGCTCAACCTGCTGCTGGGCCGACTGCAGCGTTCTTCCGGTCAGTTGGATCAGGCAATTCATTTCTTTAGTGAAGCCATTCGCCAGTCGCCGGGTGAGATAGAGGCGTATCTCGACCTGGGGGAAGCCTACCTCGACCGGCGCGAACATATCCAGGCACTGCGCACCTACCAGCAGGCGATCAAGGTTGCGCCGCGAGACTTTCGACCCTTCTACCAGGCAGCCGGCGTGCTGCGCGAAAGCAAAGACTACATTGGCGCAGAAACGATGCTGCGCCGCGCCGCCGAACTGGCGCCGGGGGATTTGAATATCCGCCGCCAGCTTGGCGCGGTTGTTGCACTTAATCTTGTCCATAACTCTCAGGAGGCAAACGCTGCCCTATGACCACCGCACCGCATACCACTCCGAACACTCATACCCTGGCCCGGGAAGATCTGCTCCTGATCTTGCAGGCGGCGTACAGCGCCGGAGCTTACCGCTTTATCCGCCAGACGGCGCTGACCTGGTTGACGCATTTCCCCGGCGACCTTGGCGTCACCCTGTGGCTGGCAAAATCGCTGGCCGCGGACGGGAAGACCGCGCAGGTTGAGCCGATCCTCAACCGCGTACTGCGCATGGACCCGGAATTTAGCGAAGCGCAGGAAATGCTGGACGGGGCCGATTCTCAGTCCAAGGAATGGCAGCGATTGGTGCGCCGCGCGCGCCGCTTGCTGCGCGAGGACCGCCTTGAGGATGCCGAGCAAATTGTGGCGCAGGCCGTTCAAACCGAGCCTGAAGCAATTTGGGCGGCGCTGTTGCAAATGCAAATCGCCGGCGCGCGGCATGAATTTGCGCATGTACTCGAACTGGCTGAGGTTTTCCGCACTCGCTGGCCAGACTGCCTGCAGTTTGCGCTGCTCCACGCCGCGGCGCTGCTGGAAAGCGGCGACGAGGCGGCCGCGGTGGGGCTGCTGCACCACTGCGTGGTCAATGATGCTGCCGCGCAAACCCCGGTGCGCCTGTGGGGCGAAAATTTTGAATTCCTGCCCCTGTGGCCGGACCCGCTGGCAGCGGTGATGGACTTGCAGGTGCCAGCGGAAGTGGCCGCAAAACTGGGCTGGAATCTTCTGCCCGAGAAGATCGATCTGCCGGAAGTGCGGGCAGCGGTTTCCGCCGTCGAAGACCCACCGGAGCGTGAGCTGATCTACCGCGTTGCGGAAATGCCCCCGCAAGATGCGCTGATCGCGGATGAAGAACTACCGCCGTATCTGGAGCAGCTGCTGGCACGCGATGAAGCCGTCACCAGCGAGCAGGAAGCCGCGGCGGAAGAACCGGCGGTCAAACCCGCATATCTGAACCGCCCGGCGGAAATACCGTCTGTAACGCAGCCCGAAGCGCCGGTCAGCGCAGCAGCGCAAGACAAGGCCGCCGACCTGGACGGCGTGGAAGCAGCTTTTGAGCGGGTGGCGAAACGCCTTAAACAACCTGACTTGAGCCGCGGGGATGGGCGCTTTCCGGCGTATGTGATCTTTACCACCCAGGCCGGGATCAAGGCCCAGTATGGGGAAGGCACGCTGACGGTGCTGGACAAGGAAATGAATAAACTGGCGGAACAGGTGCGCAAGCGCCCGGGTTGGGATGCGCTGGTGTTTTATGCCGATGGGTTGGAATGCTGCGCGAAATATGGCTTAACTCCCGCCGACCCCGCCGACCCATGGAAACTCAAGTTGGCGCTGCGAGATCTGGATGCGGGGCTGGCAAAAAAAGGCGAGATGATCGGCGCGGTGCTGATCGTTGGCGGTGAAAAGATTGTGCCGCACCACCGGCTGCCAAATCCAACGGATGACATGGATGCGCAAATTGCTTCCGATAATCCCTACGCCGTACTGGACGGCAATTACTTCATCCCTGATTGGCCGGTAGGGCGGCTGCCGGGGGAAGATGGGCCGGATGCCGGTTTGCTGCTCGAAGGTTTACGGCGCGCTACGCGGCACCACGCCAATCTCGCGCCACGCCAGCAGCAGTCGCGCAAATTCTGGGGACGGGTGCGGGTATTCCTCGATGCGCGGAAAGCGCGTAAGCAGAAACGCACGTTTGGCTATTCGGCGGCGGTGTGGCGGCGGTCTTCGCTGGCGGTTTACCGGCCTATCGGCGCGGCGGGCACGCTGCTGGTATCGCCCCCGCAGATCACCGGCAGCCTGCCCCCGGTCAAGCAGTCGATCAGCCTGGCGTACTTCAACCTGCACGGGTTGGTGGACGCGCCAGAATGGTACGGCCAGCGCGACGCCGCCGACAAAGAGCCTGGCCCGGATTACCCGGTAGCGCTCAGCCCCAAAGACCTGGGCGCGCGCACCCCGATTCCTGAAGTGGTCTTCTCCGAGGCGTGTTACGGCGCGCACATTGAGGGCAAGACCATGGATCAGGCCATTGCGCTCAAGTTCCTGGCGCGGGGATCAACGGCGGTGATCGGCTCGACCGCGACCGCCTATGGCTCGGTCACCACGCCACTGATTGGCGCGGATTTGCTGGGGCAGATTTTCTGGAAGGAAGTGAAAGCCGGAAAGACTGTGGGCGAGGCGCTGGTGATGGCCCGGGTGAACCTGGTGCGCGAAATGAGCCGCCGCCAGGGCTTTCTCGACGGCGAGGATCAGAAAACGTTGATATCTTTCGTTCTGTACGGCGATCCGCTGGCGAGCGTTGACCCCGCGCCGCCGCAGCCGAAGAACATCCTGCGCGCCCGGGCGCACCCGGTGGTCAAAACAATCAGTGACTGCGCGCAGGAAACCCTCGCGGCGAGTTCCATCCCCGAGCCGGTGATGAAGCAGGTGAAGCAGATCGTGGCCGAATATCTTCCCGGGCTGGAAAACGGCGAGGTGACTCTGCGCCAGCAGGCCGAAGGCACGAATGGCAAGGTCAGCCAGAATGCCAAGGCAGCGGGTGAGCGCGTGGTCGTCACGGTGCAAAAGGACGTGCAGATCGGCTACAAGGTACATCACCAGGTAGCACGCGTCACCCTTGCGCGGGGGAAGATGGTCAAGCTGGCGTTGTCGAAATAAGGTTGTATCCTTTGAGCAGGCGCCAGGTAGACTCGTGCCTGCTCAAAGGTTGGATATTAATTTTCAGCCTGAATTATGGCCGTTGGATGGGAATTTCGGCGGCGGAATTGAATCACCGTGCGGCTGGGCCGGGATGCACCCAGGCTGGAATCGTGTCTGACCTCCGGGGTGCACAATTCCAGGTCGAAATCGCGCAGCAGCAGCGCGGCAATGATCATCATTTCGTTGTAGGCAAAATTCATGCCTACGCATTTATGCATGCCGCCGCCAAAGGTGATCAGAGCAAAGCGGTGCTGTTTATCCTCCTCACGGCCGGGGGCAAAGCGCAGCGGGTCGAAACGCTCAGGGTCTTGGAAGAGTGTAGGCAGGCGCTGCGCAGTGAATGCATTGACGAAAACGATCCAACCCGGCGGAATGCGATAGTCTCCAACCTCAATCTCTTCTTCTACCATGCGGATGAGGATATCAGTAGAGGGATGCAGCCTTTCGACTTCGCGCACGGCCCATTCGGTATACTTGAGCTGGTTGAGCAGTTCCTGCGTAATGGGTAAACCCGAGGGCAGCAGCCGTTCCGCTTCCTGGCGCACCTGCGCAGCATACTGCGAATTGCGCGCCAGTTCAATCACCGCCCAGGCTGCCTGACCGGCGGTCGTCTCATGCCCGGCGAAGACCAGGCCCAGGATCATGTTGATGAGAATATCATCTTCCACAGGCGAGCCGTCTTTGTAGGGGGTGTTGATCAGGTCTTGCAGAAAATCGTCAAATTTATCCGGGCTGCGCCGCCGCTCCAGAAAATAGGGCGTGAGCATCGCGATCAGTTTGTTCCGGGCGGCATCGCGGCGGCGGAACTTGGGCAGCGGCAAATCGGGCGGAAGAATTGGGTCCATGCCCTTGCTCAGGTCGCCATACAGCGCCCAGAAATCCTGGTCAAAGCGGTTGATGAAGTCACGGCCCATGAAGGCATGCCCGGCGACGCGCTGCACCAATCGGATGATCTCTGCATTCAAGTCCATCTGGCCGGAATCCGGAAGCCCGGCCAGCCAGCGTTCGATTTCCTCTTGCATCACTTCCACGTAGGCCAGCATCTTTTCGCGGCGGAAAGGCGCGTGCAGTACCGGGCGGTGTTTGAAGTACGTTTCCGGCGGCGCAGTAAAGGCCACTTCGCCCAGCATGGCGCGCAGGAAGCGGTAGGTTTTATGCATGCTGAGTTTCTTATCGGTTTCCATGAAGAAGACCTGGTGGAGTTCCGGGCCAATAAGCACGGCTGCGTTCTGGCGAAATAATTTCAAGCCGAAGACCGGGCCGATTTCCTCCAGCCCGCGCCGCATCAACGCATTGCGGTCTTTCTGAAATGCGAGGACATTGCCCAACACGGGCAGTCCAGGCACAAATTTCGGTGTGGGTTTCATTGCAATCTCCTCTTATTACCCTAAGGAATCAACGGGAATCTCATCCTGAATCTATCACATTCCAGAGACTTTATCCACACGCAAAGTACGCCGGGAAATTCCCCATGCCCAAAATGGTTTCTGCCGGTCATTGATTCTTGTGAGGGTCTTGCGTATAATTCAATCTTCAACGCCCGTGATCCTTGAAACATGACGAAACAGGAGTCTGAATGCAGAAACATCTCACCGGAGCGCAGATCCGGCAGCAATTTATTGACTTTTTTGTAGAGCATAAGCATACCTTTGTGCCCTCTTCTTCGCTGGTGCCAGGGGGTGACCAGACCCTGCTGTTCACCAACGCTGGTATGGTGCAGTTCAAGGATGTCTTCCTGGGGACCGACACGCGCCCATACACGCGCGCGGTCGACTCGCAGAAGTGCATGCGCGTGGCCGGGAAACACAACGATCTGGACGACGTGGGGCGGGATGATACGCACCATACATTTTTTGAAATGCTGGGCAACTGGTCGTTTGGTGATTACTACAAGAAAGAAGCCATCACCTGGGCCTGGCAACTGCTCACGGATGTATACGGGCTGGATAAATCGCGCCTGTGGACTACCTGCTTCAAGGATGACAAGGGCAATATTCCGACGGACGAAGAAGCGTTCAACGCCTGGGTCGAACAGCCGGGAATTGACCCGAGCCATGTGCTGTACTTTGGGCGAAAAGAAAACTTTTGGGAAATGGCGGAAACCGGGCCGTGCGGGCCGTGCAGCGAAATCCACATTGACCGCGGGCCGCAGTTCTGCAACAAACAGGATGTCCCCGGGCACGTCTGTGCAGTGAACGGTGACTGCACCCGCTTTACCGAGCTGTGGAACAACGTCTTTATCCAGTACAACCGTCTGGGTCCCGACCGGCTGGAACCGCTGCCCGCGCGGCATGTAGACACCGGCATGGGCCTCGACCGGCTGGTGGCCGTGCTGCAAGGCGTCGACTCTAACTATAAGACGGACATGTTCTTGCCCATCCTCAAGGCAGTACAGGAGATGACCGGTCACAGCGACGCCGAGCGCGACGAGAACTTTACGCCGTACCGCGTGATCGCCGATCACGCGCGCGGAGCAACTTTTCTCATCGCCGACGGCGTGGTGCCCGGGAACACGGGGCGCAACTACGTGTGCCGCATGATTATCCGCCGCGCCGCGCGTTTTGGAACCAAAATCGGCTTGCATAAGCCCTTCCTGGCTCCGCTGGCCGAAGTGGTGATCGACAATTACGGCGAGTTCTACCCGGAACTGCGCCAGAACCGCACCGCCATCCTCTCGAACCTGACGCGCGAAGAAGAACGCTTCCGGCGCACGTTGGACAGCGGCATGAACCAGCTTGAGATCCTGCTCAACCAGGCGCGCAGCGCCGGTGAATCTGTGCTTGACGGGCATAAGGCTTTCGATCTGTATGCCACCAACGGCCTGCCGTATGAATTGACCCGCGACGTGGCCCGCGAACAGGGCATGGAAGTTGATGAAGCCGGGTTCCGCGCCGCCATGGAAGAGCACCGCATTGCCTCGGGCGCGGGCAAAGCCTTTGGCCCACTGGGCGGCGAAGATGTAGACGTGTACCGCGTGGTGATGGATGAATTGCAGTCTGAGGGCAAGTGGCCCGCGAATGGGATTGAGTACGACCCCTACAATTCGGTCGAACTGGAAACCTCGCTGCTCGGGCTGATCCATGACGGCGAATTGGTGGATACGGCCGCGCCCGGCGACCGGGTGGAAGTGATTCTGCCGCGCACCGGGTTTTACGTTGAATCGGGCGGCCAGGTATCCGACACGGGCAGCATCATCGCCAGCGGCGAGCCGTTCTGGGAGATCCGCATAGATGATATTCGCAAACCGGCGGCGGGCGTGATGGTTCATATTGGCGAAGTGGTCAGCGGCCAGCCCAAACTGGGCGACGCGGTGCTTGCCCAGGTGGACCGCCAACGCCGCCAGGACATCATGCGCAATCATACTGCCACGCACCTGCTGCACGCAGCGCTGCACGAAGTACTGGGCACGCATGCACGCCAGGCGGGTTCGCTGGTGGCGCCGGACCGGCTGCGCTTTGACTTCAACCATCCCGATGCGCTCAGCGCGCGCCAGTTGGAGCAGGTGGAAAGCATTGTCAATGCTGCGGTACTGCAAAATTACCATCTCAACGTGCGCATCAAGCCGCTGAGCGAGGCGATGGCGGAAGGCGCAATGGCGCTGTTTGGCGAAAAATACGGCGAAACCGTGCGCACCATTACCATCGGTGAGGGCGACCCCTTCTCCTACGAACTTTGCGGCGGCACCCACGTGGGCGAAACCGGCGATATTGGCTTGTTCCTGATCACTTCCGAAGGCTCAGCCGCCGCGGGCGTGCGCCGTATCGAGGCAGTGACCGGGCGCGGAGCCTACGAACTGGTGCAGCGCCGCTTCCGCGCCCTCAAGCAGGCCGCGGGGCTGATCAACACCAGCGTAGAGGATGTGCCCGCCAAGCTGCAGGGCGTGCTGGATGATCTGGATGCCGCGCGCAAGCAGGTGACCCGGCTGCGCCAGGAAAATGCCGCGGCGCTCTTCGCTCAGGCGATTGAGAGCGCGCCGGTAGTTGAAGGCGTGCCGGTGCTGGCGCACGTGCTGCCTAACGCCGACGCAGATACCCTGCGCGCCATGACCGACCGCTTCCGCCAGCGCTATCCCAGCAGCGTCACGGTGCTGGGTACGGTGGTCGACGGCCGCCCGTTAATCATTGCCGCGGTAACCGATGACCTGGTGAAGCGCGGTCTGTCGGCGGGTGAAATCGTCAAGACTCTTGGCCCGATCATCGGCGGCAGCGG
>DATCUC010000279.1:0-3268 GCA_036567625.1 Anaerolineaceae bacterium | reverse complement strand
CGCGCCCACCGCCGCTGGCGCGCAGTTCGGCAACGCGCGTGGCGCGTTCATCTTCGCTCAGGTCGGGCATATCGCCGCCCGGCATTCCGCCACGCGGTCCGCCCTGGATGCCGTATTTTTCGGCCAGGGCCGCCATTTGATCGCCGCCCAATTGCATGCTTTCGATCGCGGAAATTTGGTCGGCGGTCATCGTTTCCTGGATCTGCTCGAACACCGCGCTGATCTCATCCGCCGATGAGGTTTCGCTGGCAGAGAGGGCCTTGACCGTCTTCCACAGCGGCAGAAGCTGAGCGGCCTGGGCCGCATCGATTTTCCATTCGGTATCTTCCAACAGCAGCGTCCCCGCGCCCAGTTTGGCCGTCACCGGCATCTCGCCTGGGCCGCCCGGCATGGGCGTGCCCTGTGCCGGATCGCTGGCCGGCGCGCCGCTATCAGCCGCGAGTGGGTTGGTAGTGGGCGCGGCGGTGTTGGAACAGGCCGCCAGCCCGCCCAGCGCAGCGAGTAGAATGAGGGATAAGAACAGGTTTTTTCGTTTCATTCAGTTAATACTCCTTGTGCGATGTTTCGTTTCTTCACGCCGCGGCTGATCGGCTTACTCGTGCCGCAGGGCGACGATGGGATCGAGCCGCGAGGCAGTGCGCGCCGGCAGAAAGCCGAACAGGATGCCGATGAGCGCGGAAGAACTGAACGACAGCGCAACGGAGAACGGCGAGATCACCGTGCGCATATCGCTCAAACTGCCGAATAGAATCGAGCCGCCAATGCCGGCCAGCACGCCAAACAGTCCGCCAAACAGGCTGAGCATCATCGCCTCGCTGAGGAACTGCACCTGAATATCGCCCGGCGTGGCGCCGATTGCCTGGCGCAAACCGATCTCGCGGGTGCGTTCGGTGACGCTTACCAGCATGATGTTCATAATGCCAATGCCGCCCACGATCAGCGATACGCCGGCTACCCAGGCCAGCAGCGTGCGGAAAGATGAGGTCGTCGACTCCTGCGTTTCGATGATGTCGTCCTGGGACATGATGTTGAAGTCGAGTGAATCGGTGCTGACTGCGTGGCGCTTGGCCAGCAGCAAGGTGATCTGGTTGGTCACCGTGTCCATATCGGCCGCGGGATCGATGGAAACGATGATCTGGCGCACGCTGTCGCCCATAAAGCGCGCGAACTGAGATGGGGTGAATTTCTTGAACACCACCGTGATCGGCACATAGATCTGCTCGTCAAAGTTTGTGCCGGAAACCAGGCCCTTTTCGGCCAGCACGCCAACCACCGTCAGTTTAACGTTATCGGCGGTGATTGTCTGCCCGATCGGGTCGGTTGCGCCAAACAGGTTTTCGGCGACGGTTTTGCCAATCACTGCCACCTTGACGGTGCGGTCGAGTTCCGTATCGGTATAAAAGCGCCCGCTGCTCACTTCTACATTGCGCACGGTAGGGTAATCCGGGGTCGAGCCCAGGATGGTCACGTCTTCCATCGTCACACTGCCGGCTTTGACCGTCGCGGTCGTCGACTGCTCGACGGTAACGCCGGCCACGCCGCTGATGCGGTCGCGGATGGCAGTCATATCGTCGTAGACCAGGCCGCTGCCACTGGAACTCTGGCCGGGGCCGCCGCGCATCATGCTTGACGAAATGAATACCAGGTTTGAGCCTAGCCCGTTAATTGCCTCGGAAATGGTAGCCTCGGTGCCGTTCGAAACCGCCACCATGACGATCACCGCCGCCACGCCGATGATCACGCCTAGCATGGTCAGCAGCGAACGCAGCTTATTGACGATCAGGCTCTTCCAGGCCAGTTGGATAACTTCAAAGAATTTCATGCTCATTCCCTCGCTTCCGGGGCGCTCGCCGGTTCTGCTGCCGGGGTGGGGCGCTTGCCGTTCATTTTGTCGGATGCCAGGTGGCCGTCGCGGATGGTCAGGATGCGCTGGGTGTAATGGGCGATGTCCGGCTCGTGGGTGACCATAACGATGGTGCGCCCGCGGTCATGCAGCCCACCCAGCAGATCCATAATATCGCGGCTGGCGTGCGTATCCAGGTTACCCGTCGGCTCGTCGGCCAGGATGAGCAGCGGATCGTTAATCAACGCGCGGGCAATCGCCACGCGCTGCTGCTGTCCGCCGGAGAGCTGGTTGGGCATATGGTGCGCCCGCGAGGCCAGCCCCACCTGTTCCAGCGCAGCCATGGCGCGTTCTTTGCGTTCGGCATGACCGGTGTGCTCATCGCGGCGGTACATCATCGGCATCATCACGTTATCGACTGCCGATAGGCGCGGCAGCAGGTTATAGGATTGGAAAATAAACCCAAGCTGGCGGCTGCGAATAAAGGCCAGTTCCGTATGGCTGTACTCGCTCACGTTTTCCCCGGCCAGAATATACGCGCCGTCCGTGGGCTGGTCGAGACAGGCCAGGATGTTGAGCAGCGTGCTCTTGCCCGAGCCGCTGGGACCCATGATGGCGACGAATTCCCCCGCGTAGATGACAAGGTCAATGCCGCCCAGGGCCACCACTTCGTTCTCACCCTCGCCGTAGATCTTCTTTAGCTCGCGGGTTTCGATAATCGGTGTGGTTTGTGCTTCCATTGTTATTCCGTTTCCACAATACCGGTGGTGACTGTTTCCCCGGCTTCCAGGCCGCTTTTGATCTCGGCGTAAACGGCATCCATGATGCCAACTTCCACCACGCGCGCGCGCGGCTTGCCGTTCTCCAGCACCATTACGCTGTACGTGCCGCCGCCCAGATCGGAAAGCGCTTCCACCGGAATCAGCACCACATTTTCTGCCTTGCCGCTAATGATTTCCACCGTGGCGTTCATCCCCGGCAGCAGTTTGCCTTCCAGGTTGTACTGGCTCAGGTCGATTTCGATCTGGCCGCTGAGCACCTGCACGCTGTTGCTGGATGTCAGGCTGGGGTCGACCTGGATCACCGTGCCGGTAAATATCTCATCCGGCAGGGCATCAAACACCACGTCGGCCGAACCGCCAATGTTGACCTTATCGGCGTCGGTTTCATCCACTGAAAAGGCAACCGTGGGATGCACCAGGTCGGCGACGGTGATAAAAGCCGTGTTCGCGGTGACCTCATCGCCAACCTCGCCGCCCACCGTGATGATTGTGCCATCAAATGGCGCGGTCATGGTGGCTTCGGTCAGCTTTTTCTGCGCGCTTTCGTACGCCATCTTCGCCAGCGCGACTTTGTTCTCGGCCAGGGTCAGTTCGTCCGGGTCGATGCCGGCGTTGGTCAGCAGGGTTTCCAGCGCCTGCTGCG
>DATCUC010000278.1:0-9136 GCA_036567625.1 Anaerolineaceae bacterium | reverse complement strand
TTTCGGGCCAGGCGCGGTAAACAACCGGCCCGGCGCCTGCATACGGAAAACAGAACAGGCGTATGCGCGCCTGCGGCTGTGGTTTCGGAACCACAACCCATGCGGAGGAGGGTGAAGAAGGGTTGGCGGAAGAGACTGGCTGCATCTTGGCTCACATTTCCAGAACCTTAAATTCTGGATGGTCAGGCGTGTATGGAAACTTGCCTTTCAATGGTATGGGTGGTGTGACCCGGACCGGCTGGACGACTACGAAACTGTGAAAACCATCATGGAGTTACACTGAACCCAAATGACCCCGCTTGGAACTTTGGGCAATGCCAATGATAATTCTCTAAATTATACGTCATTTTATCTGAATTATTGATTTTTTTATAATCCTTTCCGTTGTATTTCAGGGTGACACATTCTCCACAGTTTGCCCGGCTGCCAGCCGCGCGAACCAGTCATCCAGGCGAATGTTGTTGACCCTGTAACCGTAAAAGGCCGGGTTCATCGTGATGCAATGGTAATCACCCGGGCCAGTGTACGAAAGGAAGTTGGGCGCATCGGCGCGCACCTTTTTCAGGTTGGCGTCGATGGAAGCTGACAGCGAAAGATTGGGCTGGAAAGTGGATAGTAGTTTCGTCTGAACTGCATCGCCGGTGGTGTCGAGTAAACCGAATTTCACTGCCGGGTAGGTTTGGGCAGGAATGGTCAGAAACATGCTGCTGTGCACGCTTCCGTCCGAAATTAACTGATCGTAAGATGGAATCCAGCTCGCAAAAAGATTCTCGACGCCGAAATTGCTAAAGAGCACCGCCGGGCCGTCGATATACGGCCCGCCCGAATCGCCGATGAGGACGGTGGGCACGCCTTTGTAATGTTCCAGAATGTACGGCGATTGCATGTACGATCCGATCACACCTGCGCTGCAGCCGATCATAAACAACGATTCGGGTTTTTCAAAGTTCTTGTAGGTCCATTCCATCACCATGCGGGCGTTTTCAAACCCCATGTGCTGCACTGAGTAGGTGTAGCCGTCATAGGTATATTCCGCGGTTTTGGCTCCCAGGTAAGCATCGCCAGTACAATAATTGATGAAAATCACGTTGTAGTCTTTGAAGGGGTTGAGCGGGTTACTGAATGCAAACACCCCATCTGATTTTAGCGCCGGGTTATCGGCGACGAACTCGTAATCAATCGAATCATCGAACACTCCGCCGCCCTGGCGGCAGCTAGCGGCATCGTAACAGGTGCCGCCACCCTCGAAATAGATGAGCAGTTTGTTGCTGTTGGTCTTGCGTACCGAAAAGCTGTATGTTCCGCCGCGCGCGCAGGTGGTTTTTCCGCCTGGGTCAATCTTGCTCCAGCCCTCGGGCAGGTCAGCCAGGCGCGGCAGGCTGGAAACATCCTGGACGGCCAGGGTTGGAACGGGCTGGGTGGGGAGGGGCGTTTTCGCGGAGGGGATCGCCGTCGCCCCGGCTGGCTGGCCGATGGACGCGGCCGGCGCTTTGGTTGGCGCGGCTGGCGAAGTGCTGCCAGTCTGTTGCGCCGTCAGGCTGCAAGCAGAAATCACCAGCATCAACAATAACCCTGTTATGGTATTGAATCCCCGTTTCATGAATTGCTCCTTCACCCCGCCGCATTCATGTACTATTGCGTTTGTGTATCGATCTACATATAATGAAACACAGGCAAATCATTAGCCAACGTGGCGCAGATGCTGCCCCCAACCTACGTACAGATCGATTATAGCGCAAATGTCCGGTCTTTTTGGTCTCATCAACACCCATACCACTGTCGACACCCAGGCCTTTCTGGATACCTGCGCCCGGCGGCTTTCGCACCGGCCCTGGTACATCCATGAAACCTGGCTTGCTCCCGACTGTCCGGTTGGAATTGGGCGCACCGGTATTGGCATTTTCAACCGCGAGCCGCAGCCGGTACGGCAAGGTGGCTGCCTCGCATGGCTGAGCGGCGAGTTTACCCAGACGCAGGAACTGCATCATAAGTTAAAACGAGGCGACCCGGCGTTTCGTTTCACTGATCCAGAACTTGCTCTGGCCGCTTACCACGAGTTTGGCTTAGATTTTGCCGGCCATTTGCGGGGGGATTTTTTTGTTGCCATATACGACTCGGCAGCCCGGCGGTTGGTGCTGGCTAACGACCGTTTTGGCCTCTACCCGCATTACTATGCGGTTTCGCCACGCCAGTTGGTTTTTGCCCCCGAGGTGAAGGGCGTCCTGTGCGCGCCGGGCATGGAGCGCAAGCCCGATATTACCGCAGCCAGCCAGTATTTTCGCTTTCAGCAGGTGTTGGGCGAGCGCACTTTCCACGAAGGCATTTCCCTCTTCCCCTACGGTAGTACGGCTGTCTATGATCTGGACAGCGGTGATTGGAGTGTGCGCCGCTACTGGGAATGGGATCAACTGCCCGAGCGCCCCAATATCACATTTGAAGAAGCCGTGGAAGAAGTGGGCGACCGGCTGCAGAACGCCGTGGTGCGCCTGTCTGATTCCGCGCGCCCGGGTGTATTCCTCAGCGGCGGACTTGACTCGCGCGCGCTGCTGGGCTTGATGCCCCCGGCAGATCGCCCGCCGGTGACCGCCACGTTTGGTTACCCCACCAGCCGGGATGTGGTCTATGCCAACCAGATCGCTCGCGCCATGCGGAGCGAGCATTACTGGTTTGACCTGCCGGACGGCCAGTGGGTGCCCCAGTACGTTGATTTTCACCTGCAGCTCACCGAAGGCTTTCATTCGTGGCTGCATATGCACGGCATCACCATGCTCGACAGCCTGCGCGGGGTGATGGATGTAAACCTCACCGGCTGGGACGGCGGCACAGTGATGGGCCACCTGGATCATATTAATGAGATCTACAATTCTCCGGTAGACGAGTGGACGGTAGCGCTGCGCACCTATCACCAGTTTATCAACTCATACACCTGGCCCGGGCTGGCGGATTCAGAGGAACGGCTGCTGTTTACCCCACAATATGGCCGGCAGGTGTACGGCCTGGCGCTCGAATCGATGCTGGCCGAATTTTCCCGGTTTTGGAAGTACCGCCCGGTGTACGCCGCGGAATACTTTTATGTGGTCAATCACTGCTGGCGTTCCACCGGCAACATGGTCAAAACCATGCGCTCCGCCATGGAGGTACGCTTCCCATTTTGGGATTATGACCTGATCGATTTCATGTATTCTCTGCCGCCGCACATCCGCCGTGACCAGTTGCTGTACCGCACCATCATTACCCGGCGGATGCCGCGCCTGGCGTACATCCCTTACGACAAACAGGAATACCTGCCCACCGTCCAAAAGCTGCCGCACGCGGCCCAAAAAACCGCGGTACGGCTGCTTAAACGCCTCAAACTTTTCCCTCAGCATCCCACGCTCTACGCGGATTATGAAAAATATCTGCGCAGCGAACTGCGCGGTTGGGCGGAAGACATCCTGTTCTCTCCGCGCACCGCGCAGCGTGGAATCTTCAACATGGATTTTGTGCGCTCGCTGATGGACCGCCACCTGGCCGGCCACGAACCCTGGACGATCGGTAAGATCGCTCCCCTCATCACTTACGAAATGGTTATGCGAGAATACTTTGATTAACAACACCGGACAGGAAGATACAATCACACCCACCCCGGCGACCCCCGCCCGGCGCAGCGCCTTCCAGGTCATCGCTCGGAATACCGTTTTTGTCATGTTGGCCCAGATCGCCCTGCGCGGTCTTGCTTTTCTATTCAATATTTTTGTCGTCAACCGCCTGGGGGATACTGGTTTCGGGCAGTATTCTATTGTCCTGGCCTGGACGGGAATTTTTGCGTTTATTGGTGATATGGGCATAGCCCAGTACATGACGCGCGAGATTGCCCGCGACCGTGAAAAATCGGTGACAATGTTCTGGGATGTGGCCGCGCTGCGGTTGATCCTGGCCGTGATCGCCATCGCAGTCACTGTCGTTGGGGCGGTCATGCGCGGCTACAGCGGTGAACTGGTCGTCGCCATCGCCGTACTGTCTTCATCCTATTTCATTCAGGCATTTCTCACTCCGCTGCAGGCCACCATTGCCGGGCACGAGCGCCTGGATGTACTTTCGGTGTTGACCGTATTTGGCCAGGTGATTTTCTACGTCGTGGCCGCCATCTTCCTCGTCCTCAAACCCGGTTTCTTGTGGCTGGTCATCGCCTCAATGGTCAACTTGCCGGTGCTGACTGCCATTTGCACCTGGATCGTTGTCCGCGAGAAAATGCACCCGCCCAGGTTCAAGCTGACGCCCGCCAACTGGCTGCCGCTGCTCAAGTTTGGCCTGCCGTTCGCGCTGATCCAGGTTTCGCTCACCTTCGCCTTTCGCTTTGATACCCTCATCCTGGAAGCCAACTATTCGGATGACGTGGTGGGCTGGTATAACGCCGCCTACACGCTGACGCGCAGCCTGCTCATCCTGTCTTCTGCCTTCACCGTGGCGTTGGTTCCCACCATGGCGCGCGAGTATGTCACTGATCCGGATATCATCCGCCCGTGGTATTTTCGCACGATCAAGTTCATCACGCTCATCGGCCTGCCGCTGGCAATGGGCGGCATGGTGCTGGCGGATAAGATCATCCTCCGGCTCTACCAGCCGGATTTTGCCCCGGCGGTGCTGGCTTTTGCCATTTTGATCTGGGATACGCCGCTGCTGATGTACACCTCAATCTGCGGCAACTTCACCACGGCAATGAAGCAGGAGAAGAAAGCCGCCTGGGTCTACGGTAGTGAAGGCATTTTTAACATTGCAATGAACCTGCTGCTCATCCCGCGCTACGGCATCCTGGCGGCTTCGGTGGTCACCGTGGCCACCGAACTGGTCGGCACGATCATGTTCTACCTGATCTTCCGCCGCGAGCTTGGGCCGGGGCTGGGGCTATATTCCATGCTGCGCATCACCCTCGCTTCCGTGCTCATGGGCGCGGGTATTTTCTTCCTGCGCCAGTGGAACGTTTTCCTGCTCGTGGCGTTAGGAGTGATGGTCTATTTTCTCCTCATCTGGGCGCTGCGCGCGCTCAACCCTGAGGATGTCGCCATCCTCACCCGCGTGAGCAGCAAGCTGAAGTCCCGCCTGCCGGCTTTCTTGCGCCGCTAAAGCCCAATCCTATTCGTAGCGGAAACGCCACACCCCAATGGCAAAGCCTCCCAGGGCAAAGGCCAGCAGTACCCCGATGTGCGGAAGTACGTTTTCCAGGCCCTGACCGCGCAGCGCCAGGTTGAGAATGCCTTCCATGGCCCAGCGGGTGGGGAGCACCCGGGTAGCATCCTGCACTACCTTGGGGAACAACTCAATTGGGTACCAGCAGCCGCCCAGCAGCGCCATCACCATGCCGGTCAGAATGGCGATGCCGTTGGCCTGCCCGCCGGTCTTGACGAACGCGCCCAGCGCCGTGCCGATTCCCGCGGCAGCCAGGGTCGCGGCGGCAATCACCGCTACCAGCGCCCCGGGAGAACTGCCCCAGTAAATATGCATCACATACGCGCCGAACACCAGCAGTACCGTCATCTGCAGCAGCGCCAGCAGCACATTCGCCAGGATGGTGGCAAACAGGTACAGGCTCTTGCGCGTCGGTGTGACCAACATGCGCCGCAGCGTGCCGATCTGCCGCTCGTAGACAAAAGAGCCGGAAATTCCGAGCAGCGGGATAAAGACCCAGGTGATCATTTGCCCGACCGATGAATTGGTCTGCGGGTCGTAGTCGATCTCATCCGGGGTAGAGGCCTGGATGACGGTAAACCGCTGCGGGGCCGCGCTCCATTGCGTTTCGGCGGCTTGCAGCGCGTCCTGGTAAAAGGCATCCCGCGCGGCATCATTTTCAAACGGGCGGATGCGTTCGGCTTCGGCCACGCTGCTGGCGGCAGTGCGAAGCACCGCGCTGACGCGCTGCAAGGCCGCGTTCACCGTCTGCTCCGCCATCAGCGCGGCGGTATTGTTCGGCAGCAAGCGCAGGTCGAGCGCCACCGCGCCCTGCTGTACGGCTTCACTCGTCAGCTCCGGCGGAATCACCAACAGCGCGGCGGCGTTGCGGTTGTCAAATTCATCCTCCGCCTGCGCCAGATCCATCACGTCTGGGCGCACTGACCCCGAATCATCGAGGGTGTTTAAAAGCTGCGCGGAAAGCGGCGACTGCGCCTGGTCCACCACCAGCAGCCGGGCGCGGTTATCATCTGGCGCGCCTGTGCCGCCCGCCAGAAGGACGGTAAAAATTAGCGGCAGGATCAGAAAAAACAGCCATTCCATCGGGCTGCTAAAGCGCAGCACGGTTTCTTTCCACATCAGCGCAATTAGTTTCTGCATGGCGCTACCCCTTACCGTGAAAACCCGCCGCGGCGGATGAACAGTCCAACGGTGATGGCAAACAAGATCAGCCCCATCGCGATCAGGGCCAGGATGGGCAGCCAGATATCCGCGAAGCCGCCGCCTAAACCCAGCTCCAGGAATCCATCCAGCGCCCAGGCGTTGGGCGTAATGCGTCCAAGTGTGCGCAGCCAGGGCGGAAAACCGCCCGGATTGGTAAATGACCCACCCAGAATGCCAAATACCAGCATCAACGCCGTGCCAATGCCGCTGGTTTGCCCCGGCCCGCGAGTGACCATCGTCAGCAGCAGGCCCCAGCCGGCCGCGCCGAATACTGCCGCCATCACCAGGGCCAGAACCGGCAGCCACCCGCCCCAGCGGATCTGAAACAGCAGCCCCGTTCCGCCGATCAGGATTAGCATTTGCGCCAGCCCGGTGAAGAAGATCCCCAGCGCCTTACCGGCAAACACCTGGGCGATGTGCACCGGGGCCACCAACAAGCGCGGCAGCGTGCCCTGCAATTGTTCCACCTGGATCATGCGCCCGCCGTTGGTGACGGCAAACATCAGAAACATCAACGCCATGCCGGGCGCCATATAGGCCAGCACGTCAAACGGCGGCGACACGTTCTCATCCACCTGGCCTTGCAGCCTGATCAGGTCTTGCCCGGCGCCGTTTTGCCCGGCGCGCCGGCCAATCTCCGCGGCCACCTGCGCGGCCTGGTTGGGCTGGATATAGCCATTTTGGATCAACTGCGTGACGCTGACAATGCCGCTCACCCGGCCGGTTTCCACCTGGTTGAGGAAACTTTCCACGATTGCCTTAACCACCCCCGAACTGGTGGGGCGGGCGGGGTTGGAATATACTTCCACCTGGACCACAGGCGCGTCCATCTGCGCGAAGACGCTGGCGCTAAAACCCGCCGGAATAATCACCGCCGCGGCGGTCTGGTCGGCGTCGACCGCGGCGCGCGCCGCGGCAGCGTAGCTCTCCAGCGTGGGGTCAAGCAGTTCGTCGAGGTTTGCCGATTGAAAAACGTCGACCAGTGCGTTGCCCAGGTCTTCGCCGTCCTGGTTGACCACGATCAGCGGGATGCTTTGAATGGTATTGCTTGTACCCGAAAAGCGCCCGGTCACCAGCCCAAGGCCAAGGGTGAGCAGGAACGGCGCGGCCAGCATTAGCAGCAGTGCGGCCCGGTCGCGAAAGGCCAGCCGTAAATCTTTCAGACCGATGAGCAGTATCTTATTCATGGCGGGCTCGTTTCAGTCGCGCAGGGCGCGGCCGGTCAGGTGCAGGAACACTGCTTCCAGGTTTGGCTCCTGGATCGACACCGAGCGGATTTTGACGTTGAGCGCATTGGCCTGGGCGATGACCGGCGCCAGCACGTCTTCGGCCTGGGCCGCCAGGACGGTGAGCGTGCATTCCGATAGATCCACCTGCTGCACGCCGGGTATCTTGCGCGCGGCTTCGGTCAGCGCAGCAATCGCCTCGCACTCCACCAGGTCGAGGATCAACGCGTCTTTTTCACCGATCTGGCGCGTCAGTTCCTCTTGCGTGCCGATCGCAATCAGTTCGCCGTGATCGACGATGCCCACCCGGTCAGAAAGCTCCTGGGCTTCTTCCATATAATGCGTGGTGTAGAGCACCGTCATCCCCTGGCGGTTGAGCATTTTCACCGAGTCGAGGATGGCGCGCCGCGACTGCGGGTCGATGCCAACCGTCGGCTCATCCATAAACAGCAGCTTTGGGCGGTGCAGCAGCCCCACGCCAATGTTGACCCGCCGCTTCATCCCGCCGGAAAACGTGCGCACCCGATCTTTGGCCCGGTCGGTCAGATCGATTTCTTTCAGAACCTGCTCCACGCGGTCCGAGAGTCCTTTACCGCTCAACCCGTACATCTGGCCCCAAAACGCCAGGTTTTCCCGGGCGGTCAGGTCATCGTACAGCGCGATCTCCTGCGGCACGACGCCGATCACGCGCCGCACCTGCATGGGTTCGGCAGTGACCGAATGCCCGGCAATGGTCACGTCGCCGGACGTGGGCGCAAAGAGCGTAGAAAGCACCGAGATGGTGGTCGTTTTCCCCGCGCCGTTGGGCCCCAGCAGGCTGAAAATCTCGCCCTGCTCAATGTTAAAAGAAATCCCATTCACGGCAGTCAAATCACCGTACTTCTTCACCAACTGCTTCACTTCCAGGATGGGAGTCATTGTCTGCTCCATGCAGAATCATGTGCTGGCTTGCCAGATGGCCTGAAATTCCCCGCCGAAAAGACATTGGTGATTATACATCTATCCCGTCAACATTTTGATAAAATCGATCGGGCTTTACCAGCAGTTATGATTGTTGTCGCACAAAGGCTCGCGGATGGGGCATTGTAATGGGGCAAGCGGATCGCGGGTATATGCGCGCGGCTCGCCTGGCGACAGCACGATCAGCGTGTGAATCTGCATCCCGCTGGTATCCTGGCAGCCGATGATCAGGGCCGTTGATCCGCTGGTCACATCCGGCATGCGCGAAGCCGGCAGCACCCCCACCGACTTGTAGGTATTCGACAGGAGCTCGAACACCAGCCGCGGATATGGCCGCACGCGGTAATGCGTGGCAGCCGAAGGCTCGGCCGCGTCGTGGTAGAAGAAGCGCGGGTACAGCAGCCGCCCGTAGCGCACAATCGCCCCCTCGGTTTGCATGAAGGCTTCAATGTTTTCCACCGGGGCAGGGAGCAGCGCGCTGATCTCGGAGATTTGCCGGATGGCCTGTTCCGCCGTGCGCACCTCGCGGCGCGGGATGACCAGCTCCGCCAGCGGCGGCGCGGCGCAAAGTAGGATCACCA
>DATCUC010000277.1:0-2255 GCA_036567625.1 Anaerolineaceae bacterium | reverse complement strand
GCCGCCCTGGCCCTGCGCGAGAAGACCCTGCCGCCGTCGCTCAATTTTGACCGGCCCAACCCGAATATCGACTTTGGGGAAATCCCGTTTTACGTCAACACCGAAAGCCGCCCCTGGCCGCAGCCCGAAAATGGCCCGCGCCGCGCGGCGGTTTCATCTTTTGGCTTTGGCGGCACCAATTTCCACGTGATCCTCGAAGAATACCTGCCCGGCGTGCTCACCAGCGAGCGCAGCGTCTATCCTGCGGCTGCCCCGGCGGCACAAACCGCGGCCCGCGAGGTTGAGCTGCCTGCCCGCGCAACGGACGGACTGCCGGTTCCGGGTGAAGTGGTAACCACCCTCGCACAGCCCGCGCCGGACAGCGTGGAAATCACCGCGCGGATCCTGGAACTGGTGGCGCAAAAGACCGGCTACCCGGTGGAAATGCTCGACCTTGACCTGGACCTGGAAGCCGACCTGGGCGTGGACACGGTCAAACAGGCGGAACTCTTTGCCACGGTGCGCGAGATGTACAAAATCCCGCGCCGCGAAGATTTGCGCCTCTCCGACTACAACACCCTGGCCAAAGTCATCGGCTTTGTCAACGAGAACCTGGCCAGCATCCCCGCTAAGGTAGATTCCACCCCGGCGCCGGTTGAACCGGCTGGCGTGCCGCAGGCAGCCGAACCGCCGCGCTCCGCGGAACTGCCGCGCGGCGTGCTGTTCCTCTCCGCGCAAAACGCCGCGGAACTGAAGGAAAAGCTGCTCCAGATACAGGCCGGCGGCGAGGCGCCGCCCACGCGCATGCCCGCTGCAGATCAAATCGCGCAGCCTGAACGCATCGCGATAGATTACGACACACCCGCCGAGCTGAGCAAGAAGGTGGAAAAGGCGCTCAAATCCTTCGACAACGACACCCCCGCCGCGCGCCAGGCGCTGACGGCGCAGGGCATCTTCCGCGGCAGCGGCCAGCCAGGCAAGATCGCGTTCCTTTTCCCCGGACAGGGCTCGCAGTACGCCAATATGCTGGCTGAACTGCGCCAGCTTTCTCCGGTGGTCGCTGAAACCTTCCGCGAGGCGGATGAGGTGATGACACCGATCCTGGGCCGGCCGCTGACCAGCCTGATCTTTGTGCCGGACGATAAGGAATCGGTGGCGCAAGCCGAAGAAGCGCTGCGCGACACGGCCATCACCCAACCGGCCGTGCTGACCGCCAACATCGCCATGCTGCGGCTGCTGGCAACCTACGGTTACAAGCCCGACCTGGTGATCGGGCACAGCCTGGGTGAGTATGCCGCGCTGGTGGCAGCCGGGGCGCTGACCTTCCCGGCGGCGCTGCAAATCGTTTCGGCGCGCGGGCGCGAAATGACGCGCGTATCGATGGCCGACAACGGCGCGATGGCCGCGGTATCCGCGCCCATTGCCGAAGTCGAACGCATTTTGCAGGGTATTGAAGGCTATGTCGTCATCGCCAATATCAACAGCCCGCTGCAGTCGGTCATCGGCGGCGCAACCAAAGCGGTGGAAGCGGCGCTGGGGGCCTTCCAGGCCGCCGGGTTCCAGGCGGTGCGCATCCCGGTTTCGCACGCGTTCCATACGCAGATTGTCGCCCCGGCCAGCGCTCCCTTGCGGGATGTGATCGCCCGGCTGGGCGTGCGCGCGCCGCAAATCCCGGTGATTGCCAACGTCAATGCGCGGGACTACCCGCGCGAACCGGAAGCGATCATGGATCTGCTGGCCGAACAGGTGGCCTCGCCGGTGCAGTTCATCCAGAGTATGCAGACGTTGTATGCCAGCGGCGCGCGCATCCTGGTCGAATGCGGGCCAAAACGCGTCCTTTCGGCCCTGGCAACTGACAACCTGAAGGACAAGAGCGATATCAGCGTGTTATCTACCAACCACCCGCGCAAAGGCGCGCTGCCCAGCCTGAACGAAGCCCTGTGCGGTCTGCTGGCGGCCGGCGCGATCCCCTTTGTGGAGCAGTCCGCGGTAACCGCGGCGGAAATGGCGTATTCCGGTGAAAATACTTCGCAAGCGGAAGCGCGCGAATCAACCGCAGGGCTGGCAGAGCAAACCCCCGCGCTCGCGCAGCCCGCGCCGGACAGCGCGGAAATCACCACGCGGATCCTGGAACTGGTGGCGCAAAAGACCGGCTACCCGGTGGAAATGCTCGACCTGGACCTGGACCTGGAAGCCGACCTGGGCGTGGATACAGTCAAACAGGCGGAGCTCTTTGCCACGGTGCGCGAGATGTACAAAATCCCGCGCCGCGAAGA
>DATCUC010000276.1:0-2377 GCA_036567625.1 Anaerolineaceae bacterium | reverse complement strand
CATGCGTAGTTGTGGGGTTAGGTTGTTCCAAAAAGCTGCAATAGAAGAATAACCAGAGAGCAACAACAAGAATGCTATAGCAATCAACCGCCCGATAATAGAATCATTCGTTCGACGAGACATGCGTTCCCCTATTTAGTTATATAGAATTAGATTGATTAGTCTACCGTAAATACTTGGGTGAGTAATAGAATTGTGCCATAACAAAAATGTAATTTCGGTTTGTGAAAAATCCGTATAGCCGTGCTTCATCTAAAAAGAGAAAAGAGCTTTCCTACACAGAGAGATCATCTTACCCCGTAGTTCTGCATTCCTCCGTCCATGCTATACTTCCTTTCAGGAGAAGACGCATGCCAAAAGTGACGGTTCAGGACAAAACATTTGAGGTTGAAATCGGCGAGCGGCTGGTGCTGGCCCTCGAACGCAACGGAATCCCGCTGGGCCACCGCTGCGGCGGGCAGGCGCGCTGCACTACCTGCCGGGTACAATTTGTATCCGGCGAGCCGGACACGATGACCGAAGCCGAGTTCAACCGGCTGACACAGCGTGAACTGCTGGGGAAGGCGCGTCTTTCTTGCCAGATCGAAGTCAACCACGACATGAGCGTCATTCCCCTGGTGCTGATCCCCGACAACCCGCAGTGGGAAGGCGACCCCGGACCCGAGCCGGATGAACTGGTCGAGCCTGAAGCCGTCTGGTACCCGATCAGCGACCTGAATGGCTGAGCCAATTTTTTCTTGAAGAAATCCGACGCGAGCCGATCGCTGATGCGCGTGATTGTTGCCTCCCATAACCCGGTCAAGCTGCTGGCCGTACGCCGCGGCTTTGAGCGCATGTTCCCCCAGGCAGATCTCATGCTGGATAGCGTATCTGTGCCTTCGGGCGTCAGCCACCAGCCGATGGACAGCGCCGAAACCCGCCAGGGAGCGCTGAACCGCGCGCGGGGGGCTGCCCTGGCCCGCCCGGACGCCGATTTTTGGGTGGGTATTGAAGGCGGCGTGGAAGCGGAAAACGGCGCGCTCGGCGCGTTCGCCTGGGTGGCAGTGCTTTCCAGCGAGCGGGCCGGGTTCAGCCGAACCGGCACATTCTACCTGCCGCCCGCCATCGCCGAACTGGTGCGCGCGGGCAAAGAGCTGGGCGAAGCCGACGATATCGTTTTTGGGCGCAGCAATTCCAAGCAAGAAGAAGGCGCGGTGGGCATCCTCAGCGGCGGGGTGGTCGACCGCGCCGGGTTGTACGAACACGCGGTGGTGCTGGCGCTGCTGCCGTTCAAGAACCCGGGCATCTACCCGTCAAACGACGCTTGACAGCCACCCCCATTGCGCCTAAGATTTCATTACAATGCCATTCTTCCCCGCCCGCTTACCCCGGGCGGGTGGATGATTTCTGGCATAACGAGCAATCTGGTTCAAAGGAGAGGGAAACATGATCCACACGCTGCTTGAAAGGCTCGACCGCGTGCTGCACTTCCCCCGGGCGAAAGCACATTGCGACATCCCCTGCGGCATCTACGACCCGCACCTCGCGCAGCTCGGCGCGCTGACCGTCATCCGCATGATCGACCTGATGGGCGAACTGAAAGCCACCCACGCCGAAGGATCACCGGAATACCTGCATTCCTTCACCCGCTATGTGCTGGTCAAGGAAGAGCACGCGGAAATTGTCAAACGCGAGATCCGCGTCATCTACGGGGATTATTTCAAGAAAGAAATGCTCGAGAAATACCCCGAACTGCCCGGCCTGGTGCAGTACATTTACTCGCTGGGTTCCAAAGCCCGCCAGACCACCAGCCGCGAGGCTGCGCTGGACCTGCTGGCGCACGTCAACCGCTTCGCGGAAATCTTCTGGGAAACCAAAGGCGTGGCCGTCAAACGGGTGAAAGCACCCTACAAACCCGGCGAGGAAATGGTTCTCCCGGATCTGTAATGCTGTACGTCATCAAAATAACCGGTTCCAGCCTGGAGCCCGCCTTTAACGACGGCGATTATGTGCTGGCCAGCCGCATCCCGCTGTGGCTGCGCGGCATCCGCGCGGGAGACGTGGTGATCTTTCAGCACCCGGCGTATGGCCGGTTGATCAAGCTGGTGCAGCAGGTCGACCGCGCGCGGGGCGCAGTCACCGTCACCGGACTTCGCCCGGGCAGCGTTGACAGCCGGCAGTTTGGCCCGATCCAGGCGCGAGATGTGAGCGCCGCGGTGATTGGGCATATTCGAAAATCAGGTTAATATGTACCGCTTACTGGTAGTTTTGCTATCGATTCTGCTTCTGGCCGGGTGCGGGCCGCAGCCGGTGGAAACGCTTGCGCCGGGGCCAGGCCCTACCGCGACCTCTCCCGCGCCCAGCGCCGAACCCCCAGACCTCACGCAGGCGCCTTCGC
>DATCUC010000275.1:0-4963 GCA_036567625.1 Anaerolineaceae bacterium | reverse complement strand
CGGTCGCCCGCTGCACCCCGGCGATGCGCGCGGCTGGCAGGTGGTAGGGCCGAGCGCCGTACCGTTCAGCGCGGCGCACCAGACCCCCGAAGAGCTATCTTTGGAAGGAATCCAACGCATCCAGGCAGCATTTCGCGCCGCGGCCGAGCGCGCGCTGGCAGCCGGGTTTGAGTGGCTGGAACTGCACGGCGCGCACGGCTACCTGATCCACAGCTTCTATTCGCCCTGGTCAAACCGGCGCACCGATCCATACGGCGGCAGCTTCGATAACCGCATCCGTTTCTGCCTGGAAACGGTGCGCGCCATGCGCAGCGTGTGGCCGGAGCGCCTGCCGTTCACTGTGCGCATATCCGGCACGGACTGGATCAGCGCGGACGGCTGGACGCTGGAAGAATCGGTGGAACTGGCGCGGCGCTTAAAAACTGAGGGCGTCGATCTGATCGACTGCTCGTCCGGCGGGAATGTCCCCGACGCAAAACCACCGGTTGGGCCGGGATATCAGGTGCCGATCGCCGAGGCGGTGCGCGCCGGAGCGGGGATCGCGACGGCCGCGGTGGGGTTGATCACCACCGCGGAGCAGGCTGAAGAGATCATCAGCGCGGAACGCGCCGATGTGGTGCTGCTGGGCCGCGCTTCACTGCGCGACCCACACTGGCCGATCCACGCCGCGCGCAGCCTGGGGCAGCCCGCGCCCATCCCGCCGCAGTATTTGCGCGGGTTTTAGGGGTTTCCTGCTACCAAAATCCTTTGTTCCGGTAGAAACCGCGCGTAAACGCCAGGAAAATCAGCATCGCCAATACCACCAGTATATACGCCAGATCGGCAGTCCCGAACTGGTCGGTGATGGTCAGCACCAGGTTGAGCGCCAGGTAAACCACTGCCAGGCGGTAATAGACCGTCTTTTGCCGGCGCAAACCCAGACCGATGAGCGCGAGGATGACCGCGTTGGCCAACATGAACCCCAGGATGACCCACTCCAGCAGGCTGACGCCCCCGGCGCGAACCAGGAGCGCCAGCGTTACCTCGGCGAATACCAGCCACAGCAGCCCGGCCAGCCAGAACAGCACCGTGGCTACCCGCACCGCCAGCGGCCGGGCAGCCGGATGATTTACCACTGCGGAACTGGGCTGATTCATGAGCAGGCCCTCCCGGGATAGAGGATTTCCACGCTTAGCGAGTCGCGTCCTGCAGGGCTTCAAACTCCATCTGCTGCCCTGCATCCGGCAGCGCGGCGTCAATCTGTTTGGCGCTAAAAGGCACGCTGGTTGAGCGCAGCACCATGGTATAGAAACCCAACACCAGCTCTACCGCGGTGAAATTGCAGTGACCGTAGCGGTCGACCGGGAGAAGGATGGTCTTACTCAGCCTTCCGGCGCGCAGCGCCTTGGCCAGGTAGCGCGCGGACTGGTTGAAGGGAATTACCGGGTCGCCCGTGGTATGCATAATGATCATCGGCTTGCTGAGCTTGCCGGTAGTTTCGTAGGCTTTCAGCGCGGCCACGGCTACCGGGTCGCGCTGTAAACCGGCCGGGTAATCCGGGGTAATATAACTCAGGTTGAGGTACGGGTTGCCCAGCAGCGAAGGCGGCGGGAGCTGGTCGGGCGTCATGCTGGGGTTCAGCGTCAGCCGGCCGTCGTTGGTGGCCTGGGTATTGTAATACAGCAGCTCTAAAATTGACTGCCCGGCCGTGTTGACCGGGTCAGCGGCGTCAATCGGTACACCGGTTTGGGCCAACAGCGCTTCCACCGCGCCCGGGTCTGAAGCCAGCCAGGGCACGACGAAGGTATCCGCCACCATTTCCCAGTTTTCCACCACAAACGGGTCGATATAAATTGGTGTAGAGGGGCCGAACGGTACGGTCATGGTTACCGGGTCAAACGGCGCGGCGAGCACATTGGGGAAATAGCTGTCAAAGGCCACGCGGAAATCTTCCCAATACTGCACCTGCCCGCTAAAGCTGCCGATTGGCCCGCAGGTAGACAGGCCGCCGGTGAACACCGTGGGATAACGCTCCATGCCCAGGGCAGTCACCAGCCCACCTTCCGAAGCACCCACCAGGAAGAAGCGCCGGGCGCGGCTGTTGACCGCGCGGACATGCTTGACCAGCGCTACCACATCGGCCACGCCTTCTTGCACGGCCAGCCCGTTCTTGTGGTAGCTGGTGGTGGCAAAGGCATAGCCGAGCGCGGTGACCAACTGCGGGATGTTGACCTCCTCGCGGATCAACTGCCCCTCCCAGGGGATGCCGATGGCCTGGCGCGCGTCAATATACCCGTGCGCGAAAACGACAACATCCCGGTTCCATAACAGTTTGGGCGGGTAAAGCGTGCAGGTAATGGCCCCGTTCAGCATTACCGATTCGTAAGTCAGGCCCAGCTCCGCGGCAACCGCGGCGCAGGTGGGATCGGCTGGCGGCGCGGCGGCGGCTGCTGCGCTTACCGGCAGCAAGGCTGCCAGTAGAAATAGCACAATACAAACACGCAGGATTGCCTTCATGGTGTTACTCCTTTCAGATGTGTCTATTCATCCCCAGATACAATTCATTCTGAACGGGCAACAATCGTGTTCGCTATGCAATTACGACCATTATTGACAAAATTAGTATAGCAATCTGCCGGGGGTTGTCAATCACTCATCTGCCGGCGAGCACCGGGTGCAGCACAGCACGCCAGCATGGTCGAAATCATGCGGGCCAGGATACAAGCAGATCCGTGAAAAACCTCAGGTGCGCGCCGGATCGTCGCCCAGGCGCAGCTTATTTTTGAGCCATTTCTGCGCGAACTCGACAAGAATGGGCTTGACCACCGGCGTAAACACGAACGTGCCCAGAAGGGCGATCAGCCCCAGCAGCCACTGGCTGAGCGAGGACGCGCCCATCAGTGGGGCGAACACAGGCCGCAGAATCTGGAACGGCGGAACGATATAGCTAAAGCGGATGTCATCGGACCCGGGGTCCCAGGTGATCGTTTCGGTGTCAACGTAGGGGTAGTGCTGCAAATCGCGGGCGTAGACGGCGGCGTAAAAGGCATCCAGCGGAATATCTTTGATCTCCACCAGGGCACTCTCACAACAGGTCACCGACGAGGCGATCAATGCCTCTTTGAGCAAAAATCCGCGGCTGGTGACCGCGACCGGCTGGGCGGGCAGGCGGTACCCGGGGCGGCCGTCCACCATTGCCGGGGTCCAGGTTTCAGCGGGCTTATATTCCACGCCATCCACCAGGGTTACATATTCTTCCACCTGAAACCCCTTCAGTTGAGAGGAATCGGGCACGGCGACAATGCGATAGCTGGCGATGGGGCAGATGATGTTGGGGTACTGGGACATGTGAGGCTGAAAAACAAAGACGCTCAGGCATACCACCGAGGC
The DNA here is from genome assembly GCA_036567625.1 of Anaerolineaceae bacterium. Taxonomy (GTDB): domain Bacteria; phylum Chloroflexota; class Anaerolineae; order Anaerolineales; family Anaerolineaceae; genus CALDSL01. The sequence continues at coordinate 1,594 of DATCUC010000275.1, read as the reverse complement.
TAACCCCAGAATGAGCACCGCGGGCAGCAGCAGCCAGAGCAGCTTGCGGCTGCGGCGGGTAATAAACCCCACCAGGGCGATGACGGCCGCCGCGATCAGCACCCCGGCGATGACCGCGATGCCGCTGTTGAAATTGAACAGCAACAGGCCCACCAACAGCCCGATAAAGACCACCATCGCGGCGATTCCGATTGCATAGCGAAGCGGCGCAGCGCGCGGATTCAGCGTCATGGCTTCAACTCCTTGTTGATCCAAAGCGTATTTGTATCGTAGCGCGCTGAGGATCAATTTTCAAGCAAGGAAAATGCCCCAGACCGGCGTCATCTGGGGCATGAGGTCACCACACAGCCAGAGGCTGTGTTGGCTGGCAAAGGAAGGCGCCGCCTTACGGCGCGGCCGAAGGAGAAGATTTTGGCTGCATCGACCGCTCGACAAAGCGGCCAATGAGCGCATAGCGGAACGGCTTGCCCTGGTAAGCCAGCACCGCGGCCACCAGGCCGTAAACCACAAAGACCATCGCGCCCAGGCCGATCAGCGCCAGCACCACGAATGGGAACAGAAACCCGGCGCCAATCAACGGGCTGATTTCCGAGCTACCCGAAGCAAGGAACGGCATGGCCAGAATGGGCGCAAATACGGCAGCCACGTAGCAACCCATGCTGAGCAGGTAGGCCAGGATCATGGCGAACTGGTAGGCCAGCGCCTGCAGTGATTGGAAAGCCACGTAGCGCGATTTTTCCTTCTGCGTAATCCAGATGATCAGCGGCGCGAAGAACCCCACCATCGGCATGAGGATAGAAACGTGCGAAATGGCGGCCAGGACGCGTTCGTCCTGAGAGATGGGTGCAGAGTCGAATGTGGTCATGAATTGTCCCGGTAGCGAAGAGCTTATAGCGGTTGAAAAGAATGGTAGGCAAAAGAAGATACGGTATTTATCGTAGTAAAGAAGCCGGTTTTTGGCAAGCGAATCAGAAGGAGGGAAATTGCTGCGGTCAATGCGAAAGGGAGGTAGTCACCAGTAGAGTGGGTCAATAAACCCACCCGTCCGAATGGATTGTGAATGGTGGGTTGGCGGCACGTCAAGCCCGATTTTGTTGTTGATGGGCCGCAGTGTGGTTATTCTCATGCCGCCAACGCCACCCTACGCCGGGTGACCTTTTTAACGGGAAAAATACATGCACAATGAAAAATGCCTCGCGAGGCGGGGGATATTGTACCCTCTACGAGGGCAGGTGCTCCTCGACCAGGACTCGGATACCATCCCCTTTATGGGGACGTGGAACCTAAGAAAAATGCCTCGCGAGGCGGGGGATATTGTAGGCTCCTCGACCAGGACTCGAACCTGGAACCTAGCGGGGTCAAGAATAATTCCTATTACCCTACATTTTCATAGATATTAGTTCCATAAATTTTTTATTTAATTTCTGGCACAAGTTTCCCATCTTGTAGTAGTTCTAAGGTTAAAACTCGTTCATCGAATTCATCGGTTGATAATAAGCCTTTACGGTAAAGGATGCGAATAAAGTCAACGCCACTTTTACTCTGTTTTGTAGAATTACATTCATGGCATGAAACGACAATATTTTTAAAGAAA
>DATCUC010000274.1:0-3803 GCA_036567625.1 Anaerolineaceae bacterium | reverse complement strand
AATGCCGCGGCCTGGGTCACGCGCTGCTCCACGCTCTCCAGTTCCACCGCGTAGGTAAATAAGACTTCGCGCGCCTTGCGCAGCTTCGCCAGCAGATCACGTTCGCGGATTTCGGCCTTCTGCCCCATCTCGCGGATCTGGGCCTGAATAGACTGATAATCGACCGGCATCACCCCTCCGCTTGTGAATTATCGAACATTTGAACGATATCTTGCTATCATTATAATGGATTCACGCAAGCGCGAATCTTAAAGAATGGTCAGTGCCCCAAACCTGCTGGCGTAGAAACGGTGAAATCATCAAATTCAAGCACCAGATGATCGCCAGCGCGGGGAACATCGGCGGCCAGGCCAAAACTACCGGCCAGCAGGCTGTCTTCCTGGTGCTGGCCCTGGCTAAGCATACCCAACTGGTAGCCGTTGAGGAAAAACACCGCGCTGTCGGCAGTCACCTGGATGGTGAGCGTGTTTTCCGCGCCGGCGCGCACCGGGGCATCTGCCAGGCGAATCTCACCGGGAAAGGCCCACTGCCCGCCCGCGTGCGCTGCCACCAACGCCCGCCCCGATTCGTCGATCAAAAACTGCCAGTAATGGTCGGTGTCCTGGTAGTGAAAGCACACGCCAAATAGCGCATCAGCAGGGCCTTGCGCCAGCCGCGCATTCACCGAAAGCTGGTAGCCGCGCGCGGACACGCCCGGATCGAAATTCAGCAGGTACGACTGCTGGTTGAGCGGCTGGCGGGCATCCAGATCCCAGTTGTATTTGCCGCCAATCACCTGCTTGACCACGCGCACCTCCGCGGTTTCCGTGGTTCCAGTCACCCAACCTTCGGGCGTGTCAAAGGTGTAGGTTTTCAAGATCATCCCCGGGCTGCCCTGCGGGTCAACCTGCGCGTATTTCACCGGCGGCTGGGCTGCCGCCTGCGGAGCGCTTTGAGCGGTAGGAGTGGGCAAGATGGGCAGAACCTGGTTGCCCGAAGTCAAGAAATAAATGGCCCCCACGAATGCGGCGACAATGCACAGGATGGCAAGCACAAAGACCAGGATGGCCCCCACCGCCACCAGGGGATTGGTGCGGGTTACCTGCGGCAGATTTTCTTCTGGCTCGGCATACGCGTCGTCTTCTGGGTTCATCGCATTACAGTCAGTTAATGAATGAGCGGAAAGGATAGTAATCACGCATTTCCGCGTTATACTATGGTTACACTACCCGGGCATACCCATTATAACAACTTGACGAAAGAAAAGTTTGGCGTACACTGGCAGAATGAGGAACCTATGACGGAACAGGAAGTTGAAGTCAAGTTTTACGTGAAGAAGCTGCCCTTGTTCGAACAGCATATCCGCAGCGTGGGCGCTGAACTGGTTTCGGCGCGCGTGCATGAGATCAACCGCCGCTACGACACCCCCGACGGCGCGCTCACCCGCGCGCACCGCGTGCTGCGGCTGCGCATGGATCAGCGCGCCATGCTGACCTATAAAGGCCCGGCGGAGCCGGGGCTGCCCGTCAGCGTGCGCCAGGAAATCGAAGTCGAGGTGAGCAGTTTTACCAGCACGGAACACTTGCTCGAAGCGCTGGGCTATCAGTTGGTGATCATGTATGAAAAGTACCGCACCACCTACCAGTTGGATAATGTGCGCATTACGCTGGATGAGATGCCGTACGGCACCTTTATCGAACTGGAAGGGCTGGATGCGGAGAGTATTCAGGCCGTGGCGGAGAAAACCGGCCTGGACTGGAGCGCCCGGCTGGTGGACAGCTACTTATCTCTGTTCACCCGGCTGCGCACTGAACGCGGGTTAAAAGTACGCCACCTGACCTTCGACGAATTTCGCGGCATAATCATCACCCCCGATGACCTGGGAGTACGTCCGGCTGAATTTCACAGTTCGCCATCCTAAAACCGGAGCGCGGGTCAGCCGGGTTTCTTGCCAGTTGACGCGGCATAGACGACAAACATTTCTTCGCCGTCCAACTGTAACAACCGGTTGAGGGGGACGTCGTCAAAATGGGCGATGGCGCACACCCCGGCGTCAATCACTTCGGCGGCGGTGTACAGGTTCTGACAGACGTGGCCCGCATCGAGGAACAGGTAGCGGTAGCCGCGCTCCACATAGCGCCAGGTCATGCGCTCTTGCACAGCCGCCCAGAAGAAGGTCACCGCGCTGTTGAACACATGGCGCTGGCCGTAGGTGGCATCCGTCAGGCGCTGGTTGATTTCCGGCGAAAGGTCAACCTCCAGCAGCGCGTGTTCCAGGGCGATGTAGCGATACAGGCCCGGCGCAACTCCTTCTACGCGGTTGATCAGCAGATAGGTTTCAAAGGCATGGCGCGCCCCGGCCGAGGGCACGGTGCGCAGCGTTACCGGCCGGTCGGTGACGGTTTTGACGCCCTGCGTGCACCATAACAGGAACGAAAGCTCCGCCAGCGTATAAGCCTGCTCGCTGTAGCGCCGCCAGGTGACGCGGCGCTCGATCGCGGCGCGCACATCCAGCGCGGGAACCCGCACCGCTTCCGGCTCGGGTAAATCCAGCAGCCGGGCATCGGCCGGGTAGGCCAGCTCCAACGGCGGCTGCGGGTAGCCCAATTTCTGCGGGCTTTCCGAGATATTTTCGATGCGCGTATCATGTAGAAACCGGCTGCCAGTGTCTTTCATTATTTCTCCTGTGTGGGTGAAAAAAAACCAAACTGCGGCTACGCCTTTTCATAGGTGAGCAGGCGCAAGACCGGCGCAAAGCCCAGGCTGGCGTAAAAGGCGCGCGCGCCGGGCAGGTCACTCAGGCCGCAGACGATGGCGCTGGTCATCCCGGCGGCCTGCAACCGGCGCAGCCCTTCGGTAACAACCATGCGCCCTAACCCCTGGCGGTGAAACGCCGGGTCAACCCCCACCGGCTCGAACAGGCCCACGCGGTTGACCTCATCCGGCCAGGTGATGCAAAAAGCCGCCCCGCGCCCACCGGGCGCAAGCAGCAAAGTGTCGATACACAGCGGGTAGCTGGAACTGCGCAGAAAACGCGCATAGCGGTCGTAATACACATCCAGCGGCAGGCGCGAACCAAACGCGGCGTACTGTGGGTTGGCGCGCGCCGTGATGTCGGTTTCCGGCTGCAGGCTGCGCAGCGCAAAACCCGGCGGCAATACCGGCGGCTCCAGCGGCGTGGTGAGCGGGCGCAGCATCACATCCGCGTACTCCGCGCCCAGTGTAAACCCACGGCTGAGCAGGTGATTAATCGTCCAGGCGTCGTTTGCACCGATCCAAATGGTATTGAGCTTATGCCCCGCGGCCGTGTCGCGCCAGACGGCGCAGCCTTCTTCCGCGGCCGTCCAGATTTCCGCGGCCTGCGGCGTACCGCGCAGAGCCGGGTGAAGAAAGACATCCAGCGAATCGTAGTTCGGCGAGAAGAGCGCCCAGGCGGCCAGTTCACCCGGCTCAAAAAGGTCGCTCTCCCATAGCGTGGTGCAGCGCCGCAGGTCAAGTTCCGGCACATAGTAACCGTACCACCACAGCAAATCCCCACCGTGAATGTAATATGCGGAAGTATTGGCCTGCCGCCCGGCCAGCAGCAGGCGGCGCATGGCAAACAGGTCATCTTCGGAGCGAAACCCGCGCGAAGTAAGAGTCATATGGCTGTCCTGGGGAAGAGATGCGACTCTCATAGTATAGCAAGAAGCCGCAGACCGGGCTCTAATTGCCAGGCGGAAACCTGACGGAAGGCTACCGGCGCAAGAACCGGCGCGCCGCTCCAGACAGCGCGGCCAGTTCAGGCAGGCGCAAAACAGCCAACACGGCCGCATATACCAGCG
>DATCUC010000273.1:0-46751 GCA_036567625.1 Anaerolineaceae bacterium | reverse complement strand
AGGATTATCGCGGCCCGGTATATGTGGGCGTCGATCTGGGAACAGCCTATACCGTACTGGTGGTGTTGGACGAGAACTACCAGCCGATCGCCGGAACATACCAGTTTGCCCAGGTGGTGCGCGATGGCCTGGTGGTGGATTTTCAAGGCGCTATCGCCCTGCTGCGCAAGCTCAAAGCTCAAATCGAAAACCAGCTCGGCTTTGAATTGACTTCTGGGGCCAGCGGGTACCCGCCGGGCGTGGCTCAGGTGGAAGTACGCGCCACCGCGCACGTGCTGGAAGCTGCCGGGCTGATCTGCACCGGCCTGGTGGATGAACCTACCGCGGCCAACAATGTGCTTGGTATCCGCGACGGCGCAATCGTCGATGTCGGCGGCGGCACCACGGGCGTGGCCATCTTCAAAGATGGAGAAAAGATCTACACCGCCGACGAGCCAACCGGGGGCACGCAGTTCTCACTGGTGATCGCCGGAGCCAAAGATATCAGCTTTGAAGACGCGGAGAAGCTCAAAACCGACCCGCGCCGCCAATCTGAGTTGTTCCCCATCATCCGGCCAACAATGGAGAAGGTTGCATCTATTGTCAGCCGGCATATTAACGGTCATAATATTGATAGGATTTATCTCGTCGGTGGGACGGCCAACTTCCCGCGCATTGCCGAAGTTGTGCAGGAATACACCGGCGTACCTGCCAGTATTCCTGCCAGCCCAACATTTATCACCCCGCTGGGGATTGCCATGCATAACCAACCTTTGTGAGTTTCGCAAGGGAAACAGAACGCTTCGAGGTAAATGGATGACAACCGAATCCTTTTCGCTCCGCTGTTATTCCTATCTTGACCGGATGCAGCCGCAGTACGCGGCATTTGTCGGCACCATCACCCAGGGTGACTTGCCCACCGAGGGCATGGCCTCTTTGTATGTTGAGGTTGCTCCGGGCAATGAGGTATTCCGCCTGGTGGATATTGCCGTAAAGGCCACCGAGGCCAAACCCGGCGCGCAGATTGTTGAACGCGAATTTGGCCTGTTCGAAGTTCACTCGCGCTCGCAGTCTGAAGTGCTGGAAGCTGGGCGCGTGGTACTCGACCGCCTGGGGCTGAAAGTGGAAGACCGCGTCAAGCCCGAAATTGCCTCAATCCAGATCATCACCAACGTCGACCCTTACCAGGCGCAGTTGCTCAACCGCTTCCGCCGCGGCTCCATCCTGGTTCCCGGTGAGACCCTGCTGGTGCTGGAATGCGCTCCGGCAGCGTACATCAACTACGCATTCAATGAAGCCGAAAAAGGCGCAACGATCAAGCTCAACCACATCAGCTCCGTCGGGCGCTTTGGCCGCATGTGGCTCTCCGGCACGGAATCGGAAGTGCTCACCGCGCGGAACGCAGCGGTGAAAGCCCTGGAAGAGATCGAAGGCCGCGTCGGGCGCTAAGCCGCCAGTTTGCCAAGGAGATGGGCCTATGCCCAAGACGTTTTACACGGAGCGCGACATTGAAGATATGCTGGCCCGCGGGGTGAAGACCCTGGTGGTCAATGATGACGTCGTGCTGACTGACCTGGGGCGTGAGCTGGCCATCAAACACGGGCTGCGGCTGGTACGCGAGCAGCCGGTTCACCCCGAAGATCAGGCGATTGCCGAGATGATTCACCGTGTGAAAGCAGCGGTGATTGCCCGCCTCGGCGGCCAGGTGGACATGGCGCTCCTCGACGAAGTCGTCACCCGCGTGGTAAAAAGCGTGATGCAGCCGTAAACGCGCCGGGGATTTCACGGCGCGAAGAAAGAAGGTGTTTATGCCTGAATTTGATCACGATCTCCAATCCATCCAGGAAGCGCGAAACCTGGTTACCGCCGGGCACGAGGCGCAAAAGCAGTTCATTCATGCCTCGCAGGCTGAAGTCGACCGGATTTGCGCAGCGATGGCCGAGGCTGGGTTTGCTGCCGCCGAACGCCTGGGGCGCATGGCCGTCGAAGAAACCGGCTACGGCGTTCCCGAGCATAAAACGCTCAAGAATATCCTCACCACTCGCATCCTGTGGGATTCGATCAAGGATGTGAAGACCGTCGGCGTGATCCACCACGACCCGGCGCGGCGCGTGTACGACATCGCCTGGCCGATTGGCCTGATTGCCGGTTTGACGCCCAGCACGAACCCGACATCTACCAGCATGTTCAAGATTATGATCGCGGTAAAAGCGCGCAACGCGGTGGTTATCGCCCCGCACCCGGCCGCCGCCAAATGCAGCGCTGAAGCCGCGCGCGTGATCGCCGAAGCCGCGGAACGCGCCGGAGCGCCGAAAGGTCTGATCGGCTGCATGACCAAGGTCTCGCTGAAGGGCACGCAGGAACTGATGGGGCATAAGTATACCTCACTGATCCTGGCAACCGGCGGCTCCGAGATGGTCAAGGCGGCTCATTCGGTGGGCAAGCCGGCCTTTGGCGTTGGGCCGGGAAATGTGCCCGTCTATGTTGACCGCTCAGCCGACCTGCGCCGCGCGGCAAAGTATATCGTCGCTTCCAAAGCGTTTGATAACTCGGTCATTTGCGCCACCGAACAGGCAGTCGTTGCCGACGCCCCCATCGCCGCGCAGTTGGAAGAATTAATGAAAGCCGAAGGCGCCTACTTTGTGGATGAAGCCCAGGCCCAGGCGCTGGCGCGGCTGCTCTTCACTCCCGGCCCGTTGATCAACCCCAAGACGGTCGGTAAAAGCCCGCAGCAGTTGGCGCAGATGTGCGGTATCAGCGTACCCGCCTCGGCGCGCATCCTGGTAGCCAGGCTGAAAGGCGTCGGCAAAGAAGAACCGCTCTCCGCGGAAAAGCTGACCACCGTTCTGGGCTGGTACGAGGCTAACGGTTGGGAAGCCGGCTGCGAGCGCTGTATCGACCTGATCAGCTACGGCGGGCGCGGCCATTCGCTGGTCATCCATGCCCAGGATGATAATGTGATCATGCGTTTTGGGCTGGAAAAACCCGTCTTCCGCGTTGCGGTCAACACCATGGGCACGCTGGGCGCTACCGGCATGACCACCGGCGTGATGCCGTCCATGACCCTCGGCCCGGGTGGGATCGGTGGGGCGATCACCGGCGACAATATCACCGTGCATCACATGTATAATATTAAACGGCTGGCTTACGAACTCAACCCGCCGCCCGAGGCAGCATTGCGCCCTGGCGCGGGCAGCAGCGCATACGCCACAGCCCAGGCCAATGGTCACACTGCGGCCATGCCCGTTGGATTGGATAACGCCCGCATCGAGGACATTGTCCGGCGCGTCCTCGCGGAACTGGAGAGGAAATAATTTCCCGCTGGTTTCTTTGCTTTCCGCATCACAGAATTTTCGACTAAAGGAGAAACACGATGGCTATTGATGTTGCAATGATCGCATTAGGAATGGTGGAAACCAGGGGCCTGGTTGGCGCCATTGAAGCCGCGGACGCCATGGTCAAAGCGGCCAATGTCACCCTGATCGGCAGCGAGTACGTTGGCGGCGGCCTGGTGACGGTGATGGTGCGCGGCGATGTGGGCGCGGTGAAGGCTGCCACGGATGCCGGCGCAGCCGCCGCCAAGCGCGTCGGTGAGCTGGTGTCGGTGCACGTCATTCCTCGTCCGCATACCGACGTGGAAATGATCCTGCCGCAGGGCTCCAAGGGCAGCTTCGGCGGGCGCGGCAAGTAAAGCCGCCCGCATTCATCCTGGTTGGCCGCGCGGAAATGCCGTGCGGCCGGTGGATGAATTATGTCACGCCAGGTCTTTACGGCTGCTGATATCCGCCGGGTCCATCAAACGCACCCATCCGGTGTGCTTGTGCTGGGCCCGGTGGATATCGTTACGCCGCAAGCCGTTGACCTGGCTGCGGAATTGGGCCTGCGGCTGGTCCGGGAAACCCCGGATGATATCCGCAAAACCCCGGATGATATCCGCGCGCCGCGAGCTGCATCCGGCGAACTACCCCCGCTGCGCGTGGTGCACGGCCGGCTGGTGACCCCCGAACCTTTTGGAGAAGGGCTGGCCTCGCCGGGAACGGATGTGCGCCTGAAAGATGTGATCACCTCTACAGACGGCGCACCGATGGCTGCCGGTTACATGACCCTCCAGCGCGGTGAGTTCCCCTGGACGCTGGATTACGCCGAGATCGACGTGGTGCTGGAAGGCGAACTGGTGATCACCCGCGGCAGTGAGAGCGTCCGCGCCGGCCCAGGGGACATGATCTTCATTCCCAAAGGCTCGAAGATCACCTTTGGCACGCCCAGCAACGTGCGCTTCGCCTATATCACCTACCCTGCGAACTGGAACGCGTAAAGCGAAACAAGTATTCTGAGCCCCATCGAAGGATACAGGTCTCGCACGACCCATTGGCTTCGACGGGGCTCATGTGTGCATATACCGTTAGAACAGCTTCTTCAACATCGTCTCGCCGCCGGAGAGATACGCAATCGGCGGCACTTCAATCATCGTATACGCGCCAGGGGCCAGCCGGGTGACCGCCCGCGCGCAGGAAACCATCACCTGCGCGGTGGAAGCCGGATTGTGGAACGTCGTGGTAAAGTCCAGAAGCTGGTTATCCACGCCACTGGCCCCGCCCTTGCGCACTACGTGGATGGCGTGGCCCATATCCATCAACGGCTCCACGTCGTCCACCTGGAAAACGCGCACATCATCATGGCAGAAATAACTATCCGCCAAAATCCGGCTCTTTACCTCATCAAAGCTGTACCCCGGCTTGATCACCAGATACAGGTCGCGCTTGTGGCAGCCCGGGTCGCCCGGCCGGGTGACTGAAAGCGCATCTTGCACGCCTGCGTAGGATTTGGCGGCCACGGTATGGCCCATGCTCATCCCCGGCCCATAGGTGACGTAGGTCAGGCCCTTGGGAGCCCACATTTCAAAGATCGTACGCACGATGGTGGATACGCCCGGGTCGACTCCCGCGCCAATGATCGCCACAGTGCCGTACTCTTTGGCAATTGGGCCAAGCTGCAAGCGCAGGTTCATAAACGGCTCGCCGTGCATATCAAACGCATCGACCGTGTGAATCCCATCCGCAAGCAGCCGTGGGGCTACTTCGCACACTGCGCGGGTGGGCACGCCCAGCACCATCACGTCGGGTTTCTCAGGCAGCATCTCGTATTGCTGCACCACGGGGATGCCGGGGAACGCGCAGCGAATGCGCTCAATATCGCAGCCATTTTCGACAATCCCGACCAAATCCATATCTTTGGCAATTTCGACCGCCTTGCATGCATACGAGCCAATATGCCCGCAGCCCATTACGGCAACGTTGATTTTGTTCTCCACAATTTGCTCCTTTTCCTAAAGCGGCGTTCCTGAAAAGACAAAACGCAGTTCCGCGCCGGAGTGCACACCCATTTCGTGACCTGTGAGCAGCGGCTCACTGGCCCGTACAATGATATTAAAGTGATTTGGCCAATGGGTCAGGTCATAACCCGCCAGCCGCCCAATCAAGACGCCATCCAGGTACACATTATCCCCTGCCCACAGGATTCCCCCGGCAGTGATTTCAAAAAAGCCCAGGTAGGCTATCCGGTTGACGCGCGCGCCCGGCGCCGCCTCTTCACCAGTGAGAATCAACTCGTGGATCTCACCGGTCAGGATGGCGCGCGATGGGAAGGGCGCCAGCTCTAAACCGCGCTCTTCGGCGCGCGCGTGCAGCGTGCAGTTCACGCGTCCCACGACGTCGGTTTTTTCAGTGCAGGGTAGTTCTTTATTCAACAACTTATTCACATAGGGATCTGGACACATAGAATCACCTTTTTTCGTCCTCTCGGGCGCTGATTTGCTGGATCAAAGTATCAAAATCCTGCCGGGCAAGATCTTCTGACACAGAAAGCAAATGCCTTCGGGCGGCTTCTTCAGCGCCATCGGCATCACCACGCTGGATGGCTGCCATGATTTCTTCGTGCTCTTCCGCTGATTTTGCCAGCCGTCCGTTGCTGATGTTCGATAGGATGCGATACCGCTGCAGGTGTTCATCCAGGTGGTTGAGAAAATCAATCACCCGATCCGAACCGCCGCATTGGATGAGCAGTTGGTGAAAATCGCGGTTTGTCTGCGATGCCAGGTCATTATTCCCTTCCGCGGCAGCGCGCGTATGCGCATCTACCAGGGCCACGGCCTCAGCAATTTGTTCCGGGAGCATGCGTGCTACCGCGCAGCGGGCTGCCAGCCCTTCCAGCATTGAGCGCACCTCAAAGATATCGACCATATCCTGGCACGAAACACGCGTTACATAATAGCCCTTAAATGGGAGCTTCTCGATAAAACCATCGCGCACCAGTTGAGTCAGCGCATCGCGCACGGGAGTTTTGCTGATATTAAGCTGCGCGGCCAGCACCGATTCCACCAGATTCTCACCGGGCAGGAAGTGAAACGTGAGGATTGCCTCTTTAATCGCCTGGTACGCAAACTGCTCCATCGAGATCGGCGATTTGATGGGGGCTAATGAGCGCTGGGTCTTTTTCAAGGCTGCTCCGTTTCTAGTCGTTGACTTGTTCCAGCTTGACCTGTTTCACGCCCAGATACGCCGCCTGCACCGATGGATCGCGCAGCAGCTCATCTCCAGTGCCCTCTCGCACCACGTGCCCCACTTCCAGAACATAGGCGCGATTAGCAATCTTGAGTGATTTGAGCGCGTTCTGTTCTACCAGCAAGATCGTGGTTCCTTTGCGGGCGATCTCCTCGATCGAGTCAAATACCTGACCGGAAAGAAGCGGCGAAAGCCCCAACGACGGCTCATCGAGCAGCAGCAGTTTTGGCCGCGACATCAAGCCGCGGGCAATTGCCAGCATTTGCTGCTGGCCGCCAGAAAGCGTTCCCGCAAACTGGCCCAGCCGTTCCTTCAAAATTGGGAACATGGAGAAGACATATCCTTCATCTTCCAGGATGCCGGCGCGATCATTCCGCAGGTAAGAACCCAGCGCCAGGTTCTCGCGCACTGTCAGGTTGGGGAACAGACGGCGCCGCTCCGGCACCAGCGCCATGCCTTCCGCCACCATGCGGTACGGCGCGGGCATATGTGGTTTGTCCATAAAAGTGATCTTGCCCGTTTTCGGCTTTAACAGGCCTATCAGGGTCCACATCAGGGTCGATTTCCCCGCCCCATTCGCGCCAATCACCGAAACGATCTCACCTTCATGCACTTCAAAGCTGACGTCGCGCAGAGCGTGGACCGCTTCACCGTAAAATACGTTTAGTCCGTCAACTCGCAGCAGCATATTCCACCTTATCTCCCAGGTAGGCTTCCAACACCAGGGGGTTGTTCTGAATATCGTTGGGCGTGCCTTCGGCGATCTTGCTGCCAAAATTCAGGACGGTCAGACGGTCGCAGATGCTCATAACCACATCCATATGATGCTCGATGAGGATGATGGTGATGCCCCGCGACTTGTGGATATAGCGGATCAAGTCAACCAGGTCCAGCGATTCTTTGGGGTTCATGCCCGCCGCGGGTTCATCCAACAGCAGCAGCCCCGGGTTCAGCGCTAACGCACGCGCGATTTCCAGCTTGCGCTGTAAGCCATAGGGCAAAGTATTCGCCACGCGATCTTTCAGATCGGCCAGCCCAACCTCCTCCAACAGTTTCAAGGATTCCTGGTACAGTCGTTCTTCGGTCGGGCGCACGCCCCACGGCCATTGCAAAAACGCTTCGGTTAGTGTGTAATCGCTGGTGGTATGCAGCGCCGTCTGGACGTTTTGCAGCACGGTCATGTTGCCAAACAGGCGTATATTCTGGAAGGTGCGCGAGATGCCGCCCAACACAATCGCCGTCGGCGCTTTTCCGGTGATCAAGTCGCCGTTGAACTTAATTCCTCCGCCGGAAACCGGATACACGCCCGAAATCAGGTTGAAAACGGTGGTTTTGCCCGATCCATTCGGGCCGATCAGTCCGTGGATCTCGCCGGGATAAACACAAAAGCTTAAGTCATTGACTGCCACCACGCCGCCAAAACGCTTGGTCAACCCGTTCACGTCCAGTACCGGCTGGCCGGCCGTCGCGGCGGTTATGCGCCCGTTGCTTTTCACGGCCCAGCGTTCCTGCCGCTTGACCGGGGTAAGAGCCGATTTCAGCCGCAGATACAAACCTTCCGAAATCCGGTGGAAGAAACCGCCAACCGGCGGGTTGACCCGGCCCAGCACCCAGATGATGCCCTTGCCGAGATAATTCGCGCCAAAAGTGACTGCCAGCCCCAGCAGCGCGGCAACCCCCAGAGCAGGCAGCCGGCCCCAGTAGTTGGAGTAACCGTTGAAGAACGAGGTTGCCACGGTCAGACCAACCGTCAGGCCCGTGATCCAAAACAGCTTGGGCGCATTCTTGAAGTTGATTTCCTCATGCCCGAAGAGACCCTTGGGCCGGAAATTGATGATCACCACCAGCAGTACACCGTACAGCACCAGGCGCCAAAGCGCCAGTCCGCGGAACAACTCGGGGATGACGATGAACAACGCGATTGCTACGAAGGGGCCGGTCAGGCTGCCCATGCCGCCGCAGACCACGCCCGCCGTGATCAGGCTGGAAAGGTCCATATTGAAGATCGACGGCTGGATGAAGGTGATGTAATGCGCCAGCAAGCCGCCAGAGAGACCGGCAAATGCCGCGCTGATTGCCAGCGAAAGCATCTGGTTTGGCAGAAGTTTGATGCCGATCATTTCCGCGGCCACCGGGTCTTGACCAATGGCAATGATCTTGCGCCCGTAGTTGCTGCGCAAGAAATTGCGGCACAGCCAGATGGTGATGACCATCAGGAAGGCTGTGTTCAGCGGGCCGGCCAACTTCTCAATGCCGGGCAAACCGCGAGCGCCCTGCGTCAGCGGCAGATTTTCAAATAACACGCGTACTGCTTCGCCAAAGCCCAACGTGGCAATGGCAAAGTAATCCGAACGCAGCTTGACGCGCAGCGTGGGGTAGCCGATGGCAAAGGATACCAGCACCGAGGCAATGACGCTGATTACTAGCGCGGGTAGCAGCGGCCAGCCAAAAAAGTAGGTGAGGATCGCGGCGGCATAGCCGCCAATCGCCATAAACGCGGCGTGGCCCAGGCTGAACAGCCCGGTGTAGCCGGTGAAAATTGCCAGCCCCATGGTGGCGATGATGTAAATGGCGGAATTGGTGAAAATGGCTTGTGCGTATTCCATCCGCGGCCTCCTAGAGTTTTTCTTCCACGTACCGGCCAAACAGGCCAGTCGGGCGAACGATCAGCAGAAGCGCGAGGATGCCAAAGCTGAAGACGTCGCGGTAGGTCGAAAGATGCACGCCGCCAATCACCGTGACCGACACGATCGATTCCAACAAGCCGAGCAAAATACCGCCAACCACCGCGCCAGGGAGCGACCCCAGCCCACCAATAACCGCACCAATATAGGCTTTATTGGTGATCCAACCCATCGAAGGATACACCATGTATTTCACGCCCATGAAGACCCCGGCCATGCCGCCCAGGCTGCCGGCCAGCAAGAACAGAACTGCCACCAGCATATCCAGGTTGACGCCCAGCACGGAAACCATTTCAGAGTCGTGCGAGGCGGCGCGAATGGCCGTGCCGACCTTGGTGTAGTTCAGCACCACAGTCAGCAACGCAATCGCAATGATCGAAAACACGAAAGCAAAAATATCCATGCGGCTGATTACCGCCGTGCCCAACTGGATCGAATCTTTGGTAAAGACCGGCGGCAGGGCATACAGGTTGGCGCCAATCGTCGCATAGAGAACGTTCTGCAAAGCAATTGCCACGCCCATGGCACTGATCATCAGGTACAGCGATGGAGCGCGGCGGTGGCGCAGCGTGCTATAGGCGATGCGTTCGACGAGAAAAGCAATGACGCCCGCGCCGAGCATGGAAACGATCAGGGCGGGCAGGAAAGGCATGTGGAAAAACTGGGTCATCACCGCCCAGGCCACGTACGCGCCAAGCGTGATCACCGCGCCGTGCGCGAAATTGGAAAAATTCAACACTGAGAACACCAGCGAGTATCCCACGGCCATCAGAGCGTAGATACTGCCGATGGACAACCCCGTGATAATCGTTTGAAGGATCAAGTCGACCTCCTCGGTTCACTTCCGCGTGCATGTACCAGACACTGCCCCCTCTCAGGCAGACCGGAGAGGGGGCAGTCGGGGTTGAAGAACTTATTCGGTCACGAAGGTCTTGACGTAGATGAACTTGCCATCTTTGGCCTGCTGGATCACAGCCGGCTTGTTCAATGGGTTGTGTGTGGCAGCATCAACGGTCAGCTTGCCGGTGAGAACCTGCAGGTCCTTAGTCTGTTCGAGGGCCTTGGCCAGAGCCTCGCCGCCTTCACCGTTGGTGCGCTTGAGCGCATCAGCCAACCACATCATGGCATCGTAGGCCATCAGCGGGTTGGGGAGAACGGGTTCGGCGTTGTACTTCTCTTCATAGGCAGTGATGAAATCCTGGATGGTGGGATCTTCGAGGGCCGCGATATTGACGAAGTAGCCGCCTTCAATTGCGCCGCCGGAGAGTTCAAAGACATCCGGGGAGCCCCAGCCGTCGCCGCCCATCAGAACCGCGGTGATGCCCAGATCGCGCGCCTGTTTGGAAGCCAGCGCCGCTTCCTTATTCATCGTAGGGATGAAGATGATTTCCGGGTTGGTGTCCTTGATCTTGCCAAGCTGAGCGCGGAAGTCCAGTTCGCCGGTGCGGAAGGCTTCGTTAGCAGTAATGGTGCCGCCGCCCTTTTCGAAGGCTTCGGTGAAGTACTTGGCCAGATACTGCGAATATTCATCGCCGATGTCATACAGAATGCCAGCCTTCTTGAAATTGAGATCCCTCATCGCAAATTGCGCCGCAACCGTACCCTGGAACGGGTCAATGAAGCATACGCGGAAGGTGTAGGGAACCACCGAGCCGTCATCCTGCACGGTGACTGTGGGGTTGGTAGCAGTGGTTGCAATCAGCGGAACCTTCGCCGAATTGACCACTTCGCGTACCGCATTAGCCACGCCAGACTGTCCGGGGCCAATGATTGCCACAACCTTGTCCTGCTCGACCATGCGTTTGACAACATTGACGGCTTCCAGCTTGTCAGCGCGGCTGTCATAGGCAATGATTTCAATTTGCTTGCCGTTGATACCGCCAGCCTTGTTGATATCATCGACGATCATCTTAAGAGCGTTGTTTTCTGACTGACCCCAGGTGGCATTGCCACCGGTTAAAGCCACCAAATGCCCAATCTTAATTGTTTGAGCTTCGGCGGGTTTGCAAGCTGCCAAAACAGAACTAAGCAGCACGACCACCAGCACGAGCCTGATCAGGTGTTTCATATTCAGCTTCTCCTTAAGACGGAACGTGGGAAAGATACGGTACGCGATATACGATATATCGTTAATCAAGATTATATACTCGATGAATAGCGAAAGTCAATTAGCAAAATGTCATGATAATTTAACGATTATCTTTGTGGCGGCCCTAGCCGCACGCGCTCGATCACCTGCCGTGGATCATTGACCTCCCACATGGCTTCCATCCACCATGTCACCCCGGCTTCCGCCCAGGGCTGAACGATCGCTGCTGCCGCCGCGCGATCTGTTCCCGGCGTGATGCCTTCCCAAATCAGATCGTAGGGTCGGCTGTCCTGGCGCTCCCGACGCACGTAGGCGCTGACTTCTTTCATCAATTCGGGCGTGGCCTGTACTATCTTGTTTTCCGCATCGAAAATCATTGGGATCAATCCGTCGTAACGCAGCGCGCGGTTCATCGACTTGCGCCGCGGGTACGCTCCCACTACCCAAATGGGTATGCGTGGCTGCTGCACCGGCGGGGGCGGCAGCCTGAAATCGGTTGGCTGCAGATGATAATGCTTGCCTGAAAAGGCGAACGGCTGCCCGCGCCAGAGCCCGGTCAGGATCTCGAGACCTTCATCCATTTTCTCGGCGCGAATTTTCCGGTCGATTTCTTCGCCAAAATTCGCAAAGCCTGTATCATAGGCTGCCCCCAACCCCACGGACAAAATGACACGGCCGCCGGAGAGGTTATCCAGCGTGGCGGTTTCCGCGGCCAGCTTCCACGGCTTACGGATTGGCAGCGGCGTGAGCATGGTTCCCAAGCGGATGCGCTCGGTGCGCATGGCCGCGGCGGCCAGGCCCACCCAGGGGTCAATCCCCCAAATCGGCTCCCACATAAAGAAGCCATCCCAGCCTTCGGATTCAGCGATATGCGCCAATTCTGCTGCCGCGCGCGCATCGCCCGCGGGAAGAACAAACCCGTACTGCATCGGTCGCCTCCTGATATATCGTTAATGGATCATCATTATAGCGAAAATCGCATGCAAAAACCTGGCCGCATGGCGAAGGCTACATGGCCGGTTTTTGCAGACGCCCAATACTCGCATATTCCCCGCCAATGCATGCTCGCCAGAAAACAAACCACCCGCGCAAGTGTGCGCGGGTGAAAAAGGCTGGGGGCAAAGGATTCGAACCTCTACAAGCACATCCAGAGTGTGCTGTCCTGCCATTAGACGAGCCCCCATTGGGCTGTGCCTCGTATTATACAATCCCAAAGTACGATGGTCAAGGTCTCAGGCTGTTTGCAGCAATTGGACCGCGCGGCGCATACGTTCCAGCACCGTCTCGCGCCCGATGATCTCCATGCTTTCAAACAACGGCGGGCTGACTTTCTGCCCGGTAATGGCTACACGCATTATGCCAAAAACCTGCCCGGCGCTCAAACCCATCCCCTCTACCAGCTCGCGCATTGGCCCTTCGACGGTATGCACGCGCACATCCGCCAGCCCTTCCAGCACCTCCAGCACGCGCTGCGCGGCGGCTTGCGACTGCGCAGCCGTCAGCCCTTTGGCAATCAGGTCATCCGGCGCAGGCGTGACTTCCGGCTGGAAGAAAAACGCGGCGAAATCGATCGCGTCGTCCAGCGTGACCAGTCGCTCTTGAATAATCGGCGCGATCTTGCGCAGCGTTTCCAGATCAGCGTTGATCCCCCGGCTGGTAAAAACTGGCATCAAAATCGCGGCCAGTTGGTCTGTTTGCAAATCGCGGATATGCAGGCCGTTAAAATGATCTAACTTGGTGAAGTTAATTGCCGCTGGTGAGGGATTGAGCTTATCCAGCGAGAACTTCTCAATCAGGTCATCCATGTGAAAGAATTCAGTCTGCCCGTCATAGCTCCAGCCCATCAGGGCAATCCAATTGATCACGCCTTGCGGCAGGTAACCCAGTTCATCCAGGTCTTTGACGAAGATCGAATAGCCATCTTTGCTCAGGTCGGCCACCTCGCGCTTGCTCATCTTGCCTTTCCCGCTTGGCTTGAGGAAAACCGACAGGTGCACAAATTCCGGTTCTTCCCAGCCAAAGGCGCGGATGATTAAAGCGTGCAGCGGAAACGTCGGCAGCCATTCCGAGCCGCGAATGACGTGCGTGATCTGCATCAGGTGATCGTCCACCATTGCCGCCAGGTGATAGAGCGCCAGTCCATCCGATTTGACGATGATGTAATCGTCCAACTGGCGGTTATCCAGGGTGATCTCGCCGCGCAGCAGGTCGGTGACGGTGGTGGCGCCTTCCAGCGGGGTCTTAAAGCGGATTACGTGCGATTCGCCGTTCGCAATCCGCCGGTCGGCTTCTTCCAGCGGAATATCCCGGCAGGTGCGGTCGTAATGCGTGGCCTCTTTGCGCTTCATCTGCTCCTGCCGCACCTGTTCCAACCGCTGCGGAGAACAGAAGCAGTAATAAGCATGGCCCGCTTCGACCAATTGGCGGGCATACTGCTGGTAAATCTCCTTGCGCTCCGATTGGCGGTACGGCCCGAACGGCCCACCAACATCCGGGCCTTCTTCCCAATCCAACCCCAGCCAGCGCAGCCCTTTCATTAATTCTTCTTCCGCGCCGGGGACAAACCGCTTGCGGTCGGTGTCTTCAATGCGCAGGATAAACTGCCCGCCAGTCTGCCGGGCCAGCAGATAATCGTACAAAGCGGTTCGCGCGCCACCCAGGTGCAGGTGACCGGTTGGGGATGGCGCGAAACGCACGCGCGCCGGTTTCGTGGATGATGCCATGTAATAACTCCGCGGATCTCAGAAGTCTAGGGATTTATGATGCGCAATGACGCTCTCCACCAGTCCAATCCCCAGGACGAGCGAGAGCAGCGAACTGCCGCCGTAACTGATAAATGGCAATGTTAACCCGGTGACCGGGATCACTTTCATATTAACACCGATATTAACGATGGTCTGGAAAAACAGCAGCACGGCAAACCCGTACGCGATCAGCCCGCCGAAGGGATCGGCGGCCAGCCGCGCCGCGCGCAAGCAGCGCAGGATAACAAACACGATCAGGCCAATAATCAACACAGTGCCGAAAAAGCCAAATTCCTCGGCCATTGCCGAAAAAATAAAATCGGTATGGCGCACTTTGAGGTAGCGCAGCTGCACCTGCGTGCCGTGGCCGTAGCCCATGCCAAACCAGCCGCCCGAGCCAATGGTAATCAACGCCTGTTCCACGTTATAGGTCGAGCCGTGCCGCGCGTTCGGATCAGGGAAAACAAAATTCAAAATGCGCTGCTGCTGATAATTCTCCAGGAATGGAAACGCAGCCAGGCCCATCACCACGGCACCCAGCGCCATCAGCGCCAGGTATTTTGGTGGCAATCCGCTCAGCCACAGCATGGAGAACCACAACACCATAATCACAATGGATGTGCTCAGGTTGGGCTGCAACAAGATCCAGATGACGATAAAACCAACCAGTATCAGGCTGCTGATAATCCAGCGCAGGTTGCGCTCCTGATCCATTGTGCTGGCAAAATAATTAGCCAGTACAATGATCACGATCACTTTCACCAACTCGGAGGGCTGGATGAAGAATGCACCGGTATCCAGCCAGCGCGCCGAACCAAATGCTGCCGTGCCGTAGACGAAGATGCCCACCAGCGCAATTACCGCCACCCAGTACATCAGCCGCGCCAGCGAAGCCCAGACCCGATAATCGATCATCGCGGTGATTAAAATCACTCCCAGCCCAATACCCACGTACAACAACTGGCGTCTGTCCAACCCTTCCAAACCCGGGCTGCCCGCAATCGCGGATCGCACCATTGCCACGCCAAAAATGCACAGGATGATCACTGCGCCGAATAACCAATAATCAAAATGTCGCCAGACTTGCCTGAGGTGCATACTTTCCTGTTTCTTTTATCGCCGGTGACCACCCGTTTTGATCGGGATATCCGCCACCAGGCGCTGCTCACGACCCTCCTGGGTCATTTCAATGTTGATACCTTTCGGGTCGATTTCAACGTAATGCGAGATCACTGCCAGAATCTCGTTTTTCATTTTCTCCAGCGCATCCGGGGTCAGGTCCGTGCGATCGTTGATCAGCACTAGCTGCAGCCGTTCGCGAGCCTTCTTCGCGCTGGTGTCTTTTTGACCCAAAAAACGATCCAGCCATCCTGCCATGTCACGCTCCTCCTGACCGGTTCAAGCGAAACAATCTGGAAAAGAAATCTTGCTTTTCTTCCAGGTTCAAGAAGGGTACTTTTTCACCGCGCAGCCGCCGGCCAATATTCTGGAACGCCTGCCCGGCGCGGCTTTTGTTTCCGTCCAGCGCCACAGGCTGGCCGCGGTTGGTGCTGATGACCACGTTTTCATCCTCCGGCACGATACCGATCAACTCAATCGCCAGCAGTTCCAGTATATCCTCCGCGGTGAGCATATCGCCACGCTTGACCAGGCCCGGGTTGAGGCGGTTGATGATCAAGCGGGCGGGGCCCTTTTCTTCCGCTTCGATCAGGCCAATGATCCGGTCGGCGTCGCGTACCGAGGAAACTTCTGGGTTGGTAACCACCAGGCAGATATCCGCCGGGGCAATCGCATTGCGGAAACCGCGCTCAATTCCGGCCGGGGAGTCGATGATAATCCAATCAAATTCGGGGCGCAGCTCGTCACACAGCCGCACCATATCACTGGGAGAAACAGCGCTCTTATCGCGCGTCTGCGCGGCAGGAATGAGGAACAATTCCGGCAGCCGTTTATCGCGGATCATCGCCTGGCGCAGCCGGCAGCGGCCTTCTACCACGTCTACCAGATCGTAGACGATGCGGTTTTCCAGCCCCAGCACCACGTCCAGGTTGCGCAGGCCAATATCACCGTCAATACAAACCACCTTCTGCCCGCCCAGGGCCAGCGCTACCGCCAGGTTTGCCGATGTGGTCGTTTTGCCAACGCCACCCTTCCCCGATGTCACCGTCAATACAGTGGCCATTCTCCTCCCTTATCGCTCTCTGGTGTTCCAGGATTCCGCAACCACCTGGCCGTTTTGCACGCTGGCAATTTCTGGCTGGTGTTTCCCGGTTTTTTTCGGCGTTACCGCAATCAGGCTGCCGATGCGCAGTTGCGTGGGTTCCATGTCTAACGCGCAGACGACGGCCTTCTCGTTCCCTTCTGCTCCGGCATGCACCACCCCGCGCAGCCGCCCCCAAACCATCACATTCCCACCCGCAATGATCTCCGCGCCGGGGTTGACATCGCCCATAACAATGACGTGGCCTTGGTAAGAAATCTTGAACCCGGAACGCAGCGTGCGCTGCACCAGGATGGCGCTTTCACCGCTGGTCAGGTTGGTATCCAGCGTGCGGATGGCGCGCTCCGGGCGCGGCGTGGAAATGCGCGTGCCAATCCCCATCATCTGCGCCGTCTGCTCGGTGGTGGGCGAGTTGCTCAACACCGCCCACAGGCTCACGCCCATCTCAGAAAGCTGGTCGCGCAGCGAGCCCATATCCGCGGCGTGAATGATCTGGTTGCCCACATCCAGGGTCAGTTTTGCGCCCTTAAAGAAAGCCTCGCGCTCGGCGATGTGCTGGAACAGCGCAGCCCGCAAGTCTGGCCACGAGCCTTCGCCCAGCGTGACCAGCAAGCCATCTTTTACGCCTTTGATCTGCACCAGCATGCGCTTTTCGTTCACGATCGTCCCTGTCTCACCAAACAAAACCTGATTATAGCAGAAAAGTTCGATCTACTGCCCGGTGGGCGTCTTGGCGGCGTCCACGGCCTTCAGTTCGAAATAGGCTTCCATCACCCGGCGCACGACTGGCGCAGCCACGGTAGAACCTTCTTTACCGTTGTACACAAACGCCACTACCGCGATTTCCGGGGCGTCGTACGGCGCGTAGCCCACGTACCAGGCGTGCGCCGGCCAGGCGCCCGGCTGGCACAGGTTTTGTTTGTTGGCAATATCATCGCAGTATTCGGCGGTTCCGGTCTTGCCGGCCGATGGAATAGTCATGCCCGCGAACTGCACATTGGCCGTACCCACGGTGACCACTTCGCGCATGCCGATTTTTGATTCCTGGATCACCCACGGTTCCACCGTGACCTTTTCGCCAGTGGTTCGCGAGCGCTCGTCATATTTGTTGATAATCGGCGTCCTGGTGATGTCAACCTGCAACTTGGGCTGGAAGGGTTTGACCACATTCCCTTCTGAATCAAGCACGTCATGCACCAGGGTAGACTGCATGCGCTTACCATCATTGGCCAGCGTGGCCACCGAAACCAGCACCTGCAGCGGGGTTGACAGCACATAACCCTGACCCATGGTGGCGATATAGGTATCGCCGGTAGACCAGTTCTCACCCACAGTGAGACGCTTCCAGGTCGGGTCAGGCATCAGGCCGCTGGCTTCGCCAGGCAGTTCGATGCCGGT
Organism: Anaerolineaceae bacterium; assembly: GCA_036567625.1. Classification (GTDB taxonomy): domain Bacteria; phylum Chloroflexota; class Anaerolineae; order Anaerolineales; family Anaerolineaceae; genus CALDSL01. The sequence goes on along the minus strand of DATCUC010000273.1, from coordinate 29,076 downwards.
TTTCTGGCCGTAGCCGAGCGCGCGAGCGTATTCACCAATCCGCCAGATGCCCAGCCCCTGTTCCACCTCGCCGGGGTAGCCACCGCCGACCTTATACCAGTAGACGTCGCACGATTCATAAATGCCCTTGTAATAATTGACATCTCCGTGGCCGTTGTTCTTATCCTTGTAAATCCAGCACACGTAATCGCGCTGAAAACCGGGATCATTTTCCGAGAATTTCTCGGTAATGGTGATCTTGCCCGGGTCTTCCACCGTCTGGTTGACTGTTACAACATCTTCATTCAAAATACCAATCGCTGGCGCCATTTTGAAAACTGAACCCGGCGGATGCTCCGCGGAAATGGCATGATTGAACAGAGGGCGGTTGGGGTCGAGCTGCAACTGCTCGTAATAATCCGACGGAATCTGGCGCGCCATGCGGTTGTTTTCAAAGGTCGGGTAGGAAACCAGCGCGAGTATTTCGCCGGTCTTCGGGTTCATGGCAATTACCACGCCGTTGGTCGAAAGCGTCTGGTTGAGGAAGGTGTTCCAATACTTGATCTCATCCACCAGCGCGGTCTTGGCCGCTAACTGCAAGCGCACATCAACCGTCAGGCGCACATTTTGCCCCGGGATCGGATTGACGATTTCGCCAACCGTCCGCAGCTCTTTCCCCGCCACGTCGACCTCAATGGTCTTTTGCCCGTTGCGCCCCTGCAAGATTTCCTGCAATGAGGCTTCTACCCCGGCATAGCCTACCTTATCCCGATTCGGCACAAACCCCTGGCCGCGGTAGTACTCTTCTTCAGTAGCCGGGATCGGGCCCAAAAACCCGATAATTTCCGAAGTCAATTGGCCGGTAGGATATTCGCGCACGGCTTCCACTTCCACGTTGACACCCGGCCAGTCAGAGGAGCGCTCTTGCACCACCATGGCCAGTTCTTCACTGACATTGCACTTGATGCGCACCGGGTCATACGGCGCGTTGGTATCGCCAATGTATACCACCTGCAAGATACCCAGCTCCGTCTGGCAGGGCTTGAACAGGCGCACCGTTTCATCGTTGATTTCCCCATTCGAGACGGGAACATCGATCAATGCTGACAGCTCACGGTAAATTTTTTGAATTGCGCCGTTCGGCTCCAGCATAGATATGGTATCGCCCAGCGGCAGGTCGGCGGGGGTGATGGTGATATTGTACGAAGCCACGTTCCGCGCCAGAACAACCCCGTTGCGATCGTAGATGATACCGCGCTGGGTTGGCAAACTAATCGTCGAAATGCGGTTCTCCTCGGCCTGCGCCAGATAACCCGGGCCGCTCAGGATTTGCAGATCGAAGAGGCGGAACGCGTAAAAAGCAAAAATCGCCCCGATCAGCGCATAGAGAACAGTCATGCGCCAGGGTTCGAAGTTCGTGCGGTTCGTTTCGTTCTTGTTCATTCGCTAACCAATATTCGCAACTTTATTCTTCCGCTTCCGGGTAGACCGAGCGGGAGAGGTCAACAATGACAGTATAGATGGGTAAAGCCATCGCCAGGTTGAGCAGCAGGCTGGGAACGGTCACCAGGCCAAAGCCTTCTTGCCAGGGAATCCCGGCGCCAAGTACATTCAGCGTCACCAGTGACAGCCCATGTTCAATGAGTGTACCCACAAATACCGCAACCAGCAAGGCCAGGATCGGCGTCTGCCAGACCCGGCGTTGGAGCAGCCGTGCCATGGCGGTGACCAGCACGTAGATCACCACGGGCATATAGAATGGCAGCGCGGAGATAAAACTCACGAACACCCCGGCAAGGATCGCCCAGGCCCAGGCGCTGCGCGCGCGTTCTTGCAGCGCCCACGAGATCAGCGCCAGCAGCACCAGATCCGCCGTACCGTGCACCAGCGGCAAACGGCTGACGACAACCATTTGCAGCATCAGCAGGACTATTAATGAAGGCACTGCCAGTAGTACAGACATAAGGCGTTACGGCACGGTCGCCGGCGTCAACGGCCCAATATCCACGGGCTGGAAGTTGGTGATCACCAGCACCGCGCGCAGGGTAGAGAAATCGACCGCGGGCTGGATAGATGCCGTTTGGAACAGCTCATTGGGCCGGCTTTGCACGCTGATGACCTTGCCCACCAGGATATCAGCCGGGTAATTACCACCCAGGCCTGAGGTCAACACAACTTCGCCAATTTGCAGGTCGGTTTCCTGGGGGATCATTTCGATATTCACATCCCCCACCAGCGAGCCGGTGAGCATGGCTTTGGTTTGCGTGGATTGCAGGCGAATATTGATCCGCGAACTCGGGTCGGTGATCAACTGCACGCGCGCAGCCCCGGCGGTGACGGCGTCCACCCGTCCCACCAGCCCCTGCTCGGTGACCACCGGCATACCGTGGCGCAGACCATCATCGGAGCCTTTATCGATGATCACATATCGCAGGAATGGGTTGGTATCCAGGCCAATGACTGCCGCGGCGGTATATTCGTTTTCCGGGCTGGTGCGCGCAAAATCGAGCAGCGCATACAGCACTTCCGCCTCGCGAATTTGCTGCTGAAGCTGGAGATTTTGCGATTGAAGCTGCGAAACCTGGTCTTTCAGTTCCGCGTTTTCATTGCGCAGGCTGGTGATATCGCGCGGCACGGTGAGAAACTCGTACACAGCCATATACCGCGTGGAAATCCAGCTCTGCACGCGGATTAATGGGTTCAGCACCGTGCGCAGCGCCGGGCTCAGAAAGCCGCTCAGCGCCAGGGCGATGATTCCGGCCACCAGCACAACAATCACGGCGGTTTGCCAGATGCGTGGAGTAGATGAATTCATACCCTCATATCAAAGTGCAAGAGAAGCCGGCGCGAACGCCATTAACAGCGCTTCTCAGCGGTTTCCGTTACGCTCCAGCCCCACCAGGAACTGGCTGTAACGGTCAATATTCTCCAGGATCATGCCCGCTCCGCGTGCCACGCAGGTCATCGGGTCTTCCGTGACCCATACACGCAGGTGCAGCTCGTCGCTGATGCGGTCAACCAACCCCTGCAATTGCGAGGTCCCCCCCGCCAGGCAGATGCCGGTTTCGATCAGGTCGGCAACAATTTCCGGCGGGGCTTCGTCGATGGCGTCTTTGATTGTATCGATGATGACCTGCACCGAACCGGCCAGCGCTTCGCGGATTTCCACGGAAGAAATGTCAACCGCTTCGGGCAGCCCGGTGACCAGGTTGCGGCCGCGTACCGGCATGGTTTTCTCGGCGGGCAGCGGGTAGGCTGAGCCGATCTGGATTTTCACCTGTTCGGCCATGCGCTCGCCAATGAACAGGTTGTATTTATTGCGAATATAGGTGATGATATCCTGATCCAGCTCATCGCCGGCTACACGCAGCGAGCGCGAAACCACAATACCACCCATCGAGATGATCGCCACCTCGGTGGTGCCGCCGCCAATATCCACCACCATGCTGCCGCGCACTTCCGAAACTGGCAGCCCCGCGCCCAGCGCGGCCGCGCGCGGCTCTTCAATCAGGTGCGCTTCACGCGCCCCGGCTGCCATAGCTGCGTCGAACACAGCGCGTTTTTCCACTTCGGTCGCGCCAGATGGAATGCCAATCACCACGCGCGGGCGCGGCATGGGCACAATCGACTGCTGGTGGGCCTTTCCAATGAAATACCCCAGCATTGCCTGGGTGATCTCAAACTCCGAGATCACGCCGTCGCGCAGCGGGCGAATGGCGATCACATTGGCAGGCGTGCGGCCGACCATCTCTTTGGCCTGCGCGCCAATTGCCAATGGCCTGCGGCTGCGCTTGTCAATCGCGACCCAGGATGGCTCGTTGATGACAATTCCCTTGCCTCGGACATTTACCAGGGTATTTGCTGTTCCCAGGTCGATGCCGATATCCAGGGAAAAAAGCCCCATCAGCCAGTTAAATGGGTTGATCGCCAATGAACTCTCCTCAGAGATGCTATCAAGATGATTCTGCCGTAGGCCCGAATGTATTCAAATTATTATACCATAGTGGAAAATGGGTTGGGACAGGCTTGCGCTGCATAGTACAAGCGTGCTAGCTGCCCGAATTTGAAATGAGTAGAATCCGGCCTGCCCGCGAACACCAACGATTTACTTCTCAAATAGTATTGCATCTGGTATAATTTTTCCTCACCAGCGGGTGTAGTTCAGTGGTAGAACGCTTGCTTCCCAAGCAAGATATCGTGGGTTCGAATCCCATCACCCGCTCTAAAAAGCGCTCATCCTGGCGGTGAGCGCTTATCTTTTTCGTTAGAATCCCCTCCACCTTGCAAAAATGAAAATCGCCATCCGGCTTTCCGGAAATGGTTACCTGTATAATGTGAGTGCGCACCGTATAAGCCATTTTTGGGGGATACCCGCTTATCCATGCCACGCCTTATTATACGAGACTTTATTTACCGGAGAAACGGATGCCTGACAATACAGTCATTCTCCACATCGAAGACAACCCAGATAACCGCGTGCTTGTTCGCCGCCTGCTGCTGGCCGAAGGCTACCAGGTCGTTGAAGCCGAAAACGCCACCCGCGCATTGGAAATCGTCAAAGACCTGACCCCGAGCCTGATCTTGATGGACATTAACATGCCCGAGATGGATGGATATACACTGACCAAAAAGATCAAGGCCATTCCCCATCTAAGCCGCATTCCCGTCCTGGCGATCACCGCCAATGTCATGAAGGGCGACCGCGAGCGCACGCTGCAGGCCGGCTGTGACGGCTATATCGATAAGCCCATCGATATCGATAAGTTCTACGAAACAATCAACCAGTTCCTGGGATAACTGCTATCAATAACCGCTACCTCAGGGGAGCATCATGACCAACAACGAACCAGAGCGCACCGCCATTTCACCACCGACCACACCACGGAAAGCAGGTATCCCCAAAGACGCCACTGTGCTGGTGGTGGAAGATAATGTTTCCAATTTTGTGCTGATTGCTCGCCTGCTGGGCTTTATGGGCATTCACTGCGAATGGAAGACCTCCGGCTATGAAGTGGTGGAATATGCCGATACGCTGCCGCGAATCGACCTGATCTTGATGGACATCCGCCTGCCCTACGAAGACGGATACGGCGCGTTAAAGAAGATACGCCAGTGCAGCCGCTTTAATTCCATCCCGGTCGTGGCCGTCACCGCCGAAGCCAGCGAAGAACAGATCAAGAAAGCCCGCGCGTCGGGCTTCGATGGTTTTCTCGGAAAACCACTCGACCCCGACCGTTTTCCAGAACAAATTCAACGCATCTTATCTAACCAGCCGGTCTGGGAAATGAACCAATAGGGTTAAGCAAGGAGTGGGGATGAACGTCAGGGTTTCGTCGAAGAAAGCATCCAACGCCCCAGAATTTCGCGGTAGTCTCGTCCGCCTGGTTGTGATCGTCATGCTGGTGCTCACCGCGGTGCCGGTGCTCCTGATGGGCACCGTCACCTATTTCCGGTCGCAGAGCATGTTAAAAAACCAGGCCATGGACCAGATCCAACTGGTGGTGGAGAATTACATGCTGGATATTAACCGCAACAATCAGAACGTTGACCGCGCGGTGAGCCAGCTTATTTCGAATGAAGGTCTGCAGGAAAACATCAACCTGCTGCTGGTGGACTCGCCCAACCAGTTGCGCGCCCAGGCCGCCCGCAAAACGGCCATCGCCACAATGGGTATGTCGATGATTACCTCCAATGGGCAAACCATTACCGAGATTTCGGTGCTCGACCCCAGCGGGAAGGTGATTGTGTCGACCAACGCCAAACGCGAGGGTACATCATACATCGCCGGTCGCGGACCGGCTGAGTTGCTTGGTAAGCAGGGCACCATCGTCGCGATGGACCCCACTCCGCTCTTTACATCGCGGTTGATGATCTTCACCTCGCGCACCTATACCTCGAAGAGCACCGGTGACAAAGTGTTTACCATCATCGCTGCCAGTACGGCCACCAGCCTGCAAAACGCGTTGATCGAAACCGAAAAATTCTTCCCCGAAGCTCGCGCATTTCTCTTTAATCGCAGTAATCAGGTGGTTGGCCTGACGGCGGACGATAACATGATCCCATACGAAAACCAAAAGGATCAGCTAACGGCGCTGCATACCATTATCGATTCACCGATCGGCGCGGGTGCGGATGAGTATTACAGTTGGAGCGAAAATACCGTACTCGCTTACGCCAAGTGGAACCCACAAATGAACATTGGCCTGGTCGTGGAAGCCCCGGCGACCTTTGTGTACGACCAGGTGGACGCCCAAAACCAAATGAATATCATCATCACTGCGGCCGCGCTGCTGGTGATCGGCTTGTTCATTTGGATCGCGGCTTCGCGCGTGGTGCGGCCGCTCACGCATCTGGCCGCCAACGTGCAGGCTTTCGCCGCCGGTGAATGGGGCCGCCGCACGCAAGTCACCCGCCGGGATGAGATTGGCATGCTGGCATATTCATTCAACAGCATGGCCGATGACCTCAGCCAGTTATACCGCTCACTGGAAAACAAAGTGGAAGAGCGCAACCGCCAGCTGCGCACGGCGGTTGAAGTGGCGCAGTACGCCGGCGCATCATTGGACCGCAAAGAGATCCTCCAGCGCACGGTCGACCTGATTACCGAGCGCTTCGGTTACGGATACGCCGCGATCTACTTGCTGGATGCGGGCCGGAGCTTTTTCACCGCCCGCGCGCAAAGTGGTTCCCTGGCCGTAGATGATGACAACAAGAAAATCGGAACGCACATCCGTACCCATTCCGTATTCGGCACGGTTATCAATTCTAATGAAGTTCAGAATATCAACGTGGAAAACCCGGAAGAATTTTCCGAATCGCTGCTGCCCGGCGCGCTGAGTGAAGCAGTGGTTCCCATTTCCATCGGCGATGATGTAGTGGGCGTGTTGGATATCCAGCATTCGGTCTACAACACCTTCGGGCCGGATATGACCCCCGCGCTGCGCATGGTTGCCAGCCAGGTGGCCAGCGGCCTGCGCAATATTACCCAGGTGGAAAACGCCCAGGTTGACTACAAGGAAACCAGCCTGCTCTACCGCGCCAGCCGCAAAATTTCGCAGGCCAGTGACCGCGATACGATCCGCGCGGTGATGATTGATACCCTGAAGGAAGCCGATTATGTGAGCATGATCATGGCCAGCAAAGATGACCAGCTCCGCGCTACGGCTGTCATTGATGCCCAGCAAGGTGTCAAGACCCCCACAATCATCGTGACCCTGTCACGCATCGAGCAAAAGATGCCCCCGAGCGGCTATCTGCTCATGGAAACCCTTGATCAACCGTCAGAATTCTTCCCCATTCTCAACTACCTCCATCAGCGCGGGTGCAAACAGGCCGTCTTCTTCCCTGTCCACGTGGCCGGCCGGCTGGTGAGTTTGCTGGTGCTGGGCACTTCCGGTGAGGCAGGGTTCCCCAGTAACACACTGCAGCAGTACCTCAGCCTGGCGGAAATGGTGACGAACACCTACGAGCGCTTGCATGTGCTGGATGCCATGCAGACCAACCTGACCGAACTGCGCATCCTGGCGTCGGTCAGCCAGTCCATTTCGGTAGAAACCGATATTCGCGCGCTGTACCAAACACTCCTCGAACAGATCAAGGAAGTCACCGGCGGAGAGTTGGGCTTCTTCGTTGCCCTGCTGGATAAACAACGCGAATACCTTGAATTCCCATTCATCTACGAACGCGGCAGCGTGATCAACATTGAGCCAATGAGGTTTGGCGACGGCCTGACATCAATTGTTATAAAGAACGAAAAACCGCTGCTGCTGAAAGATAATGCCATCCAGCAGGCTGCGGCGCTGGGCGTCAAGATTGTTGGCGAGCCGGCGCGGTCGTGGCTGGGCGTTCCTCTATCGCTCGGTGGCGAAGTCTTCGGCGCGATGGTTGTGGAAGACGTGGATAACGAAGGCCGCTTTGACGAAGATGATCTGCGGCTGTTTACCACCATTGCTCCCCAGGTCGCGGTTTCGATCCGCAATGCTCAGCTGCTGACCCAGATGCAGCAGGCACTCCACGCTTATGACCAGGAACATTATTTGCTCAATACTCTGCTGGACAACGTGCCCGACAGCATTTCATTCAAAGATGAACAGGGGCGCTACCTGCTGTGCAGCGCTTCTTACTTTGAGCATCGCGGCCTGCCGGCCGGCCTGGATATCACCGGGAAAACCGAACTGGATCTGGCTCCAGACCCAGAGACGGCGCAGCAAATTATGGCCTTCGAACGCCAGGTTCTGGAAAACGGCCAACCAGTGCTCAATGTCACCAGCGAAATTCCGTCTCCCGATGGAACAACCACGACCTGGATTACTTCCGATATGCTGCCAATGGTCGATGAAAACAACGAGATCAACGGCTTGCTGACTATCGCCCACGATATTACCGATGTAAAACGCGCGGAACAACTGGCGCAGCTTCGCGCGCAGCAACTGCTCACCGCGTCTGAGATCGCTCGTGACAGCAGCGGCACGCACAACCTGAGTGAACTGCTGGATAAGTCGGTCAATATGGTGCGCGACCGGTTTGGTTTTTACCACTCTTCGATCTTCCTGCTGGATGCCCTGGGCGAGTACGCAGTTCTGCGCGAATCAACCGGCGAGGCCGGCGCGCATATGAAATCAGCGGGGCACAAGCTGGCCGTCGGTTCATCCTCTATCGTTGGCCAGGCGACCGGCACCGGTGAGCCAATTGTGGTGGGTGATGTAACTGCAACCGCCAACTACTTCGCTAACCCGCTCCTGCCCCTTACCCGCTCAGAACTGGCAATCCCGCTGCGGATCAGCGACCGCATCCTCGGCGCATTGGATGTGCAGAGTACGAAAGAAAACGCATTCAGCCAGGATGACATCAACATTCTGCAAATCCTGGCGGATCAACTCGCCATCGCCATCTTCAACGCTGACCTGTTCATCGAAACTCAGGAAAACCTGACCAAACACCGCTTCTTGCATCAAATTACCACCGCTGCCGCGGCCTGCACCAGCCCTGATGACGCGCTGCGCACAACAGTTGAAGGTATGCGCACCGCTTTCGGAAGCGACCGGGTTGCGATCTACCTCTTTGATGACACTAACACGCTTACGATTAATACCTATGCTGGTTACGAAAATACCGACATCGCCCAGCAGCGCGTGGTGCTGGGAGAAGGCGCGGTTGGACTGGCTGCCCTTGGCCGCCATCCAGTGCTGGTGAAAGACACGCAAACAGAAAACGACGGCAGCCCGGTGGATGAAAGCGTGCGTTCTCAGTTGGCCGTTCCGATCCTGTATACCGACCGCACCGTAGGCGTACTCAGCGTTGGCTCGTCTCAGCCGGCTGCGTACGACGAAAACGATCAGGAGATATTGGGCAGCCTGGGCAGCACGCTGGGCGCTATCCTCGCCAATGCGCAGCTTGTCAGCCAGGTGCGCACGCAGGTGGAACAGCAAAAGCTGCTGTTCGAAACAACCAGCAAGATCCGCCGCACTTCCGATATCAACGCCATTATGCAGATTGCCACCCGCGAACTGGCCGGTGTGCTGCGCGCTCGCCGGGCGCAAATCCGCCTGACGGCCGGACAGAACGGAGCAGCCGTGGACGCAGATCAGCCAGATGAAGAAACGGCCGCGGCCGGTGAGCTGCGCATCGGCAGCAACGGCAATGGTCATCACGGCAGCGCTGAGGCCAGCGACTATGAGAATCCCTGGCAGGAGTTGGATAAATGAGCAAGATAGGCCCGATCCTCCCGAATAAAGCATCCGAATCGGCTGCCGCGCGCGGCGCGGCCATCATTCTGCTCGATAAGATCCTGCAGGTAATGCTGCTCGGCGTGATGATCATCCTCTTAACAGGCGTTATCGTCTACTTGCCAAGAGCCGCATCCAACATATTCGCGGCCATCGCATCCTTCGCAATCATCGCTGCGGTAGTTTCCCTGGTGATCTTCCGCAACCTGCGCTATGAGATCCGGGCGTCCATCGCCATGCTAGGATTTTTCCTGATCGCGCTTTTGCTATACCGGCAAAGCGGGTTCGGCGTCATCACCATCCCTGTGGTGTTTGCCATGTTCTACTTCTCCGGCTTTTTCCTGGGCTGGAAAGGTTTAGGCGTTTCGATGCTCTGTTGGGCGGCTGCCGTGGCAGTGTATGTCTGGATGTCACCGGCTCACATGGATGTACTCAAATTTTCTGCTCCGCAATTAGACAATGCCGGAAAATGGATTTTGACGATTTCCACCCTGTTGATCACCGCGGGTTCCATCATTGGCTCGCAGATTGCGCTGGCCTCGAACTTCCGGACCAGCCTGGAACAGGGTGAGAAAATTGCCACCGAACTGAGCCGCGCGCAAAACTCCATCGAACAGCAGTTGCAGGAACGCACGCTCTACTACCAGCGCCATCTGCTGCAGGGCCGCGTGGCCGCCGAAATTTCCGGCAGCATCAGCTCCATTTTGAATCAGCAGCAGTTGCTTCAGACCGTGGCAGACCTGATGCAAGATCGTTTCGGTCTGTACTACGTGGGCGTGTTTGTGCTGGATGCTGAGCGTAAATTCGCGGTGCTGCGCGCGGGCACGGGGGAGGCCGGGAAGAAAATGCTCGCGGCGCACCACAGCCTGTCCGTGGGTGGTTCTTCCATGATCGGATGGTCGGTTCTTAATCGGCAGCCGCGCATTGCTCTCGATACCGGCGCGGAAGCGATTCGTTTCAACAACCCCTACCTGCCCCAAACGCGCTCCGAGTTGGCTCTGCCCATCATTGCCAAAGGCGAGGCGCTGGGCGCACTCAGCGTCCAGTCTACCCAACCAAACGCGTTCGATGAAGATGACATCGCTATCCTGCAAGGCGTGGCCGACAGCCTGGGCGCCGCGCTGGAAAATGCGCGCCTGTACCAGCAGACAGAAAATGCCCTCAACGAAGTTCGCGCCATTTCTAACGAATTCATCACCGCAAGTTGGAGCGCCACGGTCAAAGAGCACGGCGGCCTCGAATACCAGTTCGAGGATCCTCTGGTCACGCTGAAAGAAGAGGGCGCTGCCACGCATGAATTCCCACTCCTGTTACGCGACCAGGTGATTGGCTACCTGACTGTAGAAAATGATGCGGCCGAACTCACCCCTGATGAAATTGCGTTCGCGGAAGCCTTCACTCAACAGACCGCGGTGGCACTCGAAAACGCCCGCCTGCTGGAAGAAACCCAGCGCCACGCGCGCGAAGAACAAAAGCTGAACGAGTTGAGCGAGCAGTTCTCTAGCGCGCGTTCTATCGAAGAAATCTTGCGCTCCGCGGTCACCGGCCTGGGCAAACTCCCGTCTGTCGACGAAGTAAGCATCCATCTTGTCGCACCTGAACCAGAAGCTTATGTGAGCAACTCCGGCCATAACGGCCATAACGGCCACAACGGCCATAATGGCCACAACGGCAACGGGCACAAGGGCTAAGGGGAAAACAGAATGAAACTCTTGCCTTCTTTCCTGCAAAAACAACCGGCGCAAGCGCAGCCGGCTTCGGTGCTGGAGATCCAGAAAATCCGCGAGCAAATCTTGAATGTGATCCTCGTGGTAGCCAGTATTATGGGCACGTTGGCCTACTTCAGCAATATTTTCTCGGTTATTAAAAACGAAGACTGGGCTACCGCCGCTGTGCAAACGGCGCTGATCGTGCTGGTAATCGGTTTGACAGTATTTGAACACTTTGGTTACCAAATCCGTTCCAGCGCATTACTGGGAGCGCTTTTCCTGCTCGCATTATCTGACCTGATCACGGATGGGCTGCCGGGCGAAGGCCGCATGTTCATGCTGGTGTATGTAACCGTGGCCCTGGTGCTGCTCCCCTTCCGTCAGGCAATGCTCAGCATGACGGCTTCCACGCTCGCCATGAGTATTATCGCTGCGTTAATGGTCAACGGGGTGCTTGCGCCGCCGGATTTTTCCGAATTTGATGTTACAGTCACTGGGAACTGGATAACCGGCATCTTCGTTTATCTGCTCATGGCGGCATTGTGCCTGTATGCTCTGTACTCCATCATTCGCGGCCTGGAGAAAGGCTTTGCCGAACAAAAGAACCTGTCTGGATCGCTGGAAGCCGAACGCGCCAACCTGGAACGCAGCATCGATCAGCGCACTGCGGAGCTTCAGAAGCGCACCGAAGATATGGAAATCTCCAGCCGTTTCAACCAGGCTCTGAGCCAGGTCGAATACACGACAGATATCCTGTCCGCTGCCAGGCAATGCTTCCAGGATCAGTTGGGATTTGGCGACATATTGATTTACCTCCTCAACGAACAGCAGCAGATCATGGAACTTGGTCTGGCTGATGGCGAGCAGGCGGCAGCAGTCAAGGAATACCAACCCAGTCTCTCGCCCAGCCTGCCGGGCACATTTGCGGCGCTGTCGATCAAAGGCGATGCGCGCCTGATGCGTAACACCGGCGATGACGCTATCTATTTCCGCGGCAGCCGGGTGGATTCGATGGGCACCGCCATTCTCCTGCCATTGAAAAAGGCCAGCCGCGTGATTGGTTTTATCGTGCTGCTTTGCGGCGATTACCGCGAAGTTTTTGGCAATGACATGATACTCTACCAGAATATTGCCGACCAGACCGCCGCGGCCATTGACCGCTCCAACCTGCTCGAACGCCTGCAGCGGTCACTGGATGAACTGAAGACCTCCAACCGCCAGGCCACGCAGTATTCCTGGCGCAATTACCTCAAGGCAACCCGCCGCAAGACCAGTTACCGCTTCACCCGTGACGGGTTGGAAACGGGAGCGCTTGAGCCCAAAGAAGCGATTGAGGCGCTGCAGGCTGGAAAAATGGTTATTGCGCCGGTAGAAACCAGCAGCGACGCCGAAAATAAAAAAATGATCTCTCTGGCTGTGCCAATTGTTCTGCGCGACCAGCCACTTGGTGTCATTAACCTGCGCATGGGCGGCAGTGCTGTTCCAGAAGATATGCTGCACCTGGTGGAAGCCATCGGCAACCGCCTGGCGTTGGCGCTGGAAAACGCCCGCCTGGTAGAAGAAGTCCAGCAGCGCGCCGAACGGGAAACGGCGGTAGGAACAATCTCTAGCCGTGTGCGTTCTTCCAACGATATTGACGGTATCCTCAAAACCGCGGCGCAAGAAATCGGGCGCTCGCTCGGGGTTTCCGATGTGATTGTCCAACTCCGCAATGAGTAATCAAGCCGCCACAGCCGCTTGGAGGTTGCATGAATGCTTCTAACCTGAACCAGACCTCATCTCCCTCGCCGATGATGGGATTGTCGCAGCAAGACCTGGAAAAGCGTACGCGGTTACTTTCGCTTGTGACCGCCTTCGCTTGCCTGGTTTTCGCGGTTGGCTTTTGCATCGCCGGTTTTGCATCGAACCAGCTGCAGCCATTCATGATGGCTGGCTTGATGGTCGTGTGCTTTATTACCACGTACATTTGCCGGAATGACAGGATCATCTCCAGCCAGTACACGCGCGCGATGATCATCAGTGTATTGATGCATTTGACGCTGCTATGCTATTCGCTGCTCTTCCAGGCCGTCAGCCTGATCACCGCGGCATGTATGCTGATGTTTGCCTTTGTGATTTCCACCACCGTTATGCGCGAAGAAAAAGCCAATACCACCGTTGTTCTGGGCATTATCTTCGCCTCTCTGGCGTCCCTTTTGGGCGTCATTAAGCCAATTTCCCAGGTGGATATTGGCGTATTCCGGTGGTTTGGCCTGGTCGGTCTCATCTTTGCAATGGTGTTCTTCGCGCTTCTGTATCTGCGCAATAGCATCACCATCTACTTCCGCATTCGCCTGATCCTGGCTGCGCTGTTCATCGTAATCATTCCCACCAGTCTTTTCAGTATCATCAGCAACCGCGTGTTGAAGCAGATCCAGCAGGCCGAAACGAACGCCACGTTATCCAACTCGGCACAGATTTTGGCTGATCAGGTGGATGCCTTTATCCAGGGCAACCGCGCCTCACTATCCTCTCTGGCACTGCAGCCCATCTTCAGTGAATACCTCTTTCTAGGAAAATATAAGCGGGCTGACACCCAGGAAGAAGAAAAAGTCGCCGCCGCCATGGCTGCTTTCAATGCGTCGTTGGATGTAAAGGAACGCGCGTTCTTCACTTCCCTGGCCTTGCTGGACATGAACGGCCAGGTGACGTACACAACGAACACGTTTGATATTGGCTGGAACGAAAAGGAAACCCTGTATTTTTCTGAACCAGTTCAACTGGGCTACAGCTATGCATCAGATGTCATTTTCTTTCCAGCAGACAATACGCCGTATATTGTTTTTAGCGCTCCGATTCACGATGAGAACTCAAACATAATCGGCATCTTACGGGCCAAGTACAAGGCCAGTATTTTGCAAAACCTGGCTAAAGAGTATTCGGGAACCCTTTCTGAATCAACCTACCCGATCATGTTTGACCAGGATTATTTGCGCCTGGCGCAGCCTTATCGCCCGCAGTTGTTGTACTACAGCCTGATTCCGCTGAAGGCTGAACGTCTTCAGCAGTTGATTGCGGAAGGCCGCAAGCCGCGTGAACTGCACTCGACCAACTTCAACGATATCGCAGTCTTCCTTGATCATTCGAAGGATGAACCGTATTACACTGGCCAGTCCGAGTCTGACCGGCGCGACCAGATGGCAGCGGTGAAATTAGCGAGCAAGCCCTGGTACGTGGTTTTCGTGCAAGACGAAAGCGTCTTGCTCAAACAGCTTCAGCAGCAGACCGACACGGCGGTTTCCATTGCTACCATCCTCGCGGCTTTAGTCAGTCTGGCGGCGCTGGTGCTCTCACGCTCGATTTCTAATCCAATCGGCATGCTGACCCGGTCTGCGCAGGAGATCTCGTCTGGGAACCTGAATGTGCAGATCAAGCGGAGCGATCTGCCCGAATTTAATCTGTTGGGGCAAACGTTCGAAAACATGGGCCGGCAGATCCAACATATGATCACCAGCCTGGAAGACCGCGTGGCCGAACGCACGCAGGCCCTTGAGCGCCAAAATGACGCTCTGGTGCTGCGCGCCCGCCAGTTCGAAACCGTGGCTGAGGTGGCCCGCAGTGTGGTTTCAACGAACGATCTGGAGGAACTGCTGCACACGGTGACCGTTCTGGTCAGTGAGCGGTTTGGGTTTTACCATGTGGGTATTTTCTTGATTGATAAGGTCAACGGGTACGCAGTACTGCGCGCAGCCAACAGTGAAGGCGGCCAGCGCATGCTCGCCCGCCAGCATCGCCTGCAGGTCGGTCAGACGGGCATTGTGGGTTTCGTCACGTCTGCGGGCGAGCCGCGTATTGCTACTGACGTCGGCCAGGATGCGGTTTTCTTCAATAACCCCGACCTGCCGCTCACCCGCTCTGAAATGGCGCTGCCCCTGAAAGTGAACGAACTGGTTATCGGCGCGCTGGATGTGCAAAGCACGCAGTCAGACGCCTTCTCCGAAGAGGATATTCAGCTCTTCACCATTCTGGCTGACCAGGTGGCAGTTGCCATCTACAACAACAACCTGAACGCAGATATGGCCGCGGCGCTTGTGGAAGCACAAAACGTGCACAAACGTTACTTGCAGCAAGAGTGGAACCGTGAAAGTACCTCTGGCGCGCATACAGCTTACCGCTTCACCAGTGGGCAGATCGTTCCGCAGCCCTCGCTGGATGCGCCGGACGTTCAATCGGCTGTGGAGTTTGGCGAACCCGTCACCGTACAGGAGAACGGCGCGCACGTGCTCACCGTTCCGGTCAAGCTGCGCGGCGAAACCATCGCCGTCATTCGCGTACAGGACTCCTCGGATGATGTTGAAAGCTGGCATCCGGAAGAAGTCGAAACCGTCAAGGAAGTTGCAGACCAGGTTGCCCTGGCGCTGGAAAATGCCCGCCTGTTTGAGCAAACCGCCCGGCGCGCAGAACGCGAACGGAAAGTACTCGAAATCACCAGCAAGATCCGCCAGCACAACGATCCGCAGGCCATGCTGGAAGTGGCCGTGCAGGAACTGCAAAGCGCGCTCAAGGCCAGCCGTGCCCAGGTGGTATTGCAACCCCGGCTCTCCGCGGCAGCCATTGGCGGACACGGTGGGAGTGGTAGCAATGGCAATGGGAATGGCCATCATCACGATGAACCGGCGGGAAATGCTTAAGGAAAGGGTTTGAAACATGGCATATATTATCGCAGTCGCCAATGAAAAAGGCGGGGTGGCAAAAACGACCACCACCCTTTCCGCTGGGGCCGCTCTGGCGGAAGCCGGAATGCGCGTTCTTGCCATCGACCTGGATGCTCAAGCGAATTTATCGCTGGCGCTGGGCGTGGAACCTGAAATGGTCAAGCAGTCAATTGCCAATATTATGCTCGACTCGGTTCCCCTGCGCTCGATCTGCCAGCCAACCGCTATCGAACGGCTCAGCCTGGTGCCTGCCAATTCGGAAATGGGGCTGGCCGAGCGATTCTTGCCGATGCGCAAGGGCTATGAGTTGACCATCCTCAATCTGCTGCAGCGCGACAGCAACGCCTACGACATCGTGCTGCTGGACTGCCCGCCATTCCTCGGCGCGGTCACCACCGGCGCGCTCTCCGCCGCCGATCTGCTGATCATCCCCACCCAACCGGAATATTTCTCCATCTACGCGCTGCGCAATATGATGACGGTCATCCGGCGGGTGCGCGCGCAGAACAATCCGCGCCTCACCTACAGGCTGCTGCTCACCATGCACGACCGCCGCAACCGCACGCACCGTAACCTGACTGAACAACTGCACGAAAATTTCGGCTCCGGCTTATTCGACACCACCATCGACATCGATACGAAATTACGCGAAAGTCCGCTTGCCGGCACTTCCGTACTCGCCCACGCGCCTAAGAGCCGCGCCGCCGCCCAATACCGCGCCCTGGCCCAGGAGATACTCCAGCATGTCCAAAAAACCACTGCAGAACCGACTCGATAACCTGTTCAAGAAGATCCAATCGGCTGAGCCGGTCTTGACGGAGCAGCCGCCGGCAGTTGCTGCTGGCTGGTATTGGGAGTGCACCCCCGAGGGTGTGTATTTGACCTGCAGCGCCGAGGTGCAGGAGTATTTAGGCGTGCCGGCCGATTCGTTTGTCGGGCAGCCGGTCGAGCATTTTCAACTGCACCCAGATTTCGCGGGCGTTGTGCGCTCCGCGTTTCGCAAGCCGCAGCCGCCGCGCGAAGCCGAAGTCTTCTTTATCCATGCCGACCAGGGTCTGATCCCCGCGCGGATTAACATCCTGACCGAAACTGGAAAAAATGGCCATGCCTCGCGCTGGCAAGGGTTTGTTCAGGTGCTGCCGCAGGGTGATCTACCCGCCCCCGCGCCGGCCCGCCCGCCGCTGGAGATGGCAAAACCCGCGGAAAAGAAGACCTCCGCTACCGGACCCCTGAGCGTGACCGGCATCGCCCTGGAAGCCGGGGCGATCCGTCCCAACAACACCTTGTGGACACGGGCAGGCATCCAGAGCTTGAGCCAGAATGATGTCATCGCTCACAGCGGTGGTAACGGGCCCGCGGCCATCGCCGCGCCGGTGCGCCTGCGCGATCGCGGAACGGGCATCCTGGAAATCGTCGATGATGAGCAGCGCGCCTGGACGGAAGACGAGCGCGCGCTGGTGCAAGAAGTTGCAAATCAGTTGGCCCTGGCGCTGGAAAACGCCGAACTGTACCAGACGGTGCAGCAAGAACTGGGCGAACGTATTCGCGCCGAACAGGAAATCCTCAGCCGCAATCAGGACCTGGCCACCCTCAACCAGGCCGGCCAACAGCTCAGCCGCCTCACCGCGCCCCAGGAAATCTACAACCTGGTGAGCAGCATTGTCAGCCGGATGATGGGTTGCAAAGACCTGGCAATTGCCCAGTTCGACAACACGCAGCGCACCGTAACCTACCCGGTGACCCTCAGCCGCGGAGAAACGCTGGAACCGGCTCCTGCCCAACCCTTGGGAAACGATGTGGCCGGATATCTATACTGGACGAAAAAGCCGCTATTGCTGGGAAGCAGCATCGAATCACAGATGTTTGACCTGGGCATCACCCTGCCCGAACCCATACCGCAGTCTTTACTGGCGATCCCCATGTTGGCCGGCGACCGCGCGGTCGGTGCATTGATCTTGCAGGATTTCGATAAAGAAAACGCCTACACCAATATCCACGTCGAATTGCTTTCAACGCTGACTTCGCAGGCAACCACTGCTCTGGAAAACGCGAACCTGTTCCAGGAAATCCGCGCCGCGTTGGCCGCGATCGAAAATCGCGAACGCTACCAGGCCAATGTGGCTCTGGTAGCTGCTACCCTGTCGAAATACGGTTCGAAATCCCTTTCCGACGTACTCGCTTCGCTGGGCGAGGCATCGCAAGTTGGGCGGGTATACTTTGCTGAAGCCAGTGAAACGGATGGAAAATCTTTCTGGCGGCCTACCGGCCAGTGGATTGCTCCGGACTGCGGCGTTTCCGGACAATTCCCGTCCACGCAGATCACACCTGATATACTGCCCTATATCTCCGAGCAGTTGCGCGAAACCGGTTGGGTGGCCAAACACGTCAGCGACCTGCCCTCCCCAGACCGCGAATTCTTTACGCCGCAGAATGTGCGCAGCGTGTTGGTTCTCCCGGTGGTCGGGCGCGGGCGCATGCCCAGTTTTGTGGCCTTCGAGCAGTTTGATCGCCAGCGGGATTGGCAGTTGGAAGAAGTCCGCGTACTGCAAATTGCCACGGATGCGCTCTCCAATACCATCTTGCGCGAAAACTTGCTCAAACAGGTTCAGGTTTCGCTGCACGAGACGGAAAACCTTTACAACCTGAGCCATAATCTGGCCCTGGCAAATGACCCAACAGAAATGCTGACCTCGATTGCCACCGGCATTCAGCCGGTGCAGTTGCAGCGCGCTTCATTGGTCACTTTTGGCTATACCAACCGTGGTGGGCTGACAGGTATTCACACGTCCACAACCTGGAGCGCGGGCAGCGAGCAGGCAGAAAATCGCGCCTATTCGCTGAATGATTTCCGCGACCTGTTTGTGCGCGCCACACCGGCATATTTCGATGATCTGGCTGACCCCGCTCTCAATAATGCCGCTCGCGCGGTTTTTGACCAGGACGGTACGCGCTCCCTGGGCATGCTCCCGCTGTGGGCCGGTAAGCGCCAGATCGGCGTTTTGCTGCTCGAATCGCAGGATAAAAACGCGTTCGGTGACCAGGTTCGCCGCACCCTGCCGCCTCTGGCTGACCAACTCGCGACATCGCTGGACAACCTGCGCCTGTTCACCGAAACCCAAAATGCCCTGGCGGAAACCGGCCAGATGTACAAAGTCAGCGAAGCCGTGTCGCAGGCGAAGACAGCCCAAGACCTGGTGATGGTTATCGCCAACGGCCTGATGCCCACGGGCACTGATCGCATAACGCTGGCGCAGATCACGTACACGCCGGACGGCGAACCGCTGGAAGTGGAAATGATCGGACGCTACGATATCGATGGAGACTATCAATCCATCGGCAACCGCTATCGTGCTTCGCTGCTGCCGTTCTTCACTTCAGTCACCAATGAGCCGTTGATCGTCCCGGATGTGCGCGAATATAAAGATATCGACCCGGTTTCTCTCTCGATGCTGGTCAGCAGCGGCGCTATCGGGATGAGCATTGTGCCGTTGGTGGCTTCTGGCCGGACCATTGGCATTATTGGCGTTTCAGCAAAACGGCCCCTGGAGTTCAATCCAGATGAAGTGCGTAGTTTGCAGGCTGCCGCTAACGGTATCGCCATTTCGCTGGAAAAGCAGCGCCTGCTGGCTGAAGCTCAACGCCGCGCGTTGGAACTGCAGACCGCCGCGGAAATCGCGCGCGATACCACCAGTACTCTGTCGCTCGACCAACTGCTGCACAGCATCGTCAACACGATGCGCGACCGCTTCAATTTTTACCATGCTTCCATCTTCCTGTTGGATTCGAACCGCAAGTACGCAGTTATCCGCGAATCTACCGGTGAGGCCGGGCGGGAAATGAAGGCGCGCAACCACAAGCTGAGCGTGGGCTCGCGCTCGGTGATTGGCACAGTCACTGCCAGCGGAGAGCCGCTGATCATTAGCGAGACTGCCAAGAGCCCGCTGCACTACCCCAACCCACTGCTGCCGGAAACGCGCGCGGAAATGGGCATCCCGCTCAAGTTGGGCAAAGAAGTCATCGGCGCTCTGGATTTGCAATCGGATGTCGCCAACGCATTCAACCAGGATGACCTGGCTGTACTCCAGATTCTGGCGGATCAGATCGCTATCGCCATCGAAAACGCCCGCGCCTACGAAATCTCGCAGAAGGCTGTGGAAGAAATGCGCGAGGTCGACCGCATGAAGAGCCAGTTCCTGGCCAACATGAGCCACGAACTGCGCACCCCGTTGAACTCGATCATTGGCTTCTCGCGCGTTATCCTCAAGGGTATCGACGGCCCGATCAACGATACCCAGAGCCAGGACCTGAACGCCATTTACAATTCTGGCCAGCACCTGCTCAGCCTGATTAATGACATCCTCGACCTGTCGAAGATTGAAGCCGGTAAGATGGAGCTTTCCTTCTCCGAAGTCAACCTGTCGGAGATGGCGAACAGCGTCATGTCTACCGCCATTGGCCTGGTAAAGGGTAAGCCGGTGCGCCTCAATCAGGATATCTCGGCGGATCTGCCGCTGGTGCGCGCTGATAACACGCGTGTGCGCCAGGTGCTGTTGAACTTCATCAGCAACGCGGCGAAGTTCACCGAAGACGGTTCGATCACCGTCAACGCTGACATCATCGAATCACCTACAGGCATATCCGAAGTGATGGTCACTGTCACCGATACGGGCGCGGGGATTGCTCCCGAAGATACTCACAAACTATTCCAGCCTTTCTCGCAGGTAGATGACTCGCCCACGCGCAAGACGGGCGGCACTGGCCTGGGCCTCTCTATCTGCCGCTCGCTGATCGAAATGCACGGCGGGCGCATCGGCCTGCTGCGCTCCGAGGTCGGCGTGGGCAGCACGTTCTTCTTCACCCTGCCCCTGGCCGTTCCCGAGCCCGAACCCGAACCGGAAATCATCCCCGAAGGCGCGAAGACAATCCTGGCTATCGATGATGACATCCAGGTGATCAGCCTGTACGAACGCTACCTCAAGCCGCACGGCTACGTAGTGCTGGCGCTCACCGATCCCAAGCTGGCAGTGCAGCGCGCCAAAGAAATCCAACCCAGCGCGATCACCGTAGACATCATGATGCCCGAAAGAGACGGCTGGCAGGTAATGCGCGAACTGAAGAATGACCCCGAAACCCGGTCGATTCCGATCATCATTTGCAGCATTTTGGAAGAAGAAGAAAAGGGCTTCAACCTGGGCGCGGCAGATTACCTGGTCAAACCGTTCGCGCAAGATGACCTGTTCAGCGCGATCAGCCGCCTGGATTCCGACGGCACGGCGCACGAAGTGCTGGTGGTTGATGACTCTGCCATCGATGCTCGCCTGGTGCAAAAGATGCTCGAAGACAGCGGCAGCTTCCAGGTACGCATTGCTGCCAACGGCGAAGAAGGCTGGAACAGCATCATCAGTGCCCGGCCAGACATTGTTATTCTCGACCTGTTCATGCCCGGTCTGAATGGCTTTGATCTGCTCGAACGGCTGCGGGCTGACCAGGATCTGCGCTCTATCCCAGTGATTATTCTCACCGGCGCTGACCTGACTGCCGAACAGCAGACCCAATTGGCCCAGTTCGGCCAGCAGATGCTGGCCAAGGGTCACCTGAGCGAAAAAGACCTGCTCGCGTCACTGGAAATGTCGTTGAAGAAATACCACCTGATTGACGAGTAATCTAAGTAAACCGAGAGAAGCACCCTTCATGCCCGATCACTTCCTTGTAGAATGCATTGACTGTGGCCACCGGTACGGATTTAGCGTTCGCCAACGCACCTGCCCGCAGTGTGGCAGCATCTGGCGCCAGGCGATTTACGACCTGGCCGCAATTGGCCCACAACTACCCGCATTGGTTGCCGGACGGCCTTTCGATCTGTGGCGCTACCGCGAACTGCTGCCCGTATTGAATCCGAATCCCGACCTGTGCATAGGCGAGGGCGGCACGCCGCTCATCCGAGCCGCGAACCTGGGAATGATGATTGGCTGTCCGAATATCTACCTGAAAGACGAACGCCAGGGACCAACCACATCCTTTAAAGACCGGCAGGCAGCAGTGACGATCCAAATGCTGAAAGAAGCCGGTGTTCATGAAATGGTGGTTGCATCCACCGGGAATGTGGCCATCTCCTACTCGGCTTATGCCGCCCGCGCAGGGATCAAAATCTGGGCGTTCCTCACCAGCCTGGTTCCGGCGGCCAAAATGCGCGAAGTTGCCATTTACGGCACGCAGGTGATCAAGGTCACCGGCACGTATGACGCGGTGAAAGAACTGGCCAGTAAATTCGCCGAACAGCGCGGATTGTTTTATGACCTGGGCGCAAAAAGCATCGCCTGCACCGAAGGCATGAAGACCCTGGCCTATGAAATCGCTGAACAGTTGGGCATCCGGCTCGGGCCGGGCAGCACACCCTGGCGCGCCCCAGACTGGTACGTGCAGGCGGTCAGCGGCGGGCTGGGACCGTTGGCAGTATTGAAAGGCTTCGTGGAACTGAAAGAAATGGGGCTGATCGACCGCGTTCCCAAAATCGCCGTAATTCAGGCCGAAGGCTGTGCCCCGATGGTGCACGGCTGGAACCAGGACCTGGAAAAAGCCCCGGTGGTGCGCACGCCCAAGACACTCATTATCACCCTGGCAACCGGTGATCCCGGGCGGGTGTACACGCTGCTGCGCCAGCGCATGTTGGATCATGAAGGCGGGGCGTTTGAAACCGTGTCCGACGAAGAAGGCTACCGCGCCATGCATTACCTGGCGAAAATGGAAGGCATTTCGGTCGAACCAGCCGCGGCAGTGGCCGTGGCCGGCCTGGTCAAGCTGGTCCGCTCCGGGCAGGTGCGCAGCGACGAGGTGGTTGTGATCAACTGCACCGGGCATACCATGCCAGTCGAACGCGATATCCTGGGCGAAGGCTGGTCGAAAGACCTGGTGGCATCCCCAGGGAAAGCCATGGACGAGAATAAGCAAGACGGCCTGCTGGCAGCGTTGAGCAAGGTGTCAATTGACCGCTACCCACGGGTTGCCATCGTCGATGACACCCCCGACGCGCGGCGATTGATGCGGCGCATCTTGCAGTCGCAGGGCGAATTCACCATTTTTGAAGCCGGCAACGGCGTCGAAGCAATCAAAGTTGCGCAGGAAGAACACCCCAACCTGATAATTCTGGATTTGATGATGCCGGAAATGGACGGATTCTCCGTGCTGGATGCTCTGCAAGCCGACCCGGAAACCAAAGATATCCCGGTGATTGTGGTTACTGCGAAAGAACTAACCCCCTATGAGAAAGAACGCCTGGACGGGCATATCCGTTCGCTGATGCAAAAAGGCGATTTTATGAACGATGATCTCATTGATGAGATCCACGCCCTGCTGGGCTAGCACGCCCGCGCGGCGAGAGCCGCGCTCATAGATGCACGCATCGAGGACAGCATGGAACGCTTGCGAAAGAAAAAAGGGATTCAGGCCGCGCTCGCTTCGGCGATGTTCCTCGGCCTTGCCCCAATTTTCGGCAAGCAAGCCATCCTGTTTGGGTTCTCGCCCATCGCGGTGACCGCTTTTCGCACCACCATGGCCGCGCTGACGCTGCTGGCCTTCACCGCCATTTTCCGGCGGCAGTTCCTCTATATCTTCCCGGTGGGCTTGTTTGGCTGTTTGCTGGCCGGGTTTGTCAACGGCATTGGTTCTGTCTTCTACTACACGGCCCTGGGCCGGCTGGAAGCCGGGGTTGGGCATATGCTGTATGCCTTTTACCCGTTCTTCATCGCGGTGATGATGATCCTCGAGCGCCAGCCGATTACCAACCTGACCAAACTGCGGCTTACGATTTCGATCCCGGCTGTGTTTTTAATCGTACAGGCCGCGGGAGATGCAACGGTTGACCTTGTGGCGGCCGGGTTTATGCTGGCATCATCCTTTTTTTATGCCCTGCACCTGATGATTAATCAGCGCGTGCTGTTCGAAGTGCCCGCCCCTACCGTCACAGTGTACACGCTGCTGTCGATGAGCGTCACCGTAATGCTGGCGTACGTCCTGTTCGACCGCGCAATTCCGGCAGCCCAGGTGCCGTGGTGGCCGGTGCTGGCCCTGGCCGGCATTACCGCGTTATCCCGGCTGCTGCTATTCCTGGGGGTCAAGCACCTGGGCGGGATGCAAACCGCCATGCTGGGCTTGAGCGAACTACTGATCGCGATTGTCGTCTCGCAAATCTGGTTAGGCGAACGACTCAGCTTGCTGCAGTGGCTTGGCGCAGCGCTGTTGAGCGTCAGCCTGATCCTGGTCGGTTTCGATCGTTTCTCGCACGAACCGCGCCGCCGGACGGTGTGGATGGACTGGTTGAATACCTCCCGGCAGCCGCAAATTCCCAATCTGAACGACGTGATGAACCAGCGCGCTCATCTGCCCTCAGGTAAGCCAGCCAATTCCAGCCTGGATACTGGGCCATCACAGGATTAGTTCTCCAAAACGCTGGGGCGCTATTCAGCGTTGCTCGCTAACTGCTTGATACGATCACTGGCTATGCGAATATCTTTATCCGGTGAGAACCTGACCTCAACACGGCAGTTCCACCTGCAGGTTTGCGCCCAGGCCGTGAACCGGTTTCGCGCTGGTTAACCGCCCGCCCTGTGCCTCGACGATGCGCCTGGCCACCACCAGCCCAATCCCCCGCCCCTGCGGCTTACTGGTATTGAATGGGCGAAACAGGTTAGCCCGCGCTTGCGGGCTGAAACCGGGGCCGCTGTCTTCGATGTTGATCTGCAGCCGTTCATTTTCGCAGCGGACATTAATCCAGATATGTTTTTCGACGGATGCGTCTTCACCGGCCGGCGCCTGGCGTAGCGCATCCAGCGCATTTTCGAGCAGAATGAAAATGACCTGTTCCAGATCTTCGCGCACGGTGACCGCCGGAGATAGCGGCCGGGCATACGTTGTTTTTACCTGCGCGCCGCTGTCTTTGATCTGCGCGGCCATCAGGTCCAGCACTTGCTGCATCAGGCTTTCGATCTCGACCGGCCCGCGCTGGGTGCTGGATGGTTGCGCCAGGGACAGCAGGCGCTGCAGTGCAACCTCCAGGCGGTACAACTCTTTTTGCGCCATGCTCAGATATTCGCCGGCCCGGCTGCCCTGGTTTTCCGGGCGTTTGGCCAGCACCAGGCTGTTCTTCAACGCCTGCAGCGGATTGTGAAAATCCGGCAGCATGGCCGGCAGTAGATTTTCGATCTGCTGCATGCGTTCACTCTGGCGGAAAATACCCTCAGCCCCCTCAACGCGCCGGGCGATATGCGTCAGATTGGTCACCAGGCGCATGTTCTCCATGCGCGCGCAGCCCTGCCGCGCGATACGCTCCAGCAAGTCAAAATCGGCTTGCAGGAATTCGGGTTCGCTCCCCTGTCGTGCCGCCAGAAACAGGAAAGTCTCCTTTGGGCGCTGCACGCACACTGCCGCGCAGCATGAATACCCCAGGCGCTGAAGCAGATCTTCGCCTTCCACGATATCAAAACGGCTGAGCGACCAGCGCGCGATTGAATCCGTGCCGGGCAGCGCGCACAGGCTGGCATTCTCCCAAAACGGATCGTCCAGCGCCGGAAGCGTACCGCTGACGCGAACCGGGCGATACGCCTTTCCCCCTTCGGGTCGGATGTAGATGCCAGCATTCGCAGCCTGCAGCACGTTTGCCATCACCTGGAGCAGATTGCGCTCAATTTCGGGCAGGCTGGTTTCGAGCAGGTTAAGACTGCCAAAATCAAACAGCGGCTGTAAGGCATCCAGTTCCACCGAATGGCGGCTGCGGCGCCGGTGGGCCTCGGCCTGCTGTACGATTTCCAGCAGTTCGGAACCTAGTTCGTACGGCTTGATCACCAACCCGTCGACTCCGCTGCGCAGAGCCTTGATCGCTGTTTCGACCGTATTGTAACCGGTCATCACCACCACGGCGATCTGTGGTTGGATGGCTTTAATCTGATTGACCAGGTCAAAACCATCCATTACCGGCAGGCGGATATCGGTCAACAGCAGATCAAAGCGCTTCTGCCGCGCGTAATCGATGGCCTGTGCTGGCTCAGTGGCGGTCGTCACCTCGTATTCCGATAGTTCCAGCAGTTGCTGGCAGAGCAGCACAATTCCCGATTCGTCGTCCACCACCAGAATCTTCATTGGTTTTCTCCCCATAGCACTTCAATTGTGGTTCCCTGTCCGACGGCGCTTTCGACGCGCAGCTCGGCATTGATCGTCTGCGCGCGTTCTAGCATGATTCCCAATCCGAGGTGGTTGGGTGGCACCTCGGTCGGGTTGAACCCGCGGCCGTTATCGACAATCACGAGACGCACCGAGCGGCCATCCGCCCCCGATTCGCGGAATTGCAGCAGTAGGTCCACCTTGCTCGCCCCGGCATGTTTGAGAATGTTATTCAAGGCTTCCTGAGCGATGCGGTAGAAAAAAACCTGCACATCCGGGTGCAGCGCAAACTCATTTTCTACCGTCAGGTTGACTGGCACGCGCGCCCGCCCGGAAACCGCGTCACCTAGCTGGCGCAACAGGTCACTGAGCCTCGACTCGGTCAGCGCGGTGGGACGCAGTTCCAGCAACAGAGTACGCATTTCGGCCAGCGCGCCGCGCGAAAGCTGGCGCAGCTCTTCCAGCCGCCGCCAGCCTTCTTCCGGGTCGCGTTGCCAGATGCGCGGCAGCACCTCGGCGATCAAGCTGGCAGAAAAGAGGGTCTGGGTCACGGCATCGTGTAGGTCGCGCGCCAGGCGGTTACGTTCCATTAGCACAGCGTTCTGCTCGCTCTCCGCGCGCAGGCGGGCATTTTCAATTGCCAGGGCAGCCTGATCACCCAGCGACATGGCTAGCTGGATATCCTCTTCGGAAAAGCCGCGGCGATCCTTGAAAAAGAAAACCAGCGAACCAAAAATTTCCTCGCGGATAAACAGTGGGACGGACAACATGCCGGAGTAATGTTTCAGCAGTGCCTCGATGTAGGCGTGTTGTACCTCGTCCAGCCCGGAGACCATATCGAGCACCGGTAAATACGTGGCGCGCAAATCGGCAATCAACACCGGGCGGCGCGACATCAGGATCAAATCGTTGGCGTTGTAATACAGCCGGGTTTCACGGATGGCGTCAAAGTCCGCCGGTAGCTGATAGCTGGCTGCGCTGGAGACCCGCTGGTTCTCCAGGTCGGCGCGGCGGATCAGCGTGGCGCTGGCATTCAACAGCTTGCACGATTCACGAACAACGTAATCCAGCACTTCGGGCAGCGCTCGGTTTGAATTAAGCACCTGAAGAATATCGCGCAGGGCGTTGGCGGCCCGCCCGCGGCGAGCCGTGGCGCGCTCGCGCTCTTCCAGGCGCTTTTCGAGAAGCTGCTGCGCATCGCGCAAGTCTTCTTCAGCCTGTTTGCGCGCCAGAACGCCGGTAATCAGGTCAGCGATCAGATGCAGGGATGCGATCGTATCTTGATCCCAGACGCGCGGCCGGTCAACAGTGCTCAACGCGAAAATGCCGACTACCTTCCCCTGAAAGCGCAGCGGCAGCAGCAGCAGCGCGCGCATGTGCTCCATGCGGCTCTCCACCTGGTCAAGGTTCGCTTCGGGCGGCAGTTGCTCCACATCGTCGACCATCACGCTGTGACCGCCGCGGATCTGATCCGTCAGCCAGGGCAAAGAAGCCACCGGACGGCCTTGCAAGCGGTGTGCCTGGGGCTCTACGTCCTCAGCGCACCATTCGTACAGCGTGTCCATCGATTCGCCATCACGCGAAAACAGGGTTACAAAAGCCCGGTCATCGCCGCTGAAGGCGCATATTTGTGCCAGCGCCTGATCGATGACCGTGTCGATCTCATCGATGCTGGTGTTGATGAGTTGTGAGGATAGCGCAACCGCCAGCGTATGCCAGCGAGAAGATGCCGGCTGCTGTGAATCGGTTGCTGGTGTGCCTGTTTCGATCGTCACGATTGCTGCCTGTCGGTCAATGAAAATCAAACCGTCGGAACGCGATTTCCCCCATTGTACACCGAAAGACAGCCGCGGAATTCAGCGTACAACCCGCGGGTTTGATCCACGCCCGGTGCATGCTATACTTGATCAAGAAAGTGGGGATTTTTCACATGCGCATCCGTTGGATTTTCCTGCTGGCTCTCATGATGAGCCTGGTATCTCCTGGCGCAGCGCAGGCGCAGGCGCAGGCCGGCCCGGCGCGGATTAGCAACCTGCGCGTGCTTACCCCCAGAGTGGCGCTTTTCGATCACGTAGAAGCGCGGTTCGATTTGCGCACGCAGGCCGCGTATCCCAACCTGCCGTATGATCCGCAGCCGCCCGCCGGGTTGGAAGTCGTGAGCGGCGTGAGCGCCGACGCAGTTCTCACCGGCCCGGACGGCCGCAAGTTCACCCAGCCCGCATTTTATTACCAGCCGTATCGCAATACGCCCGTCAATGGCGAAGACCACCGCGTGCCGGATGGCCAGCCTTACTGGATGGTGCGCTTTACGCCGCAGCAAACCGGAACCTGGGAAATGCGCATCCGCGCTGTAGACTCCGGCGGGCTGGCGCTTTCCGCCCCGGCGCGCTTTACCGTCAGCGGCAGCAGCCAGAACCCCTACCGCGCGCGCGGATTCGTACGCGTCAGCCAGAAGGACCCGCGCTATTTCGAATTCTCGGATGGCTCGATGTTTCATGGGGCTGGATTCAACGACGGGTTGGATGATGCCACTCTGGCAGCCGCGCGCATGGCGGAGTTTCGCCAGAACCAGATCAACTTCATCCGCGCCTGGATGAGCAGTTCGGGGATCAACGGCTCGCAGTGGACGCCCTGGTCCTCGTTTCACCTGAGTTTTGACGCCTACCTGCCGCCGACCTCGTTTGATACCACCGTAACCTATGCTGGCCACGATCTATCCTACCGGCTGGACAGCACCAACTCGTGCCTGTTCCAGGGCTGGCTGAGCGGGCCGGTGGCGGTAGAACCGAACACAGCCTATGAAATCCGCGCCCGGGT
>DATCUC010000272.1:0-5403 GCA_036567625.1 Anaerolineaceae bacterium | reverse complement strand
CGGGCCGCTTTGCAAAGCGGCCCGATTTTCATCATATCCCAGCTTACTTAACTTCGCCCTTGATCACTTCTACATCGTACTCTGGCAGGGCGGTGGTGAATTGCTTTACTACTTCGGGCGTCATCACCTTGCTGCCTTCTTTAGCGTTCTTGCGAATAAAATCCTTGAGCTTGTCGGCGCGCACAGCAGGCACCGGCGCGTCAGTTGTCTCCAGCTCAACTTTGGGGTTCGTAAACACCAGCGCTGCCTGGGTGGGCAGGCTGGCGCCGTCGAGGTTCTTAACGTAGAACCGCTGCATATCTTCCAGCGCGGACTTGATTTCCATGTCGGGCCGCCCCAGCCCTTCCTGAGCGAAAATCTTCAGGTACACGTTTCCGCCTTTTTGCTTCCAGCGGCCTTTTTCATAAGTGATTTTCCCCTTTTGCGGGAAAGGCAGCAGCGTCCACACGCCCGCCGGGCCGACCAGCAGGTGCGCCGTGGGGGCGATGTAATGGTAGAGGGTATAACGGTCGTCCAGGCCTTTCAGCGCAGCGGTGATGACCTCATCCGGGCGCGGCGAGCGGCCCCAGCGATTCCCGTAGTAAATGCCAACCTGCGAAACCATGAAGCCAACGATCAGCATCAAGAAGGAATACGAAAGCAGATTGGCATTAAAGGACATATACATGCCTACGCCCAGGATTACGAGACTGCCAATGGAAAGGAACTGGCCAATCTTGCGGTTGCGCTGGATCATTTTCTGGTTGGTGACGATTTTCATTGAGTTTGTTCTACTTTCTCACGGTCTATTCGGCGGGTTGAGGGGTTTCCAGTTGGGCCAGGCGGTCCTGGATGGCAGCACGCGTGGCTTCCAGTAAATTGGCATCGGCCAGTTCGCGCGCCACGCGGATGGCATTCACCAGCGCGCGTGCGTCTGAGCGGCCGTGGCCAACGAATACCAGGCCGTCAATTCCCAGGAGAGGGGCAGCGCCCACTTCACCGGGGTCCAGCATGCGGCGCAGCTTGGAGAAGGCCGGTTTTGCCAGCAGCGCGCCGAGCTTGGTGACAAAGGATGACATCAGCTCTTCTTTGAGGGTATCTACCAGCAGCTTTCCAACTGCCTCGCTGGATTTGAGCAGCACGTTGCCCGTGAAACCATCGCATACGGCCACATCGGCCATGCCGCCAAAGAGTTCCTTGCCTTCCAGATTGCCGATGAAGTTCAGGCCGCTGGACTCCAGCAGCGGATAGGTGTCTTTGGTCAACTGGTTGCCTTTGCCGCCTTCTTCACCGTTCGAAACCAGGCCGACCCGCGGGTTCTTGATGCCCAGCGCGCGCTCGGCATAAATGCTGCCCATTACCGCGAACTGCAGCAGAAACTCCGGCCGGCAGTCGGCGTTTGCGCCAATATCCAGCACAACGCACTGGCCGTTCTTCACCGGAAAACGCGCGGTAAGCGCCGGGCGCTGCACGCCTTTGATGCGCCCCAGGGTGCGCAGCGCGTTAAACATAATCCCGCCGGTATTGCCGGCAGAGATAAAGGCGCGCGCCTCGCCGTTTTTGACCAGTTCCAGGCCAACCGCCATCGAATTGCGCGGCTTTCTGCGCGCCGCTTCCACCGGCTTGTCGTGCATCTCGAGCACGTCTGGCGCATCCACCAGCCGCACCGGCAAATTTCGCGGGTTGGCCGCGGCCAGCCGGTCCTTTATCAGCGCCTCGCTGCCGACCAGGATGATCTCCTCGCCAAACAATTCCGCGGCAGTCACTGCCGCCTCGATTTCTGGGGCGGGGTAGGTGTCACTGCCCATCGCATCCAAAACAATCGCCATAACGCCTCCTCAATGGTTGTTTTACCGCCGGGTTGTATGATTCCAAGAAATGAAAAACGCCCTGCAGCGGGAAACCTTGACGCTCCCACTGGGGCAGATTATAATATGAAAGTTCGCGCGCTGGTGCTGGAACTGGCAGACAGGCATGGTTGAGGGCCATGTGCCGCAAGGCGTGGGGGTTCGACTCCCCCCCAGCGCATACAGGCTGCTGATCATGGGCAGCCTTTTTGTTTTAACGGCTTATTCGGTCAATATCTTCAGGGCGCGCTGGTTGGCTTTTTCAACGGCGCGCTGCAGCTCTGCGTTCGCGTCCGGGTCAAAGCTGACGCCCGCCTGCGCGGAACGCGCGAAAAAGGCGCGCATGGCGGCCCGCCCGGCTTCAACCAGGCATTCACGCCGATCATCGTTCATGTCGAACTCGGTTGTACCATAGCCCTTGGCGGGCATGCGGGCCACAAAGCGCTCAAAGGCGTCGATGACCAGCTTATCGTGCGCGGTGAGGGCGGTGTTCATCAACCCGGCCAGGCGCTGCACGGTACGCAGATCGGTAAAGCGGAAGCTGGCGGTAACATCGGCTTGCGTTTCCACGCCATCGACCGGCATGGTTTCGTCGATCAGCAGCCCTAACACGCTGCTGCCGCTGCGTTCACCCATCACAGACTTCACCGTCTGATCCTGAGAAA
This sequence comes from Anaerolineaceae bacterium, assembly GCA_036567625.1. GTDB lineage: Bacteria > Chloroflexota > Anaerolineae > Anaerolineales > Anaerolineaceae > CALDSL01. Next base: position 2,912 of record DATCUC010000272.1, on the reverse strand, counting down.
CGAACAGGTCAATGGGGAAGTTGGACAGCAGCCCTCCGTCGACGATTTCATGGCCGGCCACATCGCGGCCGAGATAGAAGCCCCATTCCGGCCGCCAGGTGACGGATTGCCAGAGCAGCGGAATACTCATCGACATGCGCACCGCCCACACCACCGGCACTTTGGGCGCAGTGCGGTGATTGAGCACCAGCATGCGTTCTCCGGTGGTGTCTGAGGCAATCACCGACAGGTCAACCTGGGTTTTCTCATAGAACTGATCCAGCGTCAGGCCGCTGAACCGCCGAGGCTCACCGCGCAGCATGCCGGTATCCAGCCGTTTTTGCATCCATTCGACGAAGTGGTCGGCCGAGAACCAGCCACCGTACTCGATGAAGGAAAATATGCCACGCAGTCGTGGGTTGGTCGCAATTGCGCGCGCCAAAACATCGTCTAACCGGGTTTCAACTACTTCGGGCACCAGGGGCAGGTCAATCTGGCGCAAAAGCTGGCGCGTAATCGACTCGCCGATCAGATTGGGTGAAATTGCCGGGGGAATGGCCATGAATTGTGAGAACACGGAATGCCCGCCCTCGTCTTTTTCGACCAGCGCGTCCAGCATTTCCGCGGCGGAATACCCGGCAGCCAGAGTCGCCGCGGTGATGGCTCCCGCTGATGTGCCGAGCAGCCGTTTGAAGGTGTGACCAGCGGCCTCAAACTCCTGCATGGCGCCTACGAAGACCATGCCCTTCGCGCCACCGCCCTCAAATACCAGGTCGTATTCCATTTCACCCTCCTGTCAGAATCGCAGCCGGTAAAAGATTCATTCCGGGATCGAAACAGGCGGCAAATCCGGGTCGTTTCTATTGTTGCACAAAACGAGCGGAAATAATAGAGTAAAAAAGTATACATTTAAGCCCAAAGAAAGAAAAATCTTCCTTTGCAAAGGCTTATCCGCTCTATAGAAACGCTGCGTTGGTCACTTCCGCGTGACTTTCACCGCAATATCGCCGGTCAGCGCGGTGGGAAGGGAGAGGATCAGCATACCGCCGTTGCTGGAAATGATTTCTGTTTTGATCACCGGGTTTTCAGCGGCGTAGGTGTCCCACCATTCCACTGCGTACATTCCTGGAGCCATATCTGGCAGCAGTACCTGCCCCTGCACCGGCTTGATCTGCGTTCCTGCCACCGCGGCGCGCCAGGTATGCTGCCGGTTCTGGATCCACAGGTGTGCCCGCCCGGCCAGATCATCGCGCTGGCCCCAGGCGCGCAGAACCGGATCGGATACCTGCGCGCGGGCATCGCGGTACTGGCCGTTATTAAGCGGGATGTCTTCGACAAACCGCTGGTAGGTGCGAAATACCGGGTACAGGCCCGGCACGCGCCCGGTATTCTGGTTCTCTGATATGGTTTCGCTGGCCCACCACATCAGGTCAATCATGCCGCCCGGCCCAAGCTGGGCCCACAGGTTGTTATGCAGCCAGATACCGGCCTGATCGCGGTTGATTTCTTCCCAGTATCCGCCGGTTTCCGCCGAATCAAACCCGCCCTCGCCGCGGATCAGCGGCTTTCCGGCGCCAACCGGGCTGCCCGCGCCGAGCAGCAAACCGTACGCCGCGTTATACCAGGCGCTGTCTTCATCAAAGCGGGTAGTGTCGAACGTACCAATCACCGGGGTAACCACGCCAGACGGGCTGATCAATTCCACCTGGCTGATCCAGGCAGAGCCCTGCCGCCCGGCGCTGTTTTCGATCGATAGCGAGATTTCGTGCGGTCGATCATCGGTAATGAATAGCCGGAACTGCTCGGCCAGCTTGTTGCCATCCCGGTCAGTGTCACTGCGAAACTCGCGCCAGTCATATGTGCCGTCCGGCGCAGTACAGATGAAGTCTTTGCCTTCTTGCGTGGTGGGCACTACCATTTCTTTGCCGCCGTTGGATGGGCCGCCGTCCAGCCTCCAGCGCAGGCGGGCCATCGAGCCGGTGGTATTGTAGGGGCAGTCAGCGCGGAAGTTCTCCGCCTTCATCCAATAGCGTACCATCCACTCGCCGTTTTCGCGCAGCACCAGCCCGCGCGGAGTGATGCTTGCGCTGTCTTCCTGCCTGGCATCAATCCGTACCGCCGGCAGCCCGGCGCGGGTGTTCTTGGTTTCCGTTTCTAATGCAAAACCCGATAGAAAGGCCGCGTTTTGATCGTTCCAGCCGGTGGTGAGATACGCATGCAAATCGGCATAGTCGATGTCGCTGTAACGCGGGTTCGACCAGAATTCTACGTTGGGGAACGAATGCCAGAAAGATGTGGTTACCAGGTGACGCGCCGGGTCCCAGCGGTGGATATAGGCGGCCATGCTGTTGGCAGCTTCGTAATGATTGCCGTTGTATGGGTCGCCTTCGTTGACATATTCGAAGGAATGGATCGCTGGGCTGTATCCCCAGCGGGCGATGACATAGCGCCACCAGGCTTGCTGCAGCCAGCGCACTTTGGTTCCCGGCGCGGCGTAAAAGTTGGCGTTATCGCCTTCCGCGGTAAATTCCCCTTGGGCGTCGATATGATCGCGGATCCATTCATTCTTTTCGTCGATCACCAGCTTGAGGTACACGCCGTTTTCCTCGGCTGCGTTGATGATTCCATCCCATCGGTGAGCGGCGGCCTGATCATAAATCAGGTGCGCGTCGGCGCTGCCATCTGGCAGCAGGTTCACCTGGTTGGGATCGTCCGCGCGGTACAGCCGCACTTCATCGATCCAGGCCTGGCCGCGGCCGTCTTGCAGCGTCAGGTAGAAAAAGTCCAGAAACTGCTGGCCGCCGGTTTGCAGCCTGCCCGTCACTTCGGTCCAATCGCTGCTGCCCGTCAACGGTTGGGTGAGGGGAATTCCCTGGCCGGGCTGGCTGCAGGTTTGCTGCATCCAGCCGCCGGTTTTGATGACAAAGCCGCCG
>DATCUC010000271.1:0-23624 GCA_036567625.1 Anaerolineaceae bacterium | reverse complement strand
CCTGCGCGCGGTGCGGCCCATGCGCGCGTCGATATCGCGGTCCCAGGCCATGTTGAGCACGGTGCTGCCGCTGACTGCCAGGAACAGGCTGCCCAGCATGGACGCCAGCGATGCGGCGGTGAGGTTGAGGCAGCAGCCGCTGGTATACCCGGCCGCGGCGGTGACCAGCAGCAGCCCGGTTTGCAGGCTTTTGATCAGCGAGAAATACGCGCGCAGCCGCCCCCAGGCCAGTTTTGGCTGCGAGGTAGAGCGGGCAGCGCGGTCAACCGTCACTGCGCTCATTCGGTGGTGCTGCCTTGCCCGCTGCGCGCGCAGCGGAACCCGATGCTGGGGCCTTCGTAATCCGGGCGGACACTGTTGCGCGTCCACAGCCGCAGGTTGTAGCCGTAGTCCAGCTTGCTGCCGCCGCGCAGGTAGCGGTCGTGCGTGCCAGGGGTAATGCCGGCGGTCCACTGCCAGGCATTTCCGGCCATGTCGTACAGCCCGTAGGGGCTGGCTCCATCCAGCGTGGCGTAACCGGCGAAGGTCTGGCCGTTATAAAAGCCTACCGGGGTAGTATCGCCGCCCTTGCCCAGCACCTTCTCAAAAATGTCACTGCTGGAATAGTAGTTGGCCTGGTTGCGCTCCAGGAAGTTGCCCCACGGGTAGGCGCGGTTATCCGCGGTTCCGCGCGCAGCCTTTTCCCATTCGATCTCAGTAGGCAGGCTGCCGCCCTGCGCCTGGCAGTAGGCCAGCGCGCCAAACCAGCTCACCATCACCGCCGGATGATTCTCATAGCCTGGCAGGGGCTGGAACTGGCCGCCGCTGTACTGGATGCGCGTGCCTTTAGCGTTGACCGGATAGTGCGGCCAGTCTCCGGCGCTGATCTCTACTTCGTGCTTTTTCCCTGAAAATGCGTCGCCGGGGTAGTAGCCCACCACCTGCTCGCCGCTGATCTTGAGCGTTCCATCCGCCAGCGCCTGGTTCAGGTAGGCGGCATACTGCGCATTGGTCACGTGGGTGACCATGATCTCATAGTCATAGGGCACATCGGTCTCGGCCTCATGCTGGCCGTAGAGAAATTCACCGGCCGGGATGGTCACCCAGGCATCCGGGTCGACGCCGGTATCGATGGGTTGGGTAGATTGGGGCAGTTCCGGAGCAGAACAGGCCGCCAGAGAAAGGATGACGAGGAGCAAAGAGAGCATCCGCAGCAGTTTCATTGGTTCACCTCTTCGGAGGCAGCCAGGCCGGTCTCGGCCAGTTCCTGCTTCCAACGCCCGCGGCCCTTGAACAGGTCGATCAGCCGCCAGACCATCAGCGCCGCCAGGGCAGTCAACACGCTGGCCAGCCCGATATCCGCCAGCAGGATGACAGTGTTCACCAGCGGCTGCTGCGAGATTTCGTCGACGAACAGGCGCTTGGTCTCGAACACGGCCACCGCGCCAAAAGCCAGGTCGGAGAAGAAGATCACCACCCAGCCAAAGACCTGGCGCGCGCGGCCCTTCAGCCCGGCCAGGTCAGCATAATACAGCAGGATGATCGTGGCGATAATGCCCGCCAGCACATGCCAGTGCCCGGTGAGCGCTACGCGCTCCTCGCGCGCCGGCCACATGCGGATAATCTCATCCAGCTTGATGGCCATGAAAATGCCCACGAAGGTGACTACAAAATTCATGTATACCATCTGCCACAGCGCGCCAAAGCGCAGCGGATCGTGGAGCAGAGCGCGCAGCTTTTGCGCAAAGTTGGGCCGTGTGATCTTGAGTTCGGCCAGCCGCTCGCGGGTGATTTTGCGCCAGCCAAAGGCCACCAGCAGCGCTGAGGCGATCAGCACCGGGAAAGAGCCCACGTTGATGATAATGTGCGCGGTGGCTTCATAGGGAACCACCGACCAGACCCCGGCGGTGATGATCAGCGTGCCAACGATCATCAGCGGCATGGCCCATTTGTGCAGCTTACCCTTGAAGTCCAGCCAGCGCCCGACGATGAGCGTCAGCGCCACGGCGATCAGGGTGAGCATGATGTGCAGATGACCGATGATAGCCAGGTCGAGCGCGGTCTTTTCCGGCTGGCGAATGGTATCTTCGGCCAGGAAGGTCTCGAACCCATTGCCAAACATGGAACCAGGCACCGCGCCGAACAGCGCTGAGCCCAGCGTGGCCGCGGCCATGAGGAAGAAGGCCACGCGTTCCAGGTCAACCCCGCCGCGCGTGTGCGCTTTTTCCGGGTCATGCGTACGGTAGGCTTTTCCCCACGGCCACAGCGCAGCGGTCAGCAGCACCCCGGCGAAGAAGATCAGCGCCTGGCCGGCGATGAACAGGCCGTGGAAGACGTAATTGTGGCCGAAATAGGCGAAGATCAGGCCAAAAATGAACGAGGTCAGATACCCCACAGTGATTGTAGCGTTGATCATCGCCTGCTGGCTCTTTTTTATCGCCACCTGCGCGGTGATCAGGTAGGTTTCAATCGCCACCACCGCCATGGCGATGGTGTGGTAGAGAATGATGATGCGCCCTTCGCGCTCCTGGGGCAGCAAACTGAGCCCCAGGTTCTTGATCATCCAGGCCTTGATGCCAAATTCTTCCATCGGGCCGGAGAGCATGCCAAAAAATGCCGTCGCCAGCGAGATGGCGGCGATTGCAGTCAGCACCAGCCCTTTCGTTGAACGGAAAAGAAAGGAAAAGCGGTCAGAAAGTGCCTGCATTCCTGCTCCTGAACTATGGTATTTGGGTGTACCGGGGGACATACCCGTTATTTACCATACCACGCCGGCAGGTGGAATGCATTGACTTTTGTTAATCATCGGGTCATGCACAACCCGTACGCTTCGGCGGATCTCAGCATACCAGGCTACAAGAAAAGTACTGTTCCCGCGTCCCGACTGGGAGTGCCCTGACTGGGAGAAAACTTTTTATGACCCTGGACCGACCTGGGCGGCCTGGTATAACTGCTCTTTCTTTAACACCTGAATGCTCTTATAGCTGCATTGCAGCGCGCCGCTGTCGCGGAAGACGCGCAGCGAGCGGCTGAACGCCTCGGGGATGGTGGCAATCCGCGCGGCAAGCTGGTGATTAGGATGCTTGCGCCGGTCAATCGCCTTCTGGCCGCCGGCGCTCAACTCCAGCAGCAGCTTGGCAGTGCGAGAAAGCACGCTGCGGAAAGACAGGTCTTCAAACTGGCTCACCAGGTGGCGGTTGCGCCCGGCGAGCACGCGCAGCAACCCCAGCGCGATGTTGGGATGGGCGCGTAAGATGCTGTCCAGAGCCTGCGCTGCGGCGCTCCAAACCAGCGCCGGTTCGGTGGCAACGGCAGTGGCCGGCGCTGGGCCGCCGTCCAGCGCAGATACTTCGTTAAACATAATCACCGGGTCAAACACGGCCAGAATGGCGATTTGCCCGTCGGTGCTCAACTTGCATAACTGCACCTGGCCGCGTAGCAGAACGCACAGCCCGGTACCCGCATCCCCCTCGGTGAAGATCACTCCTTCGCGCGGGTAGGAACGCAGGCTGCCCGCCGCGATCACTTCGCGCACTTCTTCTAAAGAAAGATCACGAAAATGTTCCACCTGGCTGAGGCGGGCGGCTAGCTCGCTGATATTGGGAAGCTCGACCGGGGAAGACTGCATGGGTTAATGATACCACCTGGCGCGAGAATGCGCCGCGAGCGCCGCTGCGCTCTCTGCTATAATAGGGCTTCAAGCTGGCTGAGCGAGGATTTCCGATGCATTCGATCAAGCGCCATACTTTCCTTTTCAGCGGAGGTGTCTGCGTATTGTTCGCGCTGGTGGGCATTGCCATCCCCGTGCTGCCGACCACCCCGTTCTTACTGCTGGCCGTGTTCTTCTTTGCCCGCAGTTCGCGGCGCGCGCACGACTGGCTGCTGCATAACCGCTGGTTTGGCGGGTATATCCGCCGCTACCACGAAGGCCACGGGATCGCCCTGCGCGATAAGATCATCACCATCGCGCTGTTATGGCTGACGATTCTGCTTTCCGCCTTCCTGCTGGTAGAAAGCTGGCCGGTGCGCGGGGTGATGCTGGCAATTGCCGCCGGGGTGACCACGCACCTGCTGCGCACCAAAACCTACCGCCCGCCGCGCGCCGAGAAGGATACCGCGAAAGACAGCCAGCCGTTCCCGGAAGCGGATTAGCAAAAGAATCTGTTATGCAAATGAGGAGCCCACAATGATCCTTGCCGAAGAACGCGCCGCAGTAGTGGAATTTGGGAAGAAGCTGCTCGACAGCCAGCTTACCACGGGCACCGGCGGCAATTTGAGTGTCTTCAACCGGTCGGAAAACCTGGTAGCGATTAAACCGACCGGGATAGATTACCGCACCATGCGCCCGCAAGACGTGGTGGTAATGACCCCCGGCGGAGAGATCGTCGACGGGGTACTCAAACCGTCCAGCGAATTCCGCTTTCACCTGGACCTCTACCGCGCCCGCGCGGATATCAACGCGGTGGTGCACACGCATCAGGTGTACGCCACCACCATCGCCTGCATGGGCTGGGAACTGCCCGCGGTGCATTACCTGGTGGGCTTCTCCGGCGACAAAGTGCCGATTGCGCCATACGCAATCTTTGGCAGCCAGGAGCTTTCGGATAATATCACCAGGGCAATTGGCGGCTACAACGCCTGCCTGATGGCTAACCACGGTATCGTCACCGTGGGGCGCGCCATCGCCGCGGCTTTTTCTACTGCCGAAGAGCTGGAACTGGTGGCGCGGCTGTATTACCAGACGCGCTGCATCGGCCAGCCAGTGATCCTCAACGCCGAGCAGATGGCCGAGGTATGCGCCAAGTTCACCACCTACGGGCAGCAAAAAACGCTAAACTAAGCGCACCTGCGCGGCCACGCGGTTGACTCTGGCCTTCACTTCAGCTTCATCCAGGGTAAGCATCTGGCGGTCGCGCATCATCAGCCGCCCGTTAACCATCGTGTCGCTGACGTTCTCGGCGCTGGCAGCGTAGATCAACTGCGAGTACAGGTCATAGCAGGGCGTCAGGTTGGGCGCGGTGAAGTCCACTACCGCCAGGTCGGCCAGCTTGCCGACTTCAATTGACCCTAACCGGTCCGCCAGCCCCACGGCGCGCGCGCCGTCAACCGTCATCATCGCGAACACCTTTTCCGCGGGTAGGGCGGTGGGGTCGCCGGTGGCGCCTTTTTGCACCAGCGCTGCCAGCCGGGCTTCTTCGAACATATCCAGATCGTTGTTGCTGGCCGGGCCGTCCGTGCCAATGCCGACGTTAACGCCCGCGCGCAGCATATCCGCTACGCGGGCAATACCCGAAGCCAGCTTGAGATTGGACGAGGGGCAGTGCGCCACCGAGGTGCCGGTTTGCGCCAGCCGGTCGATCTCCGCGTCGGACAGGTGCACGCAGTGGGCCAGCAGGGTGCGCGCGTTGAGCAGCCCAACCGAATCGAGCACCTCAATCGGCGAGCGATTGTACTTGGCGCGTACAGTTTCGACTTCGGACCGCGATTCTGAGGCGTGGGTGACGAACACCAGCCCGTAATCCTGCGCCAGGCGGTTAACGTATTCCAGCATACCCGTATTGGTGGTATAGGTGGAATGCGCCTGCACGCAAATGTGTACCAGCGGATCCGCGCTGTACGTCTGGATATATTCTAGCGCGCCCTCGCGGGTGACATTCTGCATATTCTCGAACCCGACAATCTCGGTGAAGGACGGGCCGTTGACCATGCGGAAACCGGCTTCGCGTGCCGCCTGGGTGACGGCGCGGTACTGCCAGTACATATCATGGGCGCAGGTGGTGCCCGAACGCAGCATTTCAATAATAGCAAGCTGCGCGCCAATCCCCACATTTTCCGGCGAATTGAACTCCCGCTCGACCTTCCAGAACACATTCAGCCACTGCTCCAGCGGCTGGTCATCGACCAGGCCGCGGTACAGCGCCATCGACCAGTGCCCATGCGCGTTGACAATCCCCGGGATGAGCACCTTGCCGTTCAGGTCCAGGCGCTGGCGCGGGGTAAAGCCCGCGGCCTGCTCCTGAGGGCCAATCCAATGGATCTGGCTGCCGCTCACGGCCACCGCGCTGTTGTCGAGAACGCGGCGCTGCGAATCCATGGTCACGACCGTTGCATGTTCAAACAGGAAATCGACCGGGTTAGGTTCAGAGATCATCGCCATTTTTTACGCCCATTTGAGAAGATGTGATACCTGATTGTGCGGTTTTTCTTGCCCTTTGGCAAACCGCTGCACATACCTTGCGTGATTATGCCCTTGCGGGATCATCCCCTTGCGGGATCATCCCCTTGTGGGATCCATTCAGTTGGTGTATATCCCAGTGGCATTGAGGGCGCCGGATGGCGCCCTCAATGAGAACTGCTGTCTGTTGATCGAGAGCGGTTAGTCCTCTTCGACGAACTGCTCGCGCCCCGAGAGCATCAAGCTGGCGATGATGATCACCACCAGGAAGGGCAGCACGGTCAACCAGACGATCGTCTGACCCTGCGTCCCGGTGAAGCCGTACACGGTCTGACCTGCGCCGGCGGTGGCCGCCAGCACGCCGAAGATCAGGCCGCCCAGCGAGCCGACCATCATCAGGATGGAGCCGAGTTCCTTGCCAGCGCCCTTGGCTACATCTTCGACATTCATGATGTCAGTCCACACCAGGCCCCAGCGCTTGACGCGCGGGTAGAGCAGGGCCAGAAGGATCGGGCCGAGAATGGCGCCGGCGGCAAAGTTGTTGACGGTGATGGTGATAGCGAGGAAGGCAAAGGGAACGATGCTGGCCAGGTCGAGGTACCAGGCGATGATGATACCGCAGGCGGCCGAGGCGGTCAGCATGACAATTTCGAAAGCCAGCAGTTTGCTGCCGGAATTGGTGGTCTGCGCGATATTGCTGCGCTTTACCAGCCCGAACATGGCGCCCCACATCTTGTATGGGATAAAGCCGAGGAAGAAGTTGCCAAAGAAGCCAAAGATCGAGCCGATGCCGAGCGTGCCGCCGAACAGGTCACCAATGAGGTTGCCGATGGCGGAACCCCAGGCGCCCGCCGGGCCAAACAGCAGGCTAAAAACAAAGGGGAAGACGTTGGCGGGGCGAACTTCGGTGATGCCCGGAACGATCGGGATGCCGCCCTTGAAGACGATCAGGAAAGCAGCGTAAATAGCTGCCGAAAGCGCCACCAGGATGATCATCCGGGTGTTCTTCCACATCGTAAAGACTTCTTTCATCGTAACTCTCCTTTTCAAAAATCAATGAAGTGCGAAACTGGTGAAGAGCATGGAATGACAGCGGGCATTTGGCGAGGAAATCACCTCCTTTTTCAGCGGCATGAACTTGATAAAAATTAACAGTGGTTCCGGTTAAATACGCGCAGATTCACATCCGCAGGTCAGCGCAATCGGCTCCTGCAGCGTCCGGACGAGTAAGGAGAGCATTTTTTCTTTCATGTCCGCCACCCCTTCGGTGACGAGGACAGTCTTCTTTTCCACCCCGGCGGCCCAGTTGATTGAGTAGGCCAGGGCGGCATAGTGGATACCCACTTCGTGCGCCAGTGAAACTTCCGGCACGCCGGTCATGCCAACCACGTCGCCGCCCAGGCGGGCGTAGGCGCGGATCTCGGCGGGGGTTTCAAAGCGCGGCCCGTTCGTAGCCACATACACCGCGCTGGGCGCCAGATCCAGGCCAAACTGCGGGGCCAGCGCCAGCATGCATGCGCGCAGGGATGGGCAGTAGGCTTCATCCATCGTTGTATGCGCCAGGCCATTTTCGCCGCCGTCAAAGAAGGTATGCTCGCGCCCGCTGGTGAAATCGATGAAATCGGTCACCACGGCCACGCTTGGCGGGGGAACGCTGGGGCTGATGGAACCCACGGCGAAGGTAGCCAGGGCGCGCCGGACACCCAGCTTTTGCAGCGCGCGGATATTGGCGCGGTAGTTGATCTTGTGCGGGGGCACGGTGTGGTTGACCCCGTGGCGCGCCAGGAAGACGGTCTCAAAGCCGTCTTTTTCGCCGATGTAAACCAGCGCCGGGCCGTATTCGGTCTGGATGGTGTGCTCCTCGAAGGTAAAACCGGGCAGGTGGTAAACGCCGGTTCCGCCGATGATCGCGGTTTCCATTCGATTAATCTCCTTGTTGGGCCGTGGGGGCAAACACCCGCCACAAATCATATGGGCTGTGCACACCCAGGTGGGTGATAATGCCCGCTACCAGGTGCGGGGGAGTGATATCAAATGCCGGATAATATGCGTCAATCTCCGCGATCGTGGTCGGCACGCCGCGGCAGGCTTTCATCTCCGCCGGATCACGCTCTTCAATCTCAATCGACGCCCGGTCGGGCTTGCGCGGATCGGGCGAACCGACGAACGCGAAAAACGGTACGTGGTGGTAATGCGCGCAAACCGCGTTTTGGAATGTGCCCACTTTATTGACTACATGACCGTCCATAGTGACCAGGTCGGCGGCGGTGAAGTACTTCTGCACCTTGCCCTGGGAGAGGATATACCCGGGCATGTTATCGCCGATGATCTGCACCGGAATGCCCAGTTCGTGAATGCACGGCGCAGTCAGGCGGGCGCCCTGCAGGTAGGGGCGCGTTTCGGGCGTGTAGGCGCGGATGTTCTTGCCCGCGCGGTGCGCCAGCGAAAGCGCCATCACGAAAGAAGTTTCGGCGAAGCACATGGTCAGCACCCCGTCCCCGTCGGCAATCAGGTCAGCCGCATACTGCGCCGCGGTAAAGTACTTCACCATGTTCTCATCGCGCAGGGCCTCGATCCAGTCCAGCAGCGCGGTTTCCACATTCTGGCCCTGCTCCAGCGCGGTCAGCATCACCGGCAGGGCGCGTTCCAGGCGGCGCGCCATGGTGGTGTTGGTGGGGCGGGTTTTCACCAGCCGCACCCGCGCGGCTTCGAACAGCTCGCGCTGGCGCGCGGCGGTTTGTTCCGCAGCCTGGCGCGCAGCCAGCACCATCGCGTACAGCGCGGCATTCCCCGGGCCGCCGCCCTGGGTCACCATCTCTTCAATGGCGCGGGCCACGGCTTCGACATCGTCACAGCGCACGAAGGCCTTTTCAAAAGGGTACTTGCGCCGGTCACCGATAATGACCGCGCCATTTTCATAGCGGGCGACGTTTTCTCGGCGCAGGATAAACGGGAGAAGTTGATTGATTTCGGCGGGTTGCATGGGTTCTTTCATTTCCTAAAACCGGGTAAGGTTGGGGATTTTGCCATAGCCGTTCAGGGCAAAGTAGATCGAGACGGCTACAAACAGCACGCCAAAGGCGATTACCGCGTAGTCGATGGGGCGCATGTGAATCTCCAGGTACGACACGCGTTTTTCCCGCGCGCCAAAGCCCTTCGATTCCAGCGCCATGCCGAAGATATTGGTGCTGCGGATGGTTGAGATGAAGACCGGCACCAGCAGCGGCAGGAACTTGCGGATGCGTTCGATCAACCCGCCGGACTGCAGGTTGAGGCCGCGGCTTTGCTGCGCCTGGCTGATGGTCATGGTGCTGGATGCGATGGTCGGCACCAGCCGCAGGGCAGTAGAAATGGCAAAACCCACGCGGTAAGGCAGGCCCATGCGGATCATGCCCAGCACCAGCTCTTCGTTTCGCGTGGTGCTGATCAGGATCATGCCGGTGGAGATCATCAGGATCATCAGCATGGTGCGGGCGATGGCAAACGAGAATGATTCAACCGTCAGAAAGCCCAACAGTGGGGTAACGCCCGAAGAAAACAGGTTCCAAAGCACCAGGCTGGAAATGGTGAGCACAATGAGAATATAGCGAATGCGGCGCATATTGCGCATCGAACCGGAGATCAGCAGTTGCAAGATCACCAGGAACGCCACCGGCAGCATCCAGATCGGGTCTTCAAATAATAAGATTGCCACGAAGGTCAGCAGGAAGGTGGTGATCTTCGTGCGCGGGTCCAGCCGGTGGATTACCGAATTGTTGTCGAGATAGATCTCCGCATCCATCAGCTTTGCGCTCCTTCGATACACTGCACCATTTCTTCCGGGGTGAGGAAGGTATGACCAATGCTGTTGCTAAATTCCACAAAATGCGGCGGGCGCAAGAAAGCCTCGCGCAGTTCTTCGCCGTGCGAGAAAACCTCGCGCGTGGTGCCGCGCAGCAGGATTTTGCCATCTTTCATCACAAACACCCGCCTGGCGTACTCGGCCACTACCCACATGTGGTGGGTGACAAAAATGATCGTGCTGCCCATTTCGTTCAGGTGGCGCACCATATTCATCATGCCGCGTTGCTCGGCATAGTCTAACCCGGTGGTAGGTTCGTCCAGGATAAGCACCTCGGGTTTTGCGGCCAGCACCGAGGCCACGGCCACGCGCTGGCGGCCGCTTTTGGTCAGCGCGAAGGGATCTTCTTTTTCCGCGCCGGCCAGCCCAACCGCTTCCAGCGCCTGGGTCACATACTCTTTGACGGTATCTTCGGGCAGTCCGCGCAGCCGGGGCGAGAAAGCCACTTCATCGAAAACCGTTTCCGAGAAAATCTGATGGTCCGGGTTTTGGAATACGTAGCCCACCTTCTGCCCCAGCTTGAACACGCCCTGCGAGCGCGTCGGCTGGCCGTTGATGATGATCTCGCCGGCGGTGGGCATCAGCAGGCCGTTGAAATGCTTGGCCAGTGTCGTCTTCCCGCTGCCGTTTTGCCCCACAATCGCTACCATATCGCCTTCAAATATTTCCAGGTCAATGCCGTCCAGGGCTTTGACCGCGCCGTTCTTATACACATGCTCCAGGCCACTGCACTGGATCAGCGGCTTGTTCAGCCGGTCCAGGGCGGCATGTTCGGCGGCAACCATCTGGTCATACTTTGCCTGCGAAACCTTCCAACCGGCGGATTGGAAAGCGGTTTTGCCTTCTTCCGGCGAAAGCGGCAGTTCTTTCCATCCCATAGTCTTGAAGAAGCGCGGGATGCCCAACGGCATAACGCCCAGGCGCTGCATGGCGTCTACATCTTGCAGCACCTGGCGCGCCGGGCCTTCCAGTACGATCTTGCCGTGATCGATCAGCACCACGCGGTCGGCGCTCAATGCTTCTTCGGTTTCGTGCTCGATGATCATCAGGGTCAGGTCTTCGCGTTTGCACAGCCGTTGGGTGATCTCAAATACACCCATCTTGCTGATCGGGTCAAGGTCGGTGGTCGGCTCGTCCATCACCAGGATGCTGGGCTTCATCGCCAGCACCGAGGCGATGGCCAGTTTCTGCTTTTGCCCGCCCGAAAGCGTAGACGGCGGGCGGCGGCGCACAGCGTTGAGGCCCACATACTCCAGGTTCTCGTCGATGCGCCGTTTGATTTCCGCGCGCTCCACAGCAAAGTTCTCCGGAGCAAAGGCCACTTCCAGCTCAACGTTGGTCGAAAACAACTGGGCCTCAAAATCCTGAAAGACCATGCCCACCAATTCGGCCATCTGCGAAACGCTGTGCTTTTGCGTATCGCGGCCCATCACGGTGACGCTGCCCTGCAGTTTGCCCTTATGAAAATTCGGGATCAGCCCATTAATCGTGGCGGCCAGCGTGCTTTTCCCGGCCTCGCTGGGACCCATCACCACCACAAACTCCCCGCGGTTCAGGCACAGGTTAATTCCATCCAGCGCCTGCTCCTGTTGACCGCGGTAGCGGTACTTGAGATCATTGATTACGACAACTGGTTCCAAAGTCACTTCTCCTGAGAGAGATACATTCACCGCGCGGGCTACGATCCGCCGTGTTGGAACGGATCTTTGCGCATCAGTTTTTCCCAAATCTGGTGTTCATTCTCGATCGCCTGATCCATTGAGCGCATGGCCAGGCTGATATACAGGGCATGGATCAGCGCATACTGCGCGATGCGCGAAGCGATAGTTTCCGGCATGCTTTCCTGCGAGACGGAAAGCAGCACCACGTTCGAATCAGATGCTATCGGCGAAAGCGCATTCCCGGTGATGCACACTACCGGCACGCCCATGCGCCGGGCCTCGGCGGCCGTGCGGCGCGGATCGTAGGAATCACCAGTCTGCGAGATTACCACCAGCACATCTTCGGGCGTCAGCAGTGCCAACTGCATTAATTGCAGATACGAATCCGTTTGCACCTGGCAGTTGAGACCCAGCCGCAGCAGCCGGTTGAAGAATTCGTGCGCCATCGGCCCGGACGTACCGACCCCGGCAATCAGGATCGAGCGCGCGTTGGCCAGCAGCTCCACCGCTTTTTCGATGGCCGTTTCTTCCAGCAGCGCCAGGGTGCTGTCGAGCGCCTGGACGCTGCCCTGAATTACTTTGCGGAAAATCGCCGCCGGAGAATCTTCGGCGGAAACATCCTTGTGGATCAGATGCGGCGAGTGGGGGATAGCGCGGGTGAGGCTGATTTTGAATTCCAGCCAGCCGTCATAACCCATTGACTGGCAGAAGCGTACCGCCGTCGCATCACTGACCTGCACCTGGTCGGCAATTTCAGCCAGGGTCATGTGAATCACATCTTCGGGGTGATCCAATACAAACTGCCCCACCTTGCGTTCCGCCGGGGAAAGCGAGATGAGGAACCCACGCAGTTTGGCCAAAGTATCATCAGCCGCGTACATGCTTTGCGAATGAACCAAGGTGTTTATCCCTTGCATCACGACAAACGCTGTAATAAATTTTCAGTTCGGCTCGGTGGGACTGTAGAAACGTTACACTTTTATTATAGAATGAAAGTGAGAGAAGTCAAGCCAATTGGGCTTGCCAATCGCACAATAACCATAACCCGCGCCGTGGGAAAAGGATGTGCGCGCCGCCGAGATTTCCCTATTTACGCCTGGCTGACGCCCCAGCGCGCGCAGAATTCGGCGTACTCGGCCTCCAACTGGTTGAGAAATTCGCGCACCTCGGAGCGGTGGGTCAGCAAAATCAGCGCCGGGCCCTGGCCGGAATAGACCCAGGTTCCGGTGTAGTTATAGACATCCACCATGAAGATGATCGTGAAAACATCGCTCAGAAGCTGCCCGCCGGCCACCTCGCGCACCAGTTCGCGGTCGGCAACTTCCTCGTCGTCCAGGTCGGGTTCGCGGATGTGCGAGAGAAGCGGAAAAACGCGTCGCGGATAAACGACGAAGGTCACGTCGGGATCGATCGGCGTGAAGGAGCTAACTTCGTCGGTTTCGAGCGCGCGGCGCAGGGTGGGGATAAAGCCGTCGCGCTCGTACTGGTTGGCTTTGAATGCCCCCGGCGAGCGCTTTTGCCAGTGTTCGTTCTCGCGCTTCAGCGGGCCGTCCGCCATCAGCGGTTCGTCGTCGTACAGGAAGCGGATCTCGTACTGGATCCAATTGTTGGTATCCAGCTCGATAAAGCGGATTTCCAAACCCAGGCGGCCCGATTCCAGCTTTGCCATGTGGATTTACCCCTTTACGTAGGATAGTTTCTCGGCGATCTTCCCGTCGCGCAGGCGAAAGACATCAACGCCGCGCACGAAGCCGTCTTCTGCCCAGTGATACACCCAACACTGCGCCGCGCGGTCACCACACGCAAACAGGTCTTCGATATCGATACGCGCCCGCGGAGCAGCGCGGAAGAAATCTACCCAGAACTGGCGCACAGCAGCCTGCCCGGCAAAACGCTCTCCGGCCGGCGGTGGATCGGTATTCTCAAACACGCAGTCCGCCGTCATCAGCGCCATCATAGCATCCACGTCGTGGCGATTGAAGGCCGCGTTGAAAGCATCCAGCACTTGAATCGTGTCCATTTCGGCGCCTCCTGTGAATACTATACACTCGATTTCGGCGGAATTTTCAGGCGGCGGCAGCCTGGCGGCGGCCAAACAGCACCGGGAAGAAAGGCAGCACCAGGAAGATCACCGCGGCAAAGGCCAGGAAAGCCGCCGGGTACCCGGCGTTTTTGGCCAGCGTCCCGCCCACCCCCAGCCCAATCCCCTGGCCCACATTGGTGACGGCCATGAGGATCGAATACATTGACGCGGCGATCGCGGGCAGGGTGTACTTCATCGCCAGCGCAAAATAGACCGCCTGCGACGCGCCGTAGGCCACGCCGAACAGTATTGCGGCAGCCAGCGCCAGCGGCAGGCTGGGAACAAAAGCGATCAGCGCCAGGGTGGCGGCCACGCTGAGCACGCAGACCCACAATGCGGTGCGGTCGCCCAGGCGGTCCATGATGCTGCCGCCGGTAAAGGCCCCGGCCACGCAGCCAATGCCCCACAGCGTAGTGATCAGCCCGGCGGTAGACAGGCCAATGCCCAAGCGGCTGGAATAGGCCGGGTTGACCAGTTGGTTCGCGCCAACCACCACCAGGAAAATCACCAGGCCCACCCCGGCGGCGGCCAGTACCTGCGGGTTCTTAAACGCGCCAAACGCCGACCAGCGGAAACTCTCGCCCCCGGCGTGCGGCACTTCGCGCACCAGGAACAGCAGCAAAAACGGCAGCAGGCTGGTGACCGCCAGAAAATAAAAAACCCCTGGCCAGGAGCGTTCGGCGATGATCCCCGCCACCGAGGCGGCAATGATCACCCCTACCGAGCGCCCGCCCACCATAAAGCCCTGCAGCAGGCCCTTTTCCTTTTCCGGGGTGATATCCAGTGCCAGGCCGTCGGTGCAGGTATCGTAAAAAGCCATGCCAAGCTGCAGCAGAAAAGCCACACCAACAAAGGACCAGTATTGTTTGCCGGGGTTGATCTGCGCGGCAATCAGCAGACAGATGATCTGCACCAGCAGGCCGATCACAATGTAGGGTTTGCGGTGACCCAGGCCCAGGAAGTTATAGCGGTCGCTGATGATGCCAAACAGGATCTTGATCACAAACGGGATCAGCGCGATGGAAGAGAAAACGCCCACATCCGCCATGTCGAGGCCGTTGGCCAGCAGGTAAAGCGCGTTGAGCGAAGCGAAGTAGCCCAGAATGACCCCCTGGGTCAGATACAACAGGCCAAACAAACCAAAACGCAGCGGTTTGGATTGTGATTGCATGGTGTTCTCTCCCTTGCGCAAGATTGGATGCGTTTATTATACGGCAAGCCGGAAATACGCCCGGGCGGATTCAAAAAGATCCCGGGCTTCGCGTTCCACATCGACCAGGTCGCCAATATAGCGGATGCCCGCGGCAACCATTTCATCAGTGCCAAAGGTTTCGACATGCGCCGTGGTATCCACATCAGGATCGGCGCATTTGGGGCGGGCATATGGTAACCGGCCTGTAATACTGGTAACCGAAAAACCCACGGCGGAGTGTTGCCCGTGGGTTTTCTGATGATCTTGCGCGGCTTAAAACACCTGCAGCAGTTCCCCTTCGCGAAACGCGGCAAACTGCTGGCTGCCGGGAAATGGTTCTTCTTCCGGGTACAGCGTGACCGCCGCTTCCATGCGGTAGATGCCTTTGGGCAAACCGAGATGGTTGTAATTGATCTCGATTTTCTCGGACAGCGCGCAGACTTCGTCCCATTCCGCCAATATCAGCCGCGCGCCGCTGGACAGGTCTTTGGCCGCGGCCAGCGCTTTACAGCGCAGGGGCGTGCCTTTGGAAAGGCCGGTTTGCGCTACCCCCAGGGTCATCGTCAGGGTGAAGGGTTGATCGCAGGGTAAAGCGCGGTCGTGCAGCCCGGTTTGCGGGTGCAGCGCTGCCAGCCGGTCGATTTCCACCAGGTCGAGCGGCTGCGCTTTTTCCGCGGCAGGCGCTTCCTCCACTGCCGAAATGATCGTTTCCGGCGCAGGCGGCTTATCCGGCAGGCCGGGTGCTTGCGTTTCTTGAAGAAATTCCGCCGCCGGACTGGTTTCTACCTGCGCGGGCGCGGGAGGCTCAGCGCGCAAACCAGCCTGACCGGTAAAGAATTGCACCAGGCGGTCTGCATCCCAACCAACCCACACATTTTCATCCCCGGCGCGCACGTTCACCAGGCGGGTGCGGCGCACGCGGTTTTCCTCATCCAGCAGCAGCTCGACGGTGAAAGTGGCATAGTGCAGGTGGCCCCCGCTTTCGTCGATCAGCGGTTCAAATTCGGTTTCGGACAGTTCGCGCGCCTGCCCGGCCCAATCCTGCTGCTCCACCCGGTCAACCGTCAGGCCGATCAGGCTGCCCGTGGCCGCCACAATCTCTTCGGCGGACAGGCTGGCAAGCTGGGTAAAACGCAAAATTCCGGCGCCGTTCAGCCGGGCGGCAATGCCCGGGCCAATGCCGTGGATGCGCGTAAAATCATCGCCCACCGGCTGCCCCGGAGCTTGATGCACAAGTTGACGCGTGGTCATGGATTTGTCCCTCCTTTTTCTCCGCCCGCTTGAAAATCAGGCAAGAAAATGCTGGCCCTGACCGGATGTTCTTGCTGACAGTCAGGGCCAGTATGGGGAATGGTGATTGTTTACGGGTTCGGTTTGAAGAACAGCACCATGGGCAGTTCGATGAACCCGGCCACCGGCTGCGGCTCGCCGCCCGGAGCAGGTTCGTCATACAACTGCACCGCGGTGGTCAGGTGATAGGTGCCTTCACTGACCGAACCGGCCGGGAACTGCAGGTCCTTAACATAGTTGCGGTTTCCAACGGCGATCGTGCCGCCGAGGATCGGTTCGACCGCGGCGGGGGTAGGTAGGGGTACGCCCGCTCCTGGGCCAATGCGCTCGAGGAAGACGAACAGGCGGAATTCGCCCAGGGAGGTGATATTCTCGATGAGAGCCCGGTCAGCTCCGCTCATGGTCCATTCCACATGCACGCCCCAGTCCTGGTCGGTGCGGATGATATTATTGGGAGTGGCCGTCACAAAGGCTGCGCCTTCATACACAACCGCTGACATCGTTCCAGTATATGCCGTGAAAGCTGATTCAAAAGCCATCTTAACCCTCCTGTATCTCTTGGTGCGGAATACGTATTTTGACCTTGCCCCGGTCAGAGGGTCGCGAGCAGCGCGGGCCCTGCGTCTGCCCTGGACAATTCGCATGATAACCAGGCAGGATTAAACAACGCTGGTATTTTTGATTAATTCCAGCGAAACAATTATTAATTTATTGATCAAAATAGATAAGGTTTCCCTAAAGGGACGGCGCGGCTATTCTTGCCGGCGAATTTTTTGAAACAACTGCAAGGTTGCCGGGGAGGGCGCGGTGTTGAGTTCAGCGCGCAGTGCGTCGGCGCAAATCTGGAACTGGCGCAGCGCCAGGTGGCGCTCGCCCATGCGCGTGTAGCACAACATCAGCCGGCAGTGCGCATCCTCGCGGCAGGCGTCGCGCGCCAGCAGCCGCTGACACAGCGATGCCGCGGCGGCATACTGGCTGCGGTCAAAGTAGAGGCTGCTCAGCCGGTCCAGCGCTTCCATATAGGCCAGCCGCAAGCGCTCGCGCACCGGCAGCGTCCATTCTTCATATGGGTCGCTGCTGGCAAAGTCATCCCGATAGATATTCGTGGCAGCTTCCAGGGCGTGAATGGTGGCATCCTGGTCACCGGCGGCATCCGCCTGGCGTGCCTGCGCCAGGGCCTGCTCAAACACATCCACATCCAGCCACAGGTCAATTTGGGGATTGATGCGATATACCCCCTCATGGTAAACCACCACGTTCAGGTCGCTCACCTGGCGCAGCGCCTGGCGCAGCGCGTGAACGGCCACGTTGAGGTTGTTGCGCGCGGCCTTTTCCGCCGTTTCCGGCCAAAAGATCGCCATCAGTTCTTCGCGCGTGCGCGGCCGGTTGTGATGCGCCAGCAGGTATTGGAACAGCGAGCGCCCGCGTCCGCTCGACCAGGTGGTAAGTGGCGTATCATTGATCAGCACCTGAAAAGGACCGAGCAAGTATACGGTGAGGGTGGCGCTTCCACCCGCAACTACAGGTCGCGGGTCATCGTCCGGCACATTTTCGGGCTGCGCCACAGGTAGCAGGTCTGCCTGTGCTGCGGGCGCTGGTTCTACCCCGGCAGGCGCCGGCGGCTGTGCCAGCAGATCCGGCGGAACACGCTCTCGGTTGGGGAAACGAAACACCGAGAGCAGCCCCTGCCACAGCGCATTCAGCCCGCGCGGCTCTGGTGGGGGAATTTCAAAAGCAGGCGATTTGAGATTGAGCGGCGTATGCGACCAGCCGCGTTCGGCCAGCAGCAGCCCCAGGTTGTTGGCCGGCGAGGAAAGCACCGCCTGGATCGAATTGGCGACATCTTGCTGCGCGACATCCAATGCCGCCAGCGCGTGGCGATATTGCAGCGACTGCTGATCCAGATCGAGGCGCTGGCGGATCATATCCTTCACCTGCTGTGCCAGATCGGCCACCAGCGGGGCGTTTGCCTGCTGCGCGTTCGCCTGGCATTCATCAAAGTACATGAGCGCGGTAGAGAACTGCTCTACCCCGGCCTGCAGGCAGCCGGCCTGCCAGTTGGCGTAGGCCTGATAAATGAGCAAATTGGCTTCGCGCGCCTCAGACCGCGCGGCGTGGGCATAGGTCAGGGCCTGGTCGGTTTCGCCCTGCCAGGCGGCCAGCACGCTTTCGGTGAGCAGGCTCTGACAAATGCCCTCGGGGCTGCGCTGCTGGCGAAAAAGCGCCGTGGAAAGCGCAAACTGCCGCCGCGCGAGCGCGCCTTCATGCCGCGTAGTGGCCAGTTCTCCGCCAGCATACACCAGCCAGGGCCAATTGTGCTGCACGCTCTCCGGCATCTGGCTGAGCCAGTCTTCAAGGGTTTGCCATTGGCCGATATCCAGCATAGCCGGCGCGATGCCAGAAATCACTTCCGCGGCGTTGGGATAATCCCCCAGAGAAAGGTACACGCGCACCGCCTGGTCGGTCAGACCTTCCGCCAGTAAGGCGCGGGCCACCGCGCCCAGCAGCAGCGGCTCGGTGCGCTGCAGGGTTTTCAGTGTCAGGCGCAGCGGCGGCTGCCAGCTGCACAACACGCGCTGCCAGCCGCCATCCAGGGGCTGCAGCCACGAGGGAGCATCAGGCAGGCCGGCGTTGATTACCGAGCGCATCATCTCCGGGTGAAAATCGTTGAGCTGCACCGCCATTTGCGCCAGATACGAGGCCCCGGGTGGCAGCGCGCCAACCCAGGCGCGCGTCAGGCGCATCAGCAGGTCGTCCAGGCTGCGCGATTCGTCCAGATTGCGCGCCACCAGCGCCGGGTCGAGCACCTGGCTGGCCTGGCCCAGGTTTTCGAGCAAGCCCACCCGGCCCTCACCCAGGGTGATGGCGCGGTGCAAAGCCTGGTCGGTGAGGCTGCTGCGCATGCGGTTCAGCGCGTCCCACCCGGTTTGGGCGTTGATCTGCAGGTCACGCTCGCGGAACTGCTGGGGCTGCAGGGGAAATGAGCGCGGCGGCAGCGGCTCGTGCGATGTGATCATTACCACAATGGGCTCAGGCAGCAGGGGCAAGAAGTGCGCGCCCAACAGTTCGAGGCAGGACGAACCCGACAGCTTTCCGGCATGTTCAATGGCCAGCAGCGCGCCATCCGGCAGCGCGGCTGCGTACTCGCGGGCAGCGGCGGCAAACAGCGGCGCCCAGCCGCTGACCGGGCCGGGCTGGCGACGCATGGCGGCCAGGGTTTCACTTCCGGCGCGCGCTTCGATTTTTTGCAGCGCGCTGATCAGCGAGGTCAACAGAACGCCGGGGTCGCGATCTTCCTCACCAGCGCGCAGCCAGATCAGCGGCGTATCCCAGCGGTGAGCCAGCGTGGCAATTTGTGAAGTGGGCAAATACCCGGAAGGCGCTGTGAACAGCGAAAGGCGCCCGCGGAATGCCATATCCACCACCGGGCTGATCCACTGATCCGGAAAAACAACAGGCGCGGCAAATTTCGCAGGTGAGCGCATATCTATCCCAAAAACGGCCCACGTGGGCCGCCTGCTATGCCGTTACCGGATAAGAAAGACTGCGACGAACGAACAGTCGTGAACCTGAAGAAATCCTTTTTTTTACAGAAATCTTACCGTTACGCAAGCTACTATGATTTATTGTAACGACTCACTTGCAATATTGCAAATTTTAGATGGGGGATTCGCTGCTACAATAATGGGGTATTCCATTAATCCGCATGTGGATAGTCCGGGTATGAATCAGGTTGTATTGAGGGAGTTCCCCCGTTCGCAGCCTGGGCATAACTTCATATAATAACAGTCAGAACATCACGACGCACATGGTTCAGGTCTTTGCCGGGAGAATCGTATTCTCTATTTTGAGATTTTCGAACGGGCCTGGAGCAGATCAGGCCCGTTTCGTTTAAAGGATTGAATGATGAACGAGCAGACACATCTCATGGTGCTAAAGCATACACATCCCGATGGCGCGGAAGAATGGGTATGCCCCGAATGCGGCCGCCGCATTATGATTGAGTGGCCGCCGGCTTACCGCAAGGTTATTCTCGAAGAAGGTGATGTGAACGTGGCGCACAGCGGTTCAAAGGGTGGTCTGAGCATGAACGCGCAAGAGCTGTTCGATCCGTCCTGGGATACGAAAGATGTTCCCGCCAATACCAGCGAAAATGACGTTGAATTTGGCATGGACGAGCGCACGCTGGTCCCCTGGCTGCGCTGGATGGACGCGATCGGGTTTGAAGACTTATGGGAAGATGGACCGCATCACAGCGGTAAACGATAGGCTTTTGCCAATAACAAAGAACCCGGCGAAGAGAAAACTCTCTTCGCCGGGTTCTTTGTTATTGTGCTTCGTAGCCCAGCTTTTGGATGGCGGCGCGAATTTGCGCCTCGCTGACGCGATCCTCGTCAAATTCCACCACCATCTGCGCCTTATGGTAGCTGGCTTCCGCGCGCTGCACGCCGGGGAGCTTATCTTCCAGGCTTTCCAGGGTCATGGCGCAGTTGGGGCATTCCATCCCGGCAATTTTAAAAACAATACGGGTCGTCATGGGTGCATCCTACAGGTCAAAAATGATGATACCGCCGTACATGCCCATCGAGCAGGAGAAGGGGATTTGCGCGCCTTTTTCCTGGGGTGGGATGTCGACGACGGCTTCGCCGGTGGCATCGAGCAAACGCTGCACATCCAGCGCGGGGATGACAAACGCGCGCGAGCACGAGCGCACGTCATTCGTCACCAGGCGCAGCTTGAGCGGCACGCCGGCTTTGGCGTGGATCACGTCGGGTGAATAGGCGGTGTTGAGCACATTGATCGTAATGATATCTTCGCCGCTGGCGGTTTGCGCGGGGGCCTGATCTAGCGCGGTCTGCGCCGCGGGTACGGCAAAGATGCCGCTAAGCGCGCGGGTGAGCGAAACCGGAGACCCGGCCAGGGCAACGCCGGTGTCAACGGTGAAGATCGCCAGGATCAGAATGACCACGGCCACAAAACGCATGAAATGCTTTTCCAGCCTGGCGCCCAGGCGGGTGGTGAAGTACGCCACGGCAAAGAACACCGGGCTGGTTCCCAGCGTGAACGCGGCCATCATGGCCGCGCCGCTGAGCGGGCTGGCCGTGCTGAGCGCGGCGGCCAGCATGGCCTGCGTCACGCCACAGGGGATGAGCACCGTCAGCAGGCCCAGGAAGGCCGGGGTCAGCAGGTTAGAGCCATCTGCCCCGGAGGCAGTTTTGCGCAGGCGGCGGCGGATAAACGCTGGCGGCTCGATGGCGAAATAGCGAAAAATGGGGTGCACGTTCAGCATGCGCAGCGCCGTGCCCAGCATGAAGATGCCGATGCCAATTTGCAGCGCGGCGCGAGTGAGCGGCGAGAGCTGGAACATCTGCCCGGCAAACCCCAGCAGCGCGCCCAGCAGGGTGTACGCCACAATCTTCGCCGCCAAAAAAACGAGAATGGGCAGCGCCAGCGCAGGGCGCGGCGCGGACTGAGCAGGGCGGTGTTTCTTCTTTCCTGCCGGTCCAGCAGGAAGATTTTGGACGGATTGTTCAATCTGACCGGCCAGCGAGCTGGCGAGCAGCCCACCTTGCACGGCCAGACAGCTCAACCCGCCGGTCGTCAAACCAGTAATGAAGGCGAGTAGGATAGAAACCAAGTACTCCTCCGTGACGTCAGTTTGTTCAATTTCAAAACCAGAATATGTGGATAAATTTTATCATATTCCGGCCTGGAGAAAACTGTCATTTGTCCTGATTCTGCCATGACAGAAAGTAATAACAGGCGCGCGTTCGCCCAAAGACGCGCCTGTGTTTCCGGAATACCAGGATCTTGCTCTGGAAGGTGATCGCGCTTATCTTATTGGCCCTCCTGTCTGAAGCTCGTAAACCTGTTCACAGCGTTCTTGTTTCTCACAGTCACAGAATAACGCGGAAAGATTTAGAAATGATATACTGGGGGTTAATTCCCGGCGAATTCCTGTCTGTGATTCGGAACCTGTAACGCGGCCGGTAGGCGCGCGTGGTCTTCTTTTGAACAAACTTCATCAACGATATCGTGGAGAATCGACATGCCCACCAAAACCTGGAGCGTATATACCAACGGCGCGCAGCACAAAATTACCCTGAAACACGGGTATTTTAGCGGCAAGCGCGAGATTTTCATCGATGGAACCCTTGTCCATACCTCACGCCAGCCAGTGGATTATGGCTCGCGGCATTATTTCGACCTGGAAGGCATCCAGCTTGAACTGTCGATCCTGACCAACGGGATCACCTTCACCTATTATCTTATCCAGGAAGGCGTGCCGCAGCCTACCGACGCGGAACGCCAGGCCGGCAAGACCTCTACCGACCTGGTTCACCAGGCAGCCCTGGTAGACCTGACCTTCTGGCAGGAACTGGCGCGCCACCTGGGTTTGCGTTACCGGGCGGTGGATGGGGCAGCCTGGCAGCAGCGCCACGAGCTGTTCGGCGTGCGCCAGGGATACTTTACCGTGGTGCGCGCCGCTTTCCAGGCCGGATCATTCAAGCCCGGCTACCGCGTGACAGTGCGCCACGAACCGCTGGATACCCCCGAACAGGTGGAGCGGCTGCGCGCCGATGAGCGCATCCACAGCGCGCACGGCAACCTCAAGAAAAGCCCCAACGATCTGCGCTCTACCGAAGGCTTTACCCAGCTTTTTCTCCCGGCTCAGCGCGGCGGTACAGCCTCAGATGTCGCCATGCGCATCCAGACCTTTATCTCGGCCATCTTTACTCACACCCGCCCGCTTGCGTTGGAAACCTGCGAAAACCCCGACTGCCCGCGCCTGCCCGATCAGCAGCCAGAGTGGACTTCCATCAACGGCATTCCGCGCTACCTGTGCGCGGCCTGTTTCTCGAGCGACACGCCCTGGACCGAAAGTGATGAACTCTTTATCGCAAATACGCCGCGCAGCCTGAGAGCCGGGCTGCTGGTGGCCCTTGCCACGGCGCTGCTGGGCGCAGTGGTCTGGGCGTTCATTGGCTTTACCTTTGATCTCATCGCTTCGCTGACCGCGTTTCTTATCCTGGGCGCGATGCTGTGGCTGATGCGCCAGGTGGGTACGCGCATGAATTTTGCCAGCATCCTGCTCGCCGGGTTGCTGACGATTTTTTCCGTCACGCTGGGGCAGGTATTAATCTTCTTGATGTTCGTTATTCGCGACGGAGCGCCGCTTTCTCTGTTGTCGTTTGGATACGCAGCCAGCGCCATCTTAGGCGACCTGAGCAGCCTGACAGATGCCTACCTGATGACCGCGCTTGGCGCGGGGTCGGCCTTATTCAGCCAGTTGAAACGCGCCGGAAGGAGCGGCGGGGTAGCGCGCCCGCGCGGCGGCCTGGCGGGTAACTAACCCGGCAGCCGCTAATTACCGCCGGCTTGCGCCAGCCGTTGATCAATTT
>DATCUC010000270.1:0-1576 GCA_036567625.1 Anaerolineaceae bacterium | reverse complement strand
CATGCTGCGGCTGACCCTGGGGCTGCTGCTGGCCGGGCTGGCGTTGGTGGCGTTCAGCTTCCTCAGCGGGTTTGGCGTGACACCCGATAACCAGGGATGGAACAATCCCAGCGTTGGCATCAGTTCGCTGCAAATGCTGGCCGTTGTACTTGCCCTGTTGGGGATTGGACTGGCGGCCGGGCCGCGCCTGGTCAAAGACACGCCGCCCCAATGGCAAAGGATTGACACGCTCCTGGAGCTGGGCGCCTGGCTGGCGGCCGCGATCTTATGGAATGTTGTGTCGCTGCCCACCGGTTTTTTTGCCCCGGGGCCCTTCCCACCCGATTACCAGTATCACCCGTTTTCTGATTCCGTCCAGTTTGACGTTGGCGGGCAGTACCTGTTGATGGGTGAAGGCATCCTGCGCCGGCAGTTCACCGACCGGCCGGTGTACATGGCCTTTTTGGCGCTGCTGCGCGCGCTGGCGGGGCAGGGTTACAACGCCACCATCACCCTCCAGGTAATTGTTTTTGCCATCTTCCCGGCCGGGCTGTACGCGCTGGGCCGCCGGCTGCACGGGCGCGCAGCGGGGGTGCTGCTGGCCGGGCTGTTCATCATCCAGGAAATGAACGCCATCGAAGCCACGCGCTGGCTGAGCGTTTCGCACGTGCGCTGGATGATGACCGAATTCCCGGCCACGCTGCTGATGTCGCTGGCGCTGCTGGCCTTTATGCTGGCCTTCTCGCGCCAGCCAAACTGGCCGTACCTGGCGCTGAGCGGGCTGCTGCTGGCGGCCGCGGCGATGGTGCGCGCCAACCCGCTGTTTGTACTGGCGGCGTGCCTGGTCTACTGGCTGCTGACGCAGATCAAGACCCCGCGGCGGGCATTACTGGGCGTTTTGACCCTGCTGCTGGCCTTCAGCATTGGCATCACGCCCTGGTCGGTGCGCACCACGCTGCGCAACAACGTTACCGTGTTTTTCGCGCCAAAGCTGGAAAATGTGGTCAAACAGCGCTTTTTGCGCCAGCGCCCGGTGATCTTGCCCGGGTCGAATGCGATTGCCGCGCCCACGGTGGTTCCCAAAACGCCTATCCCCACTGCCGTGACGCTTGGAACGCCCACGCCCGCGCCAACCGCGGCGGCCGCCGCGGTTCCTGCGCAGTCTGGGGGCAGCGGCATCGCGGCATATGCCCGGGCAGCCGTCAAGCATACGCTGCATACCGCGCTTTCCGCTCTGTACGTGCTGCCGGGCCAGCCAAAAATGGCATTTCCGTCAACCGCGCTGCGCGAGTTTCCGTACACCAGCACCGGGCTGGTTTCTCCGCCGGCTGGAACGTTCCTCAATCTGACTGTGCATCTGGCGGTCATTTGCCTGGGTATTGCCCTGGCTTGGCGCCGGCTGCGCTGGGCAGGGCTGGCGCCGCTGGTGGTGTTCCTCGCCATCTGCCTGTCTAATGGCGCAGCGCGGTCATCGGGCGGGCGTTACCAGGTCAGCGCGGATTGGATTGTGCTGGTGTATTTCGCCGTGGGCCTGGCGCAGATCGGCCTGTGGTTGCTGGCGGTGTATGCAGCGCGCCCGCCGGCTGAACCGCGCGAG
>DATCUC010000269.1:0-4444 GCA_036567625.1 Anaerolineaceae bacterium | reverse complement strand
GTGAGGACGAACCGGGCGAGCAGTTGGACAATGCGGATGCCTCACTGCGCTTTTTGAAGACCATCCCGGCGGTGGTAGACGGCAAACGCGCGTTTCGAGACAGCGAAGCGCACTTTACCATTACCGCGTCGGAACACTGGTGGCCGATTGAAAGCTCGCTTTTGAGCGGCGTGGAACTGGTGATGTACAATGCGGGGCTGGGTGGAGATAACGCCATGTCGATTGGCGTTGGCGGCAATTCACCCGAAACCGCCATCTCTGCCGGCGTGACGACCCAGCTCGTCGCCCAGGTATTCGACCAGCAGTACGCCGGAATGTTCGATGGATACCAGCGCATTTCGATGGAACCCTTCAAGGGCGATTATCTGGATGGCTATGTATTGAAGTTTACCTTTGGCGATAGCTCGTATTCGCGCACGGGGTGGGCGTACATTTTTGTTCAGGCTCCCCGCTACGCGGTGATCGAATTTTTTGTCGATACGAAGCAAGCCGAATCTATTGAAATCGCCAGCGCGGAGATCGCCGAAACCTTTAATTTCCTGCCCTAACGACTGATCCGAAACCATCCGAACGCCTCTGGTGATCGCGATCACCAGAGGCATTTTTGTTTATTCCAGCCTGTGACGATTATCACCAAAATCATGACGTTTCCCTAATGGGAAAAAGATTAAAATGATCTGAGAAATTCGGTATAATATGCATAACTGTTCTCCAACTGACCATTCGCAAAAACCTGATCGAGCCACAGAAAGGAACCGACAATGAAATATGTGGTCCTGGTGGGGTTGCTTGCACTGGCGGTTGTGGCTGGGGTGGGGCTGTGGGCGACGAACTTTACCGTCTACCTGGGCGATGACCCAACCACCTGCAACAATTGTCATGTAATGGATGCCGTGTACGAAGGCTGGTATCACGCCGGTCACCAGCCGTGGGCAACCTGCAACGACTGTCACACACCGCACGAGTTCATCCCCAAGTACTTTGTGAAGGCGCGTTCGGGCATGACCCATGTGACCATGTTCACCCTGGGGCATATCCCCGAGCCGCTGCGCGCCAAAGAATCGACGTCCAACATCATCCAGGCGAACTGCATTCGCTGCCATGAGACCGCGGTATCGATGATCGCCGACGGCACGGAAGACGCGCCGCACGAGGGCGGGCGCTACTGTTTTGACTGCCACACCGATGTTGCCCACGGGCAGCGCGGGATTAGCATTTTACCGCATCAGGATAAGGGCATGTACGAAGCCCTACAAGACCGTAAGGAGGAATGAACATGTTGCGAAAACCCTGGTTTATCCCTGCCGCATTGATCGCCATTATCCTGATCCTCACCGGGGTCATTGTGGCGCTGCTGGTGTTCATGCGCAACCAGCCCATGCAGGTGCGCGGCGTGCAGCCGCTGGTGGAAGTGAAGGCTATGGAGCCTGACAGCTCGATCTGGGGGCAGAATTTCCCCAATCAGTGGAGCACGCTGCTGCTGACCGAGACCAACAATGTGCGCACTGCCTACGGCGGCTCGGACCCGTTCTCGCGCGTGGAGCTTGACCCGCGCATTGTGACGCTCTTCGCCGGGTACCCGTTTAGCGAGGATTACAACGAGGAGCGCGGTCACCGCATGGCCCTGGTGGACGTGCGCGAAACCAAGCGCGTAGGCGAGAAGACCCCCGCCACCTGCTACTCGTGCAAGTCGTCCAACAACCCGATGCTGTGGTCGGATATGGGCATGGCGAAGTACGACGCGATGAAGTTTGCCGAGATGACGCCGCGGATCAACGAGCCGATTGGCTGCGCGAACTGCCATGAAGCCGGCACGATGCGGCTGGTGGTGACCAACCCGGCGCTGGATGAAGCCCTCAAGGCCCAGGGCAAAGACTGGCGCAGCTTTACGCGCCAGGAGATGCGCACCGTGGTATGCGCCAACTGCCACGTGGAATATTACTTCAAGGGCGATGGCAAGTACCTGACCTTCCCGTGGGCCAACGGCACGAAGATCGAGGATATCGAAGCCTACTACACCGAGGTCAACTTCAGCGATTGGACGCACAAAGAAGACGGCGCGCCGATGTTGAAGATGCAGCACCCTGAGTTTGAGATGTACACCGCGGGCAGCACGCACTATAACGCCGGAGTAGCCTGCGCCGACTGCCATATGCCCTACACCCGCGACGGCGCGGTGAAGTTCTCGACGCATGACACGCACTCGCCGCTGTTTGACCCGGCGCGCGCCTGCGGCACCTGCCACACGGATGTGGATTACGTGACCGAACGGGTATCGATTATTCAAAAGAGCGTGGCCGATACGATGAGCGCCACCGAAGACGCGCTGATCGTGGCGATTGACGCGATCAAGAAGGCCGCGGCTGATCCCAAGGCCGACGCGGCCAAGATCGATGCGGCGCGCAAGCTGCACCGCGCCGCGCAGATGCGCTGGGATTTCATCGCCGCCGAGAACAGCATGGGCTTCCACAACCCCGAGGAAGCGCTGCGCATCCTCGCCGCGGCCACCGACCTGGCCCGCCAGGCGCAGATTACCGCGATGGAAGCCTTGCCGTAAACTGAGTTTTCATTAGAAAAAGCGAGAGCCGTTTCTGGCTCTCGCTTTTTTGATTGTTTTTCTCTAGCTGCGCAGTTTTGCGCCGAGTTCTTGCTCCAACCGGCGGATGATGCGCTGGCGGATTTGCGCGGCGTCGGCATCCGTCAGGGTGCGCTCGGCCGACTGGTAGGTGAGGCCGTAGGCCAGGCTTTTCTTGCCCGCGCCAATCTGCGGGCCGCGAAAGACGTCGAACAGGCGCAGCCCGGCCAGCATCTTGCCGCCGGCCTGGCGGATGACCTCTTCCAACCGCCCGGCGGGCAGGTCTTCGTCGACGATCACGGCGATATCTTCCAGCACCGGCGGGAAAGCCGGCACCGGGCTGACGCGGAAGCGCTCTTGCACCAGCGGCAGCACGCCGCTCAGGTCGATCTCGGCGGCCAGCACCGCGGCCGGGCCAAAGGCAAAGCGTTCTTTCACCAGCGGGTGCAGCTCGCCAAACACGCCCACCGGGCGGCCATCCACCAGCAGGTAGGCGCACTTGCCGGGGTGGAAGGATGGATGCTCGGCGGGGGCAACGCTGATATTGCTCAGGTGCAGCCCGGTTAGCGCTTCTTCCAAAATGCCCTTCAGATCAAAGAAGTCGAAATGGTCCTTCACCGGGCGGTCCCAACTGCTTTCCAGCCGCAGACCGCTAAGGGCAATCGCCAGGTGCAGCGGCTCGGCGGGCAGCACCTGCTCGGGGTCGGGCAGGAACACCGGGCCGATTTCGAAGAAGGCCAGCCGCTCGCGCTGGCGGATGTTGCGCTCCAGCACTTCCAGCACCGAAACCATCAGGCTGCGGCGCATGACGGTGCGGTCTGACGAAATGGGGTTGAGCAGGCGCACGTAGGGCACATCCTGCGCGGCCACGCTGAGCGGCAGCGCGCGGGCTTCGCGCTCGGGCGAGGTCTGGCGGTGGGTGATGGCTTCCATCAGTCCCAACTCGGCCAGCACGTCGCGCAGGTTCTCTTCGGCGTCCAGCAGCGGATTGCGGCGCTGCTGCGGCAGCGCATCGGCCAGCAGGGTAGCGGGCACATTATTGTAACCGTACAGCCGCGCCACTTCTTCGATCAGGTCGGCTTTGCCGATCACGCCCTCGCCGATGTCCAGGCGCAGCGGCGGGGTTTGCGCGCTGACGCTGTCGCCGTTCACTTCGCAGCGGAATTCCAGCCGGGTGAGCAGTTCGGCGATCTGCGCGGCGGGGATATGCACGCCGATCAGGCGCTGCACGTCGCTCTCGGTGATCGTCACCAGCGGATCGCGCGCGGGCAAGGGGTAATTATCCACCAGCCCCGGGGCGATCTCGCCGCCGCTCCATTCGGCGATGCGGTCGAGGCACAGGCGCACGCCGTCTTCGGCCAGGGCAGGATGCACGCCGCGCGCGAAGCGGTAGGCCGCCTCGGAATTGAGCTTTTGCGCGGCGACCGTCTTGCGGATGTTGATGAAATTCCATGCCGCGCCCTCGAGCAGGATATTGCGCGTGTTGGCGGTGACTTCGCTTTCCTGGCCGCCCATCACCCCGGCAATCGACAGCGACCCGGCGGTGTCGGCCACCACCACGGTGAAGTCGTCCAGCTTGCGCTGCACATCATCCAGCGTGGTGAGGGTTTCACCGGGCGCGGCGGTGCGGGTGATGATGGTGGGGGCTTTTCCGCCCGCGCGGCGCTGCAGCTCATCGTAGTCGAAGGCGTGCAGCGGCTGGCCCAGTTCGAGCATCACATAGTTGGTAGCATCGACGATGCTGTTGATGGGGCGCATCCCGGCCAGGCGCAGGCGCACCTGCACCGGGTAGGGGCTGGGGCGCGGCTCTACGCCGCGTACAAGCCCGGCCACGAAGCGCGGGTTAAGCTCTGGCGCGCGGATCTCAAT
>DATCUC010000268.1:0-9103 GCA_036567625.1 Anaerolineaceae bacterium | reverse complement strand
GCGCCGCCTGTCGCGCATCGTTTCCGCGGCCGGGCTGCGGAATAACCCGTTTTTGGGCCTGCTGCTCAATACCCTGATGCCCTGGGACGTATTTTTTACCTACTTGCTGGAAAAATATAAGCTCCACCTGCTGGGTAGTTTGCCCGCCTGGCTGGACGCCTGGTACGAGTTGGAAGCGGTGGCTTCGCTGGCTAATTTTGCGCTGCTCAACCCGGATTACACGGCGCCCCAATCCCCGCCGGAACCTGATGCCCCGGTGCTGGCGGCGGAAGGGCTGGGCCACCCGCTGCTGCCGCGCGCCGGGCGCGTGACGAACGCCTTTCGCATTCAGCAGTTGGGCGAAGTGTTCATCATCACTGGCTCGAATATGTCGGGCAAGAGTACGTTTTTGCGTACCGTGGGGGTCAACCTGGTGCTGGCCAACGCCGGCGCGGTGGTGTGCGCGGAGCGGTTTGCCAGCCTGCCGTTCCGGTTGTTTACCTGCATTAATCTGAGCGATTCACTCAGTGACGGGATTTCGTACTTCTATGCCGAGGTGCGCCGCCTGAAGGGGCTGCTGGATGCGCTGGAGCGCGACCAGGGCGCGCCGCTGTTTTTCCTGATCGATGAGATCTTTCGCGGGACCAACAACCGCGAGCGCCAGCAGGGCAGCCAGGCGTACACGCAGCGGCTGGCCGGAAAACGCGGCAGCGGGCTGATCTCAACGCACGACCTGGAGCTGGCAAAGCTGGCGGATGTGCTGCCCGGCGTACACAATTACCATTTTCGCGAGGATGTCCGCGATGGCCACATGGTGTTTGATTACCAACTGCGCCCCGGCGCCAGTCCAACAACCAATGCGTTGAAGATCATGGAAATTGAGGGCCTACCGACCCGGTTGCAGGAATAAAGGTTATCCGCTGCAGCGGGGTGGGGTGGCTTGTTATTACGCGCGCGGGGAGATTTCCAGCCAGATGAGCGACGCGGCAGCTTCGCCGAGCACGTGTTCCTGTGAAATGCCCGCGACGCGGATGTGCACGGTGCGGTCCCAGGCTACCTGCTCCAGCACCTCGATCTCGGCGTTCATGCTCACACCGTGTTCCTCCAGGTAACGCACCAGGCCGGCTTCGGCATGGTTGATGCGGCGCACCACCCCCCGGCTGCCCGCTCCCATTTGGGTAAGCGTCACCAATTTTTCGGCGGGTAAATCCAGGTTGCGGTCCGGGATTGGGTCGCCGTGCGGGTCGAAATCGGGTTCGCCCAGCAGCGCTGCCAGCCGGTCTTCAAAATTGGAAGAGATGGCATGCTCCAGGCGCTCGGCTTCGGCGTGCACTTCTTCCCAGCCATAGCCGAGAATGCGCACCAGGAACAGCTCAATCAACCGGTGGCGGCGGATGGTGCGCAGGGCCTCCGCGCGCCCGGCATCGGTGAGGGCCACACCTTTGTGTTTGTGGTATTCCACCAGCGGCGGATGAAACGCGGCCATGCGCTGCACCATGTTGGTCACCGAGGGAGCGGCCACGTTCAAGCGTTCGGCCACGCGCTTGGTGGTTGTGAAATCTCCAGAATTCGTCAGGCTGTAGATCGCCTTCAGATAATCCTGTACAGCTTCGGTATAACTGGGAGAAGAAGCCACAATGCCTCCAGTTGCATTATCCAGTCAAGTGGCTGGGAAATGCGGGCCGCCCATTCACGCGCCTGCGAAGTGCAGTCTAAATAGGCGAACCTAATCGTTAAGAAAAGTATACTACACACTGCGCGATCCAGCGCGGGCTGTAGAAGCCTCGTCTATGACCAGGCGCGGTTGGCGCACCACCAGGCCGCGCTGGTTTGAGGCCCACTGGAATTGCAAATCTGTGATACCCTTAAGCGATCCATCCGCCTGAATGAGGTATCCTGCGCGCATGAATGCTGCCCGGCAAAATCGATCAGACCTCTTCCTCGCATTTGCCCGCCTGGAAAGCCGCGCGCCCTGGCTGCGCGTTCTTATCCTGGCCGGGCTGAGCGCGGTGTTGGGCCTGGCCTGGTATTTGGTTCTCTATGGGCGCTTTGGGCTATACGTCACGCATGTCAACTGGATCTACAACGCCGGGGGCGATATGCTCCAGCACCAGTTGGGCTGGGAGTTTTTTCGCAATGACCCGTGGCAGTTCCCGCTGGGCCAGATCCGCTCGCTGGGTTACCCGGCGGGAACCTCGGTGACGTACATGGATGCCATTCCACTGCTGGCCATCCCGTTCAAGCTGCTGTCTCCCTGGCTGGAGACCAGTTTTCAATACTTTGGCCTGTGGGAGCTGCTGTGCGTGGTGCTGCAAATGCTTTGGGGCATGCTCATTATGCGCGAGTTCACCCGGTCGCTACCGCTGGCGGTGGTGGGGGCTTCGCTGCTGGTGCTTTCGCCGGCGATGATCTTTCGCGCTTTCTACCATAGCTCGCTCGCGGCGCACTGGATTGTGCTGGCCAGTATCTGGCTGGCCATTCGTGCCTACCGCGGGCGGTTATGGCGCCCGGCCTGGCCGCTGCTGTTTGGCACGGCGATGCTGGTGCATATCTATTACATTCCCATGCTCGCGCCGTTGTGGTTGATTGCGCTGTATTTTTGCAACCGCGACCAGCGGCCGCGCTGGGGCCTGGCGCTGGATGCAGCCGGCGCAGTTGGGGCAATCGTACTCACCGGCTATGTCAGCGGCGTGTTTTCGCTGGGCTTTCAAAACCTGATGATCAGCGGCTACGGCCTGTATTCGTGGAATTTGAACGGGCTGGTCAACCCGCTGGATTTTTCCTCTGCGTTTCTCAAAGGCTTTCCGATCACCGGCGGGCAGTACGAGGGTTTCAGTTATCTTGGGTTGGGCGGGCTGCTGCTGGGGCTGGTGGCGGCGTATCTCTTCCCGCAGTGGGCTGATCTGCGCAAACACCGGGCCTTTTTCGCGGCATTCGGCGCGGCTGCGCTGGTTTTCACCCTGTTCGCGCTGACCAATAAGGCGGCCATTGGGCTGCAACCCATTTGGGATTGGAGCCTGCCAGATGGGCTGTACCGTTTCTTCTGCCTGTTCCGCTCGTCGGGGCGGTTTATCTGGCCGGTGGTGTACTTCGCACTGATCTTGGGGCTGGCAACGGTGATCCGCCGGGTGCGCTATCCCGGGCTGGTGATGGGCTTTGTGCTGCTGCTCCAGTTTGCGGACCTGCGCCCGCTGTATGCGGCGAAAAAGCAGGTAGAATTTTCTGTCTACGCCTCGCCGCTCCAAGCGGATTTCTGGCAGCCGGCGGCAGACACGAACCGGCACGTTGTGGTGCTGCCGGCCAAAAAAGTGCGTGAGTTTGCCTCCGATCCGCTGGCAATTTGGGCAGCCCACCAGCGGCTGACGCTCAATTACGGTTACATCGCGCGCAGCAATCAGGCGGCCATTCGCGATTACGCTGATCTGCAGTGGGCAGAACTCGCGGCCGGGCGACCGGATGCGCAAACGCTGTATTTCTTTGCCGATGCTGAATGGACGGCGAAAGCCAAAGAAACCCTGGCGCAAGGTATGTATCTGTGCGCGGTGGATGGATATACCCTCGCTTTCTCGCGGGATAACCGGCTGGCGCAAGCGGAAATTGACCTGGCGCAAACCTGCTCCATCCCAGTCCCGTAGCGCTTGTCTTGGGGCTTAGGGAAAGTCCTGATTGCACCCCTGGCGAAATCGCCTACACTCAAACCGAGGGGTTTTATTTGGTTTGGACTCAAATCAATACAAGGAGCAGATGTAATGAGCCAGCAGGAACGCAGCAACCAGCCGCAGCAGGAAGAACAGCCCAACGAGCAGGGATGGGAAGGGCGCGGCGCGCGCGAGAGCCAGTACGTACCAATCAAGACCCATGGCCGGGAAGATGGCCCGGGAACCGGCATCCGTAACGAAGGCGGCCGTCCCTCAGATGAGGAGATGCGCCAGGATCTTCTGACCCGGCTGCGCGACAATGGCGATATTGATGACGCGCGCATCACCATTGACGTGATGAATGGCGAGATCACCCTGCACGGCAGCGTTGTCAACCGCCTGGTGAGCCAGATGGCCGAATCGGTTGCCAATGAAGTGCCGGGCGTGGTGGATGTGCACAACGAACTGGCCGTGCAGGCCGGCCCCGAAGCTGACGAAAGCCCGCGCCAGGATTAGTCCAGCCGGATGAGCAGGCCCTCATCCGGACCCAGGCTGATTTCACGCAGATCAACGTGCTCCACCCGGTTGAGTGCGGTAGAAAGGACGATCTGACCGCGGCCCGCCAGCGCGGTGCGCGCGGCCTGCCGCGCGCTGCTGAAGTTGAGCGCTACCAGCCAACGCTCCGCGCCTTCTTCGCGCAAGTACAGGTAACACTCTGGCGCGGATGTCTCTACCGGGTGATAGCTGCCGCCGTGCAATGCGGGCGATGTGCGGCGCTGGGCCAGCAGCCGCCGGTACAGGCTGAGCATGGATAGCGGATCTTCTTCCTGGTTCGCCGCATTACGCTCGCGCCAGTCGGCGCTGAGCGGCAGCCAGGGTTCTACCGTGGAAAAACCGGCAAACGGTACGCCGCTCCACTGCATGGGCGTGCGCGCCACGTCGCGCGTGCGCTCCGCGCCCAGGTTGATGCCCTGCGGGTCCTGGATCTGGTGCGGGGCAATCCGGCCGTTTTCCAGGCCCAGTTCATCGCCGTAATACAGGGTTGGCGTGCCGCGCAGGGTGAGCAGCAGCATAGCGGCGATGCGTGCCTGGGGCGCGCCAATCCGGCTGGCAAGGCGCGGCGTGTCGTGGTTGCCGAGAACGTAATTGGGCCAGGCAAAGGGAGGCAGCGCGGCTTCCAGCGCGTCGACCGAGGCGCGCACGGCCTGGGCTGTCCACGGCGCGCCAATCAGCCGGAAGTTAAACGGCAGGTGCAGCCCTTCGCCTTGCGCGCCGTAATAGCGCACCCAGCGCGGCAGGTCGTACCAGATTTCGCCAATCCCCACGCGCTCGCCGTAGTCATCCAGCAGACGGCGCATCTGGGCAATGATTGCGTGCACGTCGTCCAGGTCTTGATTGTAGATATTGTGCTGGCGGGCCACCAGATCGTTCGGGTGCAGGTGCGCGGGCGCGTCCAGGTTAAGGGGGTTATCGCGGAAATCCGGGTCTTTCAAGATCATGCCGACCACGTCCATGCGGAAACCGTCGACGCCGCGCTCCAGCCAGAAGCGCAGCACGTCCAGCATGGCGGCCTGCACCTCGGGGTTGCGCCAGTTGAGATCGGGCTGCTCTCTGAGGAAGTGATGGAAGTAATACTGCCCGGTAACGGCATCCCACGTCCAGGCTGGGCCGCCAAAGGTGGAGCCCCAGTTATTGGGCGGCGAGCCGTCTGGTTTTGGGTCGCGCCACAGATACCAGTCGCGTTTGGGGTTGTCGCGGCTGGAGCACGATTCGAGAAACCAGGGGTGCTGGTCGGAGGTATGGTTGGGGACGTAGTCAATGATGATCTTCATGCCGCGCGCGTGCGCAGCAGTCACCAACTGGTCGAAATCGGCCAGGCTGCCGAACAGCGGGTGCACACCGGTATAGTTGGAAACATCGTAGCCAAAATCCTTCATCGGAGAAGGATAGAAGGGGCTGAGCCACAGCGCGTCCACGCCAAGATCGGCGAGGTATCCCAGGCGCTGGATGATCCCGGGCAGATCGCCAATGCCATCGGCGTTGGTATCTTGAAAACTGCGCGGGTAAATCTGGTAGGTGACCCCGGTCTGCCACCATTGTCTGTTGGTCGTTTTTTCCATAATACAGGTAATTATACTCAGGGCTGCCCGCGTCACCGGGTAACGACCGGCGTAAAAAATCGTTAATTCTCAAAGCAACTGAAAGACCAACCTGACAAATGAAAATCTCGTAGAGGAAGAACATAGGGGAGGATAGGATGCAGAATTCGGAAGGTTATGCTTCGCCGAGTGCGGTGGAATTTGTTCCATTTAAGCGCCCGGGCTTTACCACGTTCTGGTTGTATTTTATGCTGGTGGTGAATATCGTGGTGGCCGGGTTGAATATTTTCCTGGGTGACTTTATTTCTTTTGGGCTCAACCTGGTCACGATCGCAGGGGTGGCAGCCTTACTCTATTGGAAGAAGTGGGGCTTCTGGGTGATCATGGTGGTGCAGGTGATCGGTTTTCTGATTGTTCTGCCGCAGGTGATCGACGGATCTGGGCAATTGCGCGCGCTCATGTCACCGGTTATTGGCCTATTAATCCTGTGGGGTGTTTTACATTCCCAACGGAACGGACAAACTACCTGGGATCATCTTAAGTAGTCGTCACTGGCTGGCCTTTCTTTGTTACCGGCATGCCGGGCGCGCAACTTTCGCGTCCGGCATGTATTTTTCCCCGGCCGGGGTATGCGCCAAACTGGCAGCGGTTCTTGATCTAAACTACTTGACACCGAAATCAAAAGTGATGATAATAAAAATAGAATAAAATTTCTATGATTGAGGCAACATGATCACAGCATTCTTGTTACCGGACGAGATCGTCTTATGACCCGGCTGGTATTTCTCCCCAATGATGACAGCGTGCTTTTGCTGCAATCTGACCTGGGGCCTGACGAGCTGGTGCGCGCGGTGCTGGAAGGGCAGTGGATGCCCCCGTTGGGCTTTCAGGCAGGAGCACAGCAGGCATTTCGCGCGGTACGGCTGGGCGGCAGCGTGATCGTCGCGCCGCTGGAACCCCTGGCCGGACCCGGCGCCGGCAAGCCGCTGCGTCTTTCGGCGCGCCAGGTCGATGTGCTCCAGGGGTTGATGGAAGGGCTGACGGATAAAGAGATTGCCGCGCGGCTGGGCCTGAGCGCGCACACGGTTACCAATCACATTGGCATTATTAAGGCCCGGTTGGGGGCGCGCACGCGGGCTGAATCGATCGGCCGGGCAATGGCCCTGGGCCTGGTGAAGATGAAAAAACGCGGCTGAACCGAACCTTACCAGTTAATCCAGCGCAGCGGGACCACGGCATACATCTGGTGGAAGTGTTCTTCGGTGTCCAGGTTCCATTCATATTTGCGAAAGAAGGCATCCGCGACTTCAGTGGAGCGCGCCACCGGCTGCGCCTCGCCTTCGCAGATCACCGGATTGGAACCGTCTTCCAATGCCAGAGTCACGCGCGGGTTGGCGGCGATGTTCCGGGCTTTGACGCTGTCGGGCGAAGTGCTAAAATAAAACATCCCCGCGTGCCAGACGAACCACACGGGAACCAGGTGGGGGCGCTGGTCGGGGCGTACGCTGGCAATCCATACCACTTTTTGCTCCAGCAGGCGTTGGGTTGTTTCGGGGCCAGGGGCTTCAGGCATAGAATCTCTCCTTTATACGCAGTAGTGTAGCATATCGTTCGCTCAAACGTTTGTAAGAGCAACAGCCCGGTTACATCTGGCTAACAACCGGCCAGGGGCATTGCAAAATTATATCTTTTGTGATATATTGACGAGGTGGGATAGTGGTCAAACCCTGGAATATCGTTTTTTATGTGGAAGAGGACGGTTCAAAACCGGTATTTGAGTATATTTTCCAAAAGGGCCGGAACGAGAAAGATATCGCGGTGATGATGGCGGCGTTGCAGCGTCTTAAAGCAGTTGGCCCAGACCTGGAAGACACCCAGATGGCCATTGCTCTGGATGATACGGTTTGGGAACTGCGCAAAGATCGCCACCGGATTCTATTTGCCCGCTGCGGGCAAATCTTTGTTTTGCTGGCTGCCTTTTTGAAGACCACCCAAAAGACCCCTCGCGAGCAGGTAGACCTGGCGCACCGGCGCTTTGACCGCTGGCTTGGTTTGAACGGATAAAATTCCCGCATTCTTTTGTGATGGATTTGTGTAAGGAAGATCATGAGCGATTTTGATCAGATCGTCGAAGAACAACTTGCCAACCCGGCAGTAGCCCGCGAATACTACCGCATTCTGCCGTACTACCGGCTGGCGGACCAGATTTTGCTACTGCGCAAGCAGCGCAAAATGACTCAGCAAGAACTGGCCGAAAAGGCCGGCACGACGCAGGCAGTGGTTTCGCGTATTGAAAGCACGGCCGTGCGACCCTCGCTGGAAACGGCGATCCGCCTGGCGGAAGCGTTGGGCGCCGTGGTCGATCTACGCCTGATGCCGCTGGAAGAGCAGCAGGCTGCCGAGGCGAAAACCCGCGCCGGCGTCCGCAGTCTGCCGGTAGCGCAAAGGCTAGGCAAGCACCGCTAAAGCAACCCCGGTTTGTGTTATCATGTTAATATCTACGCTGAAAGTTCACAGCGCGATAGGGAGGGTACGATGATTGCAGGTCTGGGCACACCCGAGATCATCCTGATTGTTGTGGTGATTATTCTTCTGTTTGGCGCTGGTCGGATCAGCAAGATCTTTCGCGAGGTCGGCAGCGGCTTGCGCTCATTCCGCGAAGGGTTAAAAGGCGACGACGACCAGGAACCGAAAAATTAGACTGGTCGTGTGAGAAAAAGGAAACAGCCGGGGTTTTTTGCCCTGGCTGTTTGTGGTTTTTTGCAAGAACGATTGCGGACTAGCGCGAAACCAGGTACGCGCCGAAGACGAGAACGGCTGCACCCGCCAGGCGAGGCCAATCCACCGGCCGGGGGGTGACGCCCAGCCAGCCAAAGTGATCGATCAACAGCCCGACGCACAACTGGCCGATGACGATTAACACCACCATCATTGCGCCGCCAACGCGCGGCAGGGTGACGGTGGTGGTCAGGAAGAGCACCAGGCCAAATACTCCCGCGCCGAGCATGTACCAGGGGATGGTGGTCCAGTCGCGGATTTTCTCGCCGCCGCGCGCGACAAGCAAAATGGTGGTGGCGATCAACCCGCCCAGGTGGATGATAAAGCTGCTGGAGGCCGCTCCAATGCGCCCGCCAATGGCCCCGGAAATGGGGGTTTGAAAACCAACCGCGACCCCACCAAGCAATCCGATCAAAATCACCAGCCAGTACGGCATCAGCATGCTCCTCATCGTTGAATAGGCTGCATTATACCGTACTTGCGCCGGGCCGTTATACCTCAACCCCGGCAGCCCGCGCGCGTTCGAGCACCAGCTCGGCGGCGCGAACCACGGGCATATCCACCATCTTGCCGTCCAGCACGAAGGCCCCGGCGCCGGCCTGCTGGTGG